>JAMCWE010000164.1 GCA_023475265.1 Bacteroidota bacterium
GTAATCCCTTGAACACGGTATAGAGTTCTTCTTACCTAGTGTAAGTCCGCTCTCTCATCTGTTAAGCCAGTTTTTTATAACGAAAAATAATTTATCTTTATTAACAATCTCAACATACGAGTGTAAGAGTTAGAAAAATATTTTTAAAAATTAAATGGGGTTCTGATGAAACAAAATAGAAGAGATTTTTTTAAAACAACAGGATTATTAGCCGGTTCTGCTTTGGTATCCGGTTATACAAATAATTTATTAACAGAAAAAATTATCGGAAATAAAATGTCGGGTAAAATAAAATTTAGATATAAGCCTTACACATTGGAATTAAAACACGTCTTCACTGTTGCAACTAATTCCAGAACAACAACTCCGGTTGTATTAACTGAAATTGAATATGAAGGAATTATAGGATACGGAGAAGCATCAATGCCGCCGTATCTCGGGGAATCGCATCAAACAGTTCTAGATTTTCTTTCCAAGGTTGACTTCGCCAAATATGAAAATATTTTTGATCTTGAAACAATATTAGCCGACATCGATTCAATTGCTCCAGGAAATCCGGCAGCAAAAGCATCGGTTGATATTGCATTGCATGACCTTATCGGCAAGCTTATGAACCAGCCGTGGTATAACATCTGGGGATTGAACAAAGATAAAACTCCTTATACATCTTTTACAATCGGAATTGATAAACCGGATGTAGTAAGACAAAAAGTAAAAGAAGCCGATGAATACAAAATCTTAAAAGTTAAGCTCGGAAGAGATAACGACAGAGAGATGATCGAAACCATTCGGTCGGTTACGGATAAACCGATAACTGCTGATGCGAATCAAGGCTGGACGGACAGACAATACGCGCTTGATATGATCAATTGGTTAAATGAAAAAAATGTTTTGTTCGTTGAGCAGCCAATGCCAAAAATACAAGTTGAAGATCTTAAATGGTTAACACAACATAGCCCGCTGCCGACAATCGGAGACGAATCAGTGCAAAGATTAAGTGATGTTGTAAAAGCACGGGAAATTTTTTCCGGTATAAATATCAAACTGATGAAAAGTACAGGCATGCGTGAGGCATATAAAATGATAACACTTGCAAGAGCTTTGGGAATGAAAGTGATGTTAGGATGTATGACAGAAACTTCATGCGCAATTTCGGCAGCAGCGCAGCTTTCCCCTTTAGTAGATTGGGCTGATCTTGACGGAGCCCTTCTAATTAGCAATGATGTTTATGAAGGGACAAAAATAATTGACGGGAAAGTTACGCTAAGTCCGCTTCCGGGAATTGGTGCAAAAAAGATTTAGTGAATAGTTATCTTTTTAAAAGTTGATGAGTTAAATAATTTCATTATTTAATAATATGTTATATACATCATACTTAGATTTTTTATTGAAAAAAAATTATTAAATTTACCCGGCGACTTTAATTAGAGGTGATTATGCCGAAGAATTTTGTTTCGAATAAAGATGAAACAGTAAGGATGTTCGAAAATGATTTCATGGAGGCTTTGTCTCATGTCCATCCTTCTGTTCCAGTTATAATTTATTTGCCTGTTATTTTATATTTTATATACAAATCATTTGTGATGTCTAAAATAACTGTGTTAAATATTTTAATGCTGATTGTTATAGGTATTATTGTTTGGACTTTTACTGAATATACGCTTCATCGATTCATTTTCCATTATAAAGCTAAGTCAGCTTTTGGTGAAAAAATTCACTTTATATTTCATGGCGTTCATCATGATTATCCAAGCGATTCTAAGAGACTTGTAATGCCTCCATCAGTTAGTATTCCTTTGGCAATTTTGTTTTATTTCATTTTTGATTCTCTTTTAGGCAAAAGTTATGTCGCTCCATTTTTTGTCGGATTTTTAACCGGATATTTATTTTATGACATTACACATTACGCTGTTCATCATTTTAATATTCATAATAAATTTTGGCTTGCATTAAAAAAACATCATATGAAACATCATTATCAGAATTCGGAATTGGGATTTGGCGTTAGCTCACCGGTGTGGGATAAAATTATTGGTACGGATTTTCCAGAAACTAAAAACGAAAAGAACAATTTACAAATGGAAGAAATTAATTAAATTACTTAAATAAAAGGGAATAAATGACAATACTTCAACAATTGCTGTAATTTTTACTGTGGAAAAGAAAAAAATATTAATCGTAGAAGATAACCTTGAAACACAATTAATTTTTAAAATCTATTTAAGAGATAAATATGATGTTTATGTGGCTGATGATGCAGAGAAAGGAATTGAATCTTTAAGAAATAATAAATACGACCTTTTATTACTTGATATAAATCTTCCTGGTAAATTAAGCGGGGAAGATGTTCTTAAAGAAGTAAGAAACGGTTTAAATTTATCGAACTTTCCTGTATTTGTAGTTACAGCATATGCCTTGAAAGGGGACAAAGAAAAATTTTTACAACTGGGAGCTAATAAGTACATTCCAAAACCTGTTGAAAAATCCACGCTGCGCAAGGAAATTGAAGAAGTTTTACCATAATTTGTAAATTTGTGAGATCCACTTTGAAATTAAATAAAATTTTTAAAAGTGTTTGCTTTGAAAATAAAATTGACCTTCAAATAAATAAATTTTTAATCTGCATTATTTTCCCATTATTTGCTTCTAGCTGCGCTGCCTCAGGAAATATAAATCAAATTTATATTAGAGCAAATCAAGTAGGTTATCTTCCTAATGATTTGAAAACAGCAGTGGTTTTTTCAGAAAATCCTATAACCGATCTAAAATTTGAAGTTAAAAATCTAACTAACAATAAAACAGTATTTAACGACAACTTGAAAAAATCAAAACTTTCTTACAGCAAATTTAAATATTGCTATTACGCAGATTTTTCAAATCTAACAGCTCAAGGTAATTATAAAATTGAAGTTGACGGAACTAATTCATATCCATTAAAAATAGGAAAGAATCTGTATAATAAAGTTGTAGATTCTTTAATGCTTTTTTTTAGAGAACAAAGATGCGGCCCGACAAATCCAATTTTACATAAACCATGTCACCTTTCCGATGTTGTTAGATTAATTGGAGATGAAGGACATAAAGGCGGAGTAGATTTAACAGGCGGCTGGCATGATGCTGGTGATTATATTAAGTTTCTCTCTACTGCCGCTTACACAACTTACATGCTGATGTTTTCATATGAGTTTGATAAATCCAAATTTAATTTTGATGAAGACAAAGACGGCATACCGGATGTGCTGGAAGAAGCAAAGGTTGGCTTAGATTGGCTTTTAAGATGCAATTATTCCAAATATAAGCTGGTAACACAGGTTATGGATTTAAGGGACCATGAAGTTGGATGGAGATTGCCTGAAAACGATACTCTTCAATATGATCGTCCGGGGTTTGTTGGGATGGGAAAAAATCAGATCGGAATATTTGCCGCTACTATGGCTTTAGCATCGCGGGTGTGGTCGGAAAGATTTAAGAAATATGACTTTGCAAAACAATGTTTAGATGCCGCTGAAAATTTATATTCAATTCGAGATCAAGTTCCGAATATTGATACAAGCGGAACCGGTATGTATCGTGATAATACTTTTTGGGGAAAGCTTGCGCTTAGTGCAGTTGAACTTTATCTCACTACTAATCAACAAAAATATTTAACCGATGCTGTTACTTATGCGGATAGTGCCGGTTCTGATTATTGGTGGAGTTATGGAAATATAAATTCATTGGCAGATTATAGATTAGGAAAAATTTATCCAAGATTTTCAAAATATATTTTGAATAATCTGATTAGCTTCAATTTGAATAAAGATTCCTCTGCATTTAATGTGGGACTTGCCTATAGCTGGGGAACAACAAATGCTTTATTAGGAGTATCGCTTCAAGCAATTCTTTATAAAAATTTGACCGGCAGCAGTGCATATGATTCATTAGCTCTGGATCAAAGAGATTATGTGCTTGGGAGAAATCCATGGGGATTAAGTTTTATTTATAATATAGGCACAGATTTTCCGAAACATTTGCATTCTCAAGTAGCGTATTTTCATGGCGGATATTTGCCTGGCGCTTTAACTGCTGGACCAGCACCTGAATATATTCTAAGTCAATATCAAATGAAAAGAGAAAATCATAAGTATGATTTTTTTAATTCGGAAACTGTAAAATATTATGATGATCGATGGGATTATATAACTAATGAACCGACAATTACCGGGAATGCAACTGCATTATTTGTTTACGGATATTATTCTCACTGAAAAAAAATTCAAATATTAGAATTTCAATTAAAAAAGCGTTTTGTAGCATTCTAATACAATAATTCCTTGTTGTCTCTCTTTAAATCAATTTGCCTGATGAAATTATATGCAATTTAGCAATTCTGCATACTATTATTCGGCATAATATTTGGAAAATTTAAAAAAATTATGATAAGGTTGTTTGAAAGAAATGAAAAAGAAAATACAATTAGTCCAATCGGGTTTATCTCTTGTTGATAATGCTTGGGGCGGATTTTACAGAGGCGGAACCTATTTATTAATAGGCCCGAGAAAATCCGGCAGGACGTTGGTTGGATTACAATATGCTCTGGAATGTGCAAGCCAAAAGGAAGTTTGCTTGTATTTTACAAGTATGCGTCCAAAAGATTTGATGATTCAAGCAGCTTCAATAGATTTTGATTTACAACATTACATGAATCAAAACCTTATTATTGTTGTAAGAGTGGCTCCTCCTTCGGACCTTTATGAAGTTGGCAATCCTGATGATTTTTTAGTAGAATATTTAAATGATATTGTAACAGTTGTAGAGCAATATCAGCCAAACAAAATTGTATTTGATGAATTAACACCTTTCATTGGATTTAATAATATAAATCTTCTTCAGGATGTTTTTGTTCAAACTATTGAATCGATTGAAGAAAACGCAATAACAAGTTTATTTATTCTTGGCGATCCGGCAACATCACTTGCTAATTCAATTGTTGATGCAATGGCTACTTATTCAACCGGAATTATTTATCTGCAAAAAAGTGAAGACGATTCAAATCAAACTCAAAACGGAGTAATGACAATTACTCCTAACATTGGTCATACCGAAGGAAGATTTAAAGCGAATTATTATATTGAACCGTATAGAGGTATTATTGTGGATTTTCAAAAACCACAAACAAAACCACAAACAAAACCGCAATATAATCATGAAAGGATAAATCCTGCTGAATCAAAATATAAATCGCTTGCAGAAATTGATTTACCGGTTGAAAATATTTCTTTTTCTAATTTCTATTCCTTAAATGATTTTTATTTGATATTGAATAATCAAATAGCATTATTTAAAAGTACCGGCCAGGTATTTACAATTCTTTCATTTAAACTTGAACAAGCAGCAGAAAAATTAGGGCTTTTAACTATAACACAATTACAAAGTTCAATTAGATTAGCATGCGACCGGAAAGATAAAATATGTGTATTGAGCAATAAAGTAATTATTTTGGTTACCAAAGATGATCCAAAAACAATAATGAATTTAATTGCAAAAGTAAAAGCAAACCTTCCAAACAACGATCCGAACTATTTAAAGAATGTTATTCCATACATATCTGTATTCACTGTAAAAGTAGATGAAAGTATTCAAAACGCAGAAGATATTTTTCAGCAGATAACATCTGACGTAGAAATAGAAAAGAATAAATTAGGATTCTATTAGCAGATATTTTTATGAATAAAATAACTTTAATCTTTTTTATTCTCATTGCCGTATTCTTCTATTCATCAAATCTAAGATCACAATCAATTGCCGATGCAATGAAGCAGGAAGCTTTACAGGAAATGAGCGTTGGCAGATTCGGTGAAGCAATAGATTTATTGAATAGATATATTTCTGCGCATCCCCAACAAGCCGATGGATATAATTTGCGCGGTGAATGTTATGAAAAAAGGCAGCAGTTTGAAAACTCTGTTTATGATTACAGATCAGCAAGAAAACTGGAGCCAAATAACAAAGAAATAAATGCTAATCTTGCCAGAGCTACAAGCACCTGGTACTCTCTTTTATATAATGATATCGAAGGTTATAAAAGAGAAATCGCAATAAACCCAAATAATCCTGAAAATTACCTGTCAATCGGTAAAGCATATAAAAATTTAGGTCAGTGGCCGGTTGCAGAAGAATGGTATGATAAATATTTAACAATGACTCATGCTTCACCGGATGAGATTATTCGTTATTCTGAAATTTTAGCAAAGAATAATCATATCGCAAAAGGCTGGCCAATATTGAAGAGATATACAGAAGAATATCCAAATGATCAGCGGTTGTGGTCACGATTTGGATATTTTTCTTTATGGTTAGGAAAAACTCATATTGCAATTCAAGCTTTTGAAAGCGCCCTCGCCTTGAAACCATACTTCAAAGAAGCAATGGATGGATTAGATGAAGCAAGAGGTAAAGGTTATGTTTATACTGTTAATGATACTTCATATAAATATTTTAATTATGGATTGCCTCCTGCAAGGGCGAAGTTTGTTTATCCGATTGATAAATATTACCGGATAGTAAAAAAAGTTCCTAATGATAATGACACAAGATTTCGTTTATTAAAAGCATTAATAGAAGCAAATAGATTTGAAGAAGCTTCACAACAAATTCAATATTTGCAAAACGCTAAATATGATTCATCAGAAGTTGCTGCTATTTCTAACCAGGTCGATTCATTAAGTAATGTTATTTATAAAGAAAAAGTAATAACATACAAAGCAAAACTTGCTGCCGATTCTACAGATAAAGATGCCGTGGAAAATCTTGGATTATATTACTCTCGATTACAGGATTATGATACTGCTATAGCAGTGTATTCAAGCTATCTAAATAAATATCCAAATGATACTGATATTCTTTTTAGGTATGTTCAAGCGCAAGCTGATAATCGGGATTATTTTAAAGCTCAAGATAAATTACAAATATTATTAAAAAAGGATCCTCAGAATCTAAAGTATCAATTGTTTATGGGTGAACTTGATGTTTGGACAGGTCAAAATCTTGACGATGCAAAAAATTATTTAACTAATGTTTTAAATAAGGAACCGGACAATATTGCTGGACTTATTGCGATGAGTTCGCTGAGTATGCGAAATAATAATTTTGTTGATGCAGAAAATTATATGGACAAAATCAAAACTTTAAATCCTGGTAGTTCTGATCTTAAGAGCCTTCAGGCAGCGATGACAATGAATAAATTCAGATATCAGCAGGAACAAAATTATGCACTGCTTAGTCAAGCAGAAACACTTTATGGAGAACATAATTGCCAGGATGCTTTACCTTTATATGAAGAATTCTTAGCAAGTTCCGCACAAAATAATTTGATTGAAAAAGAATATGCCGATGTGAATGTGTGTGCAGGCAATTATCAAAAAGCAATTGATATTTATGCAGACTTGTTAAATCAAGGTTATGATTTTAATATCGATGTTGCAAGAGCGACGGCATATTTTGTAATGGGAGATTCTGTAAATGCTCTTGCAAATTTCCAAAGATTAGCGAAAGACAGCTCCGATAATTTTAATGTTAATTTATATTTGGGTGATTCTTATTTCAGAATGCATGAATATAGCAAAGCTGAAGATGTTTATGATAACATGAAAGAAAAAATGAAATTAGATTCCTCGCAAGTTGCAATGATCGATCAAAGGTATAACTGGATGCCAGTTACCGGTTTTAGAGGATTCTTAAATACATTTCCTACATATACGTTAGTAACACCATATGGTTCGTATTATGCTGATAATCTTGGAATAAAAAATAGCATTCAAGGTTTACGTATTGATCTTGGAATTACTTCTTTCTTTTCAGTTGGTGCCGAAGCATTTAGAACAACTTTAGCTTCGGATTTAGCTCAAGTTAATACTAATACTCTACGGTGGGATTTAACATTCAGATTAGCTGAAGCTCTAACCTTTGGAGTAAATTTTGGAAATACATATTACAGTAATACATACTCACAACCTGTTGCTGATGTTTACGCCAGATCTGAAGTTCCAAATAAATATGCGATTTATGGATCTTATTCGAAATTAGATGCCTCTCAATTAATTTTTTCTCCTTATTTAATTGCTTTAAGAATAGATGCAAATACATTCAGAGCAGGCGGATATTATCAGTTTAAATCCGGATTGAAAACTTCTATTGATTATTCTTACATGAGTTTTTCCGATGGAAATATTGGGAATACTTTAGCATTTAGAATTGGAAAATATTTCTATCCTGATTTCCTTTTTGGTTACGAATATTATGGATCAGGTTTCCGGAAAACTTCAATCGTTTATTTTTCACCTTCAAGTTATTCTTCCCACAACATAACTGCTGACTGGGATGTTATTAAAGATTCTACTTCCACAGTTACTATCGGCGGCTTAATTGGATTTGTTTCAAACACAAATTTTATACTTAGGCAAGCTTACGGTATTGCAACTTTTAGATTAGCCGATCGTTTTACACTTCAAGGTAGAATTAGCGGCGGCAGCAGCTTACAAAATTATGTCGGTTATAGCTCGTGGACTATTGGTTTAACAGCTTACTGGTCACTATAATCTAAAGATCGTAAAACATTCCACACTAACCAGACAAAAAATATCTTATTCATTAAAATGATTAATTGCATTTAGTTCACCTAATTTAAGATTTTGTGAGCTAATACAATTTAATATTATAAAATGATATTTAAATTACTCTATAGTTTTAGTTGAATGATTATAATAATCATCAACTACATTAAAACTATTTGACAATTTCTATTTTTATAAGATTTACTTTTAACCTCAATCATTTAACACTTTCGTAATTTATAAAATTTTAACCTTGGTTTAATTTGATACAGGCCAAAAACAAAATCTTAATCTGTGACAAGATCGAATGTTAATACAGCTAAAAGTAATTGGTAAAATAATGATTTACGTGGCATCATAATTGAAGTTTTGTTAAGAAAAATTATAATAAATGACTAATGGAACTAAATCAAGAAATAAAACGTTTGGCAATTGTTCTCGAAAACCGCGAACCAAATCAAACTGATGTTGACAAACCAAAAAGATATTTACGGAGAATTTTAATTAATGGAATAATCTCTGTTCTTTTAATCTTGATTATAATTTATACTCTTCCACTTACGGTATTATCAGTTAAATCTCTATTCGAATATGCAACAATTGTCGCTCTAGTAATTTTCTTATTCGTATTGTTGTTCAGATATTTTGCAATTCTTTTACTGGCTTACCTTTACATAAATCAATATACTTACACAGCGCCGTTAGGAGGTTATTTTCCATTTGTTTCGATTTTAGTCCCGGTATTTAATGAAGAAAAAGTAGTTGCTGATTCTATAAAATCTCTGCTCAATCTTAATTATCCGAATTATGAAATCATAGTAATTAATGACGGTTCTTCTGATCGCACAAAAGAAGTTGCAGAAACTTTGGTTGGATATCAAAAAGGTAAATTTTCTGATGTGAAAGTTTCTTTAATAAATAAACCGAATGGAGGAAAAGCAAAAGCTTTAAATGCCGGCATAAAGCTTTCAAAAGCTGAAATCGTTTTATGCATGGATGGTGATTCGCAGCTTTCTCCGGATTCTGTTAAACTTGCAGTTAGACATTTTTCAAACAGAGAGATTGGGGCTGTTGCGGGTAATGTTAAAGTTTTAAATAGAGGGAAATTATTTACAGATCTTCAAGCGCTAGAATATATTGAAGGTCTAAACATGGCGAGAAGCGCTCAGAGTTATGTAAGATTAGTAAATATAATTCCTGGCCCTATTGGTTTCTTTAGAAAAAAAGCTATTGAAGAAGCTGGTTTTTATTCAAGTGATACTTTTGCTGAAGATGCAGATCTTACTCTTAAAATACTTGCAAACGGCTGGAAGATTTATTATGAACCGAATTCAATTTCATATACAGAAGCCCCTACAAAACTTCAGCAGCTTCTAAAACAAAGATACCGATGGACTAGAGGGATACTCCAGTCAATTAGAAAACACAGAAAGCTAATGGTTAATCCAAGTATTAATTTCGGAGATACTTTTATTCTTTGGACAATGTTTTATGAAGCTTTAATATGGCCGGCAATGAATATTGCAGCTAACTTGTTTTTCATAATTGCTGCGTTGGCATTTGGTTTTTCTTCTCTAATATTTTTCTGGTGGGCAGGTTTAGCGCTTTTAGATTTGGTAACTGCTCTTTATTGTATTGCAGTTGAAAAAGAAGAATTTAGACTAGTTGGTTATTCAATAATTTATAGAATGTTTTTTATTCTTATAATCGATATTTGTAAAGCGATGTCTACAATCGAAGAATTCCTTGGTATTAGAATGACCTGGGGAAAACTCGAAAGAGTAGGCACAGCTAAAGCGTAGATTTTAAAATTTAATTACTCAAGAGGTCACTTATGGAACTGATTCCTATTTTGTCAACAATAATTCTGGTTGCTACGATCAGTACTTTTTTACTAGCAATCGGAGCTTATGTTCTCTATAAAGTTAGAGAAAGAAAGGGGCAAATAGCGGTTGCACCTCAACCATCTGAAGTAAAAGCTGAATTAGTTACACCGGCTTCTGCGCCAGCCGTTATGCCATCAGATAAGCAGAGAGCTGTTCCACAACAAGCTTATATTGATAGACAGCCTATAATTATTCAGCAGCAAGCACCACAAGGCCAGGCGCCGATGCAGCAGCAAAGACCTCAACCTTATTCAGTTTATGGCCAAGCTTACGGCTCACGTACGCCGCAGCCAAAGCAATTTTCTCAGTCTACATATAATCAGCAAAAAAGTTATCAAGGACCAGGAACGGGAAATAATAGAACTGAAGAAAGATTAGGCCGGGATGCAAAATTTATGAAATATACTGAAGAAGGTTATGTATCGACTAAAGATGATAAAGAATCTGGAGCCTTAAAGTGGCGATAACAACAAAAAAGCGTGGCGGTGTAAACCAAGCTTTAATTGTTTTGAGCGGAATAACGATCCTTGTCGGATCAATTTTAATTTATTTATATATCCTGCGCGGTGTATTTGGAAGATTCAATGCTGCCGAATTACTACCGAATACAAAAATAATAAAGGAAGCTCTTTATGGTGAAAAACCTACAATAGGAATTCTTTATTCAAAATATACCGAGAACATGCTTCCTGTCGGAAGTACTTGGTTAAATGATAATGTCTCTACCTGGAAAAAATTTCTATCTAATTCGAATTTTAATTATGATGTAATCGCCGATTCTACAATTGAACTTGGAATGGCAAACAAATATAAGCTGTTAATTCTTCCCGGATCTAAATCACTTAGCGATAAAGAAATTATGCAGCTTAAAAAATATATTAATAATGGGGGAAGCGTTTTTGCTACAAGCGGAACCGCATCATATTCAAATGATGGTAAGTGGAGAGGCTGGGATTTCTTCTCTGAAGTTTTCGGTTTAAAATTCAGTAAAGAAATTTCACCTTCTGAATTTACTAAGATTCATACCCTTCGCGGCGGACTTCCAATTACTGCAAATATTCCGGCTGGGTATCCTCTGAGAGTAGCTACGTGGGATCGTCCCATGTCAGTAGAAGTTTTAGATCCCCGGACTGTTCAAGCTAGTTTTTGGTATAACTACAGACTTCAAGATGGATTAACAAGAGATCAAATTAAAAAGAGCGCCGGTATTGTTTATGGAACTTATGGCGCTGGCCGATTTGTTTGGATGGGATTTGAAATTAGCTCAGTTATTGGAGCTCAAGAAGATTATATCTATTTCGATAGATTATTTAATAATTGTATGAATTGGTTATCGTATAATCCAATTGCTTTTGTTCGAGATTGGCCGGCAAATTATAACGCTGCGGCAGTTATTGTTCCTACTTTATCAAAAGATATTAATAACATAAATAATCTTCTTAGAATTTTGAATTCCGAAAAAGTTCCGGCAACATTCTTCGTCGATCCAACACAAGCTGAATTAAATAAAGGAGTAATTAAACCGCTGGTTAGATATGGAGAAATCGGTTCGTTGGTTGATATCGGATACTTAACATCAGTAAGCGACACCATAAATAAACTAAATGATTTTGACACACAGAAAGATAAATTAAGCAATGCTAAAACTTCTTTAGAAACTATTTCCGGTTCCAAGGTACTTGGTTGTATGCCATATTATGGAATTTATGATCAAAATACTATTCAAGCTTTAATCCAATCAAAGTATAAATATATTTTTACGGATTCTCTAACTGACAGATCAGTTCCCAAAACTATAATAAGAGGAGATAGTCTGCTTGTGTCAATGTCAAAAACCGGACGGGATGATTACGAAGTTATTAGAGATTTCGGTTTGACTGATCCAAATTTTCAATTCTATACTTACCAAGAAGATTTAGATAGAATATTATTTGAAGGCGGATTGTATTCATTAAAATTGCATACTGATTATCAATGCAAACCTGAAAATATTGGAGTTGTAAAAAAAGTAATTGAAGATCTTAAAAGAAAAGGTTTTTGGATTACTACTTTATCCCAAGTTGAAAACTGGTGGGCACGAAGAAATTATGTAGAGGTGCGAGTTAATAAACGCGGCGACACAAGAATTTCTTTAACAATTTCTAATCCGGGTAAACAAATAGTAAATGATTTAGTTATTCAATTGGATATGAGTGAAGCTGCAAAAAATATAAGTCTTAGCGCAGAAATTATCGGAACAAAGATCGCCAAATACCGATATGATAAAAACGCTCACATTATTTATGTCTATATAAATGACTTATTGCCAGATGAATCTCGTACATATTATTTTGATTATTTTAAACCGAGCACTTAATACTTATTTATATGGTTGGAAGAAAAACGGGATAAAAATCCAAATAAAAAATCACTGATGAAAATTGGATAATAAAAACACAATAATTAGATTCTTTATCACACTAACAAACGGAAATATCTTAGCTTGGTAAAAGATTTGAAACAAAAATTACCAAACTAAATTCCAGAGATAAAATGAAACCTAAAAAAATATTATCTGATTTGATTTTTCTTAGCCTTCAAGAATTTTCACCAAAATTATTTTCCAAATACGTTGATTCAAGAAAAGTAATTTTTATGACTAATTATTTTTGCTAATTGTAGATCTCTAAATTTTATGAAGAAACAGATACTTATACAGTTTATAATTTTTTCAACTGCAATTATTTACTTTACAGGATGTACCGATTTATTCTTAAATCCTTCGTCAAGTAATAGCGGAACAAACAACCTAAAAATAAATATTAATAGCCCTGTTTCTAATGATACAATAAATTATTCAAATACAAATATTAGTTATGATATTACACAAGATGTTGGAATAAATTTTATTGAACTTTATGTTAACGGAACAATATATAAATGGAACCCACCCAATACAGATGGCTCTAAACCGGTGATCCCGCTTTCTTTTGATTCAACTTATCTTAATAAAAGAATTAGCTATTATCTAATTTATTATGATAAAGATGGCTTTTCAGCACGCAGTGATACGATGAATAATATTTTAATTTCAGATATAAAATATCCGCCTTCGGCACCATATTCTTTTACATTTTTAAGATTGTCTAGCACAGCAATTAATTTATCATGGAAAGATTCCATAATTGCCAATCCTCCCGGTTATGAAATTTGGAGAAAAAGAGGATTCTATGGTGACTTTGTAATTCAACTTGTTTCTGGGCCGAATACAAATAATATTAATGATGAAAATGCTGCCGATACTACAGTTTATTATTATAAAATCCGCAGCATAAATACAATAGGAACATCTTCCTTTAGCAGCATAATTAATACTTATGGTGATGGTGCTGCACATTCAATTGCACCGCCAACCGGATTAACAGCAGCTGCTTCAAGTTCAACTAAAGTAGTGCTTACATGGACTGATGATATTTCCGTTGAAAATTATTTTAAAATAGAAAGAAGATATCCTTGGTCATCATATGTTGGTATTGGAATCGTAAATCGTGGTACTACACAATTTGTTGATAGCGCAAATGGACTTACGCCATCTACTGGTTACTATTATAGGATTAAAGCGTATTCAAGCAGCGATTCTTCATGGTCTAATGAGGTATATGTACAAACGCCTTGGCAATAAACTTTGGATTATGTACAAATTATTGATAACAAAATGTTTAAGTTTAAAATAATATTCAAAAATAATTTTTGTGGTTCATTTTGAATTCATCACATAAATTAAATAAAATTCTTTTCGATTCGTTAAATTATAACATTACTGATTCATTCATAGTAATAGATCATAATGGCGATGTGCTTTCACTGAACCATAAAGCTGAAACTTTCTTGGGAGTTTCAGAAAAGGTGAAAAATATTTCCAGCATTTTTGAAGAACAATCATTAATCAAATTAAATGATTTAATTGAAGAAGTGTTTGTTAATAATTCTCCCGTCGTCCAGAATATCCAGCTAGTTTTGAAAAATAAATCTGAGTTAAACACTCAAATAATTATTAACTCTTATAAGGAAGAAGATGAACTTTTCATTTTCTGTACCTTTAGGCAGCAAGAATATAAACTTAATTTTAAGGGATTATCTAATCTAAAAGTTCAATCAAATAATTTTGAAGATATTGTTACTAATAAATCGATAATTAAAGAGATTGAAAAAATAAAATCTTTTTATCCATTTACATTTATCGGGAAAGAAAAAATATCGAAAGAAGTCAATCAATTTGATGAGCTTTTTTGGATAAAAGATATTAACGGAATTTATATTCTAGTTAACAGCAAGCTTGCTTCAAGCCTAGCCCTTAAGCCTTCTCAAGTTGAAGGAAAACAATATCAATCATTCCTGCCTCCATATCAAGTTGATTTTTGTTCAGCTATTGAAAAATATATTAAGGATACCGTAAATTGTGTAGTCATGGAAGGGATTCCTTTTGTTGGAATAAGTGACCCGGATAAATTTCAAACAATTGAAATTCCGTTAAGTGATTCTGATAATAATGTTATTGCTATAATTGGAATTGCTCAAAAAATAGAAAAGAAAATTGAAAATGAACAATTCGATGTTTTCTATAATTCTTCAATTAATTTAATTGAAAATTTTGACAAAGCTCTTGCGTTTATTGATACAAAAGGAATGATAAAGCATGGAAGTAAAGAATTTTGTAAATTGTTTTCGGAAGAAATTATAGATTTAAGAAATTATCCTTATGAAAAAGTATTCCCATTAAAAATAACTGAGCGAATACAGCAATTTTTAAGCTCTTCAAATGTCTCTGAAAAATTTGAAACTACAATAGAAAGAGTATCAAGCAAAAAAATAGAAGAGAGCTTTAATTTTTATTTAAATAAAATTCTCGATGAGAAAAACACGAATGAAGGTTTTTCAATTTTAATTGAAGAAACTATAAATGAAGATAACTTAGAAAAATTAATTAACAATAGAGGAAGAATGTTTGAAATTTTAATTCAAAATAATCCTGAACCTATTTTTATTTATGATACTGAAAATCTGAGGTTCATTGAAGTTAATGATTCTGCATTAGCTCTTTACGGATATCGAAAGGATGAATTCCTTCAGATGGATCTTACTGATCTTTATTCACCTGAAGATATTCAAACATTGTTAGATTCTTCTAATCTTTCCGCGCGAATGGGAAAATTTAACGGGCCATTCAAGCACAAGAAAAAAGATGGCGCTTATGTCTATGTGGAAATAAGTAAAATTGGTTTTAAGTATAATGAAAAGGATGCTCATTTTAATATAATTAGGGATGTTACAAATCAATTAGAACTGAATAGAAAAAATCAACTTTTTAAAACTGCTTTTGATAACACAAATGATCTTCTTTTTGTTACCGATAATGTTGGACTTATTACTTTTAGTAATCAATCAGTTAAGCAGCTATTGGGATATCAAAAAAGTGAAATAGAAAATTCTTCCTTTACAGCCCTGGTAAAAAATGATGATCGAGGAACTATCAACTCTTCAATATTCCAATCTCATTTAAAAGATTCCGTAACCATATTAACAGAATTAAAGAAATCCGACGGTAAATTTGTTGATGTTGAAATAAACGCTTCACCAATTTTAAATTATAAAGGTGATGTCGATTCTTTCAGCATACTTTGTAAAATAGAGAAAAAAGCGGAAGAAGCCGGCGAAGAAAAAATTAAAGAAGTAATTAGGGAAGTTGTAGTAGAAAAAACTTCACAAGGCGAAGTATCAAATGTAAATATTCCGGACCTGAATTTATTACCAAACTTGTTCCATGAATTATTAACACCTATAAATGTAATTCTAGGTTTTGTTCAAGAATTATCAGGAGATATTAAAAATCCGACTTCCGAACAAAAAGAAGCGGCAGATATTATTAATCAAAACCGTGACCGTCTTCTGAATATTATGAATTCGGTAATTGAATATTCCAACATAAAACAAAATAACTATGAGCTTGTTCCGCAAGAAATTGGAATTACCGAAGTAATAGATCAGCTGCATAATGATTTTAATGATATTTCGAATGCACGTGATATGGAATTTGCTTATGGAAAAATATCTTCTTCATTAAAATTTGAATCCGACAAACATAAGTTTCAAGCTTTGATTTCCCTTCTTTTGAAGATTGCTATTCATCTTGATAAAGAAAAGAAAATTTATTTTTCAGCATATCAATCTGACGACGAATATTTCGTTATCTCTATGAAAGATAATTATTCTACTATTTCTAAGAACATGCTGAATAACTTTAAAACAATTTTTGAAACTGAAAATGATTCTATAGCAAAAGATTTTGGAATTTCACGACTTTCGATACTTTTGGCAAAAACTCTTTTAAAATTACTTAATGGCAGATTTGAAATAAACGAAATAGACAAAAATAAATTTGACTGTGGCTTTATCTTCTCAATAAGTTTTGCAAAGGTGATTGAATCTAAAAAAGAAATTGAAGAAACTAAAATTGAGGAAAAGCCTTCAGCAAGCGAGCCTGTTGAAGAATTTAATGCAACTGTTCAAGAAGAATTTACGCCGGTAGATCGCAAAATGCTGCATGAGCTTGAACCAGCTCCTGCCGAAGAGGAACCGGAAGAAAAAATTGAAGAAACTCCTCCTGAAATTATTAAAGCCAAACCTTTAGAAAAAACTTTTGATAAGCTGCCTCTATCTTCGTTTACTTGTCTTTATATTGAAGATCAGATTGATTCGCAAATTCTCTTTAAAGTTCAAATGAAAGAGCTTAAAGAAATAAAATTTGCAGTTAGCTTTGAAGAAGCTTTGCCTCTGCTGGATAGCTGCCATTTCGATTTCATCGTCATGGATATAAACCTCCAGGGCGAGTACAACGGCCTAGATGCATTAAGAATTATTCATAAAATGCCTGGCTATGAAAATATTCCAATCGTTGCTGTTACAGCTTACGTTCTGCCCGGTGATAAAGAAAAATTTATTGCTGCTGGCTTCAATGATTTTATCTCCAAGCCGATCTTCCGCGAAAAGATGATCGATTCTTTGGAGAAGATCTTTTTGCTTCATGTTTAATCACGGAATTTATTTTCACGGATCAATCATTGCTTTCAATTCCTTCCGAAAAAATAATTCTTCACCGGATGATTTTTCGTCACTGATAAATCCCCGCCTCTTTCTTATTTTACCATACAGATGTATGGCATTACTTAAACCACATTCAAAATTATAAATTCTACATTCTACATTGAAAGTGTAACTGACCAACCGGAGGTGTATTATGTCAAAAGAAATAACCGAAATTCAGAAACGCATTTTAAATTTTCTCATTGAACAAAAAGCCGGAAAGGGAATTCCGCCAACGCTTGCGGAGATTGCAAAGCATTTCGGATATAAGAACCGCGCTACAGTTCTAAAGCATCTGGCAGCGCTTGAAAAAATGATTTATAAAAAAGAATCCGAAGCTTTCACGCCGCATCGAGTTGACGCTTGAAGATAAATTTTTTGTCCCGCGCCCGGTCCTTGGTGAAGTTGCTGCCGGCAATCCGTTGACAATTTATCCGGATGCAATTGATACGGTTGAGCTTCCGACTGTGGCCAGAATGCCTAAGGATTCTTTTCTGCTGAGAGTGAAAGGCGACAGCTTAAAAGACGCCTACATTTTTAGCGGCGATATTGTAATTGTTAATCCCAATCTTGAGCCGAAGAACGGGCAGATTGTAGTTGCAATCTTTGATGACGCTGCGGTTGTGAAACGATTTTATAAAAAGAAAAACGAATCCTCTTCCGTAACCAAGATTGAATTGCTGTCGGAAAATCCGGATTACAAGCCAATCATTATAGAAAAAAATTATCTGAAGTTTAAGATTGTCGGTGTCGTTGTCGGAATTTACAGAAGCATGGAAAAGAAGGCAGGGTAAGTCAATTAACAATTAAAAATTCAAAATGAAAAATTAAAAACCGTATATGCACAGGTAAATTGCATGCATGATTATAATTTAGAGTTCAAGATCAAGTTTAAGTTTCAAACTGCACCATGAATTATAATCCCGGATGTTAAATACTTATCCATGTTTCTGTATAACGTAAATTATTACTGAAGTTTTTGTTAACCAGGTCTCAAAACTATTAAAAAGTTATTTCTATTGTTGCTCATTCCATTAAGCAAAAGAAGGCGTTCAAGATGATCATCAGGCTACTTTTTGAAAAGATAAATCAAAATTTCATTTCAATAATAAAATTCATATCAGTATTACTTGTTTTTATTTTCTTTGCGGCTTCTCCGGAATTGTCTGCTCAGGTTTTATCTGAATATCGGCTAAACGATATTATTGTTACTGCAAGCAGAACTCCAACTTCATTTTCAGATCTTACAAGAAATGTTATTATAATCGGACCGGAAGAAATTAAAGATGCACCGGTAAACAGCGTTCAAGGATTGCTTCAATATGCGGCTGGAGTTGATTTACAGCAGCGGGGTGTTGACGGTGTGCAAGGCGATGTAAGCATTAGAGGCGGTTCATTTGAAGAGACTTTAATTATGATTGACGGTGTTAGCGTAAACGATCCGCAGACCGGTCATCATAATTTAAATTTGCCTGTTACACTTGATGACATTCAACGAATTGAAATCTTAAAAGGTCCCGGTTCAAGCGTGTACGGCGCAAATGCCTTCAGCGGAATAATTAATATTATTACAAAAAAGAGCAGTGCCAAATCGCTTTCACTTGAAACGAGCGGCGGGCAGAACGGCTACTACGACGGCTTAATTCACGCATCTCTGCCGGTTGGAATTTTGAATAATCATATTTCTTTGTCCAAACAAAAATCCGATGGATACATGCACAACACCGAATTTGATATAACCGATTTTACTTACGGCTCATCGATTAGCAGCGGCAGCAGCAATGTGAATTTATTGTTCGGATATAATGATAAGAAGTTTGGAGCGAACAGTTATTACTCGGTGCTTTTCCCAAATCAATGGGAACATACCACCACTAAGCTGCTGAATTTAAACGGCAGCTTTGGCAGCGAATCATTTTTAGTTTTGCCTAAAGTTTACTGGCGGCATAATGACGACAATTATATTCTCGACTATACTAATCCGGCGTTTTACGAGAACAATCACCATACAGATGTTTACGGCGCTGAAGTTCAGGCTTCTATTGTGTCAAATATCGGCATTACTTCTTTCGGCGGCGAATATAACACCGATAAAATTGTAAGCAACAATCTCGGAAATCATTCTCGTGTGAAGAAAGGAATTTTTGCCGAACAGAAAATTTCTCCACTGGATGATTTTACAGTAATCGCCGACGCATATGCGTATGATTATTCCGATATCGGCTGGAAGCTCTGGCCAGGAATCAATCTCGGATATAATGTTGCAAAGGATGTAAGATTGTACGGCTCCATTGGTGAAGCGTTCCGCATTCCAACTTATACTGAGCTCTATTATTCTTCTCCGGCAAGTGTAGGAAATCCAAACCTTCAGACTGAAGAAACGGTTGACTACGAAATCGGATTAAACACTTTGCATCCGGAGTACAATGCAAGAGCAAGCATCTTTTACAAGCAAGGAAAAAATTTAATAGATTGGGTAAGAGCAAGCAGCACGCAGCCGTGGACAGCGAGAAATATTACAAAGATTAATACTGCCGGAGTGGAACTAAACCTGGAAGTTGATCCTTCGGCATTGATAAAAAATTTCCCAATTTACAAAGCAAGCTTAGATTATACTTATTTAAACTCAAGCCAGGTTGCGGATGAATTCCAATCACAATACCTGCTGCAGTATCTTCGTCATCAATTAATTGTGAATGTTGAAAACAATTGGTGGGCAGGCATTCGGCAAAGCTGGGAATTACGTTATGAAAGCCGGGTAAACGCTGCTGACAATTTTCTTGTCGATACGCAGTTGTCCCGCAGCTTTAATCAATGGAAAATTTTTGTGAAAGCAACAAACCTGTTTGATAAATCTTATTACGAAGTAAGCGGGGTGCCGCTGCCGGGAAGATGGATTACCGCGGGAATCAAATTAAATATAGGTGAATGAAATAGCGATGTAGAAGTTTGATTAATCAAACTTCTACAATTAATAATTTACAACTCTCCGTAACTTTTCGCCATCTCATCTGTCTATTTCAATAAACGAATGAATAAAATTATTCTGCAAAACAAAAAAGAAAATATCTCGCTGCCGGAGCTTTATGAAAGATATTCAAAAGATATCTTCAAATATTCATTCAGCATCTTAAAGAATAATGAAGAAGCGGAAGATGCAGTTCATGAAGTCTTTGTAAAATATGCGGAGAGCGAGAATTCATTCAAGGGCGAATGCAGCTATAAAACCTGGCTCTTAATTATAACAAGGAATTATTGCTTCAGCAGGATAAGAAATAAAAACTTTAGGAATGAAGATATTGACGATGAGAATTTCAGAGGAAGCTTTGAACCGGATTACGATTCGCATATCTCTTTACGCGATGCATTGATGAAATTATCCGAAGAGCATAATGAGCTTATCTATCTGAAAGAGTATGAAGGATTTTCTTACAAAGAGATTGCTGAAATTACAAAGCTAAGCCTGGAAAATGTGAAGATAAAATTATTCAGAGCAAGACAAGAATTAAGAAAAATTTTGAAAGGTGATGGTTAAGATGAAACATTATGAATTAGAAATAAGCCAGTTTATGGATAACGAATTACCAGCGGATGAACAGAAAGAACTGTTCATACATTTATCCGGATGTGAAGATTGCCGGGAAACTCTTTCTGATTTTATGGAGACGAAGAAAGAATCCAAATCGTTTTATAATGAATTAGATGCAGAATTAAAATCTGTAAAACTGTCTGCTGCTGTTCAACAGAAGAGAGAGAAAAATATTTATAAGACTTCATTTTACTTTTCTGCGGCAGCATCGATTATCCTCGGAATTTTATTTCTTATGCGTCAATCAAATAGCGCTCAGATTGAGAAGCAATATTTAATGCTTGAGGCAAAATATAACGAGCTTAATATAGAACATGATTCAGTTAAAAAGGAAAAGATAAAAACCGGACTGGAAGCAAAAAGCTTATCGTTCGCTGTAGATAAAAATAAAATAATGAAGAAACACCCTATCAATCAGCTTATTACTGATTCTAATAAGTCAGAAGCTATTGATTCTCAAAACAATCCGATTGCTTATAATGAAGTTAATGTCCAAAACCCTGGTCCAATACATTTTGTTGGGGTAAATAATGCATACAACCAAAAGGATATAAATGCGATCGTTAAAAATGTTCTCGACTCTTTGCAGAGGCCGGAATTTTATACAAGAGATTTATTCTACCGAAAAACTCCTTATGTTAAGAATGGGAAAATTTTAATTGATACTTCCTTCGTACGCGACTTATTTCTGCGGAAACATTTAGATAAATACTTTTATAGTCCTTCATCAAAGCATAGAGAAGAAAATTTAGCAATTAATAAAACGGTAAAAGATTCGTCACCTGATATCCATGGAAATAATTATTTCAAGCCTTTAAGAAGGTCTCAAAATATTCGTGTAGTACAGGTGACAAAAAATGATTTTCTAACACCGCAAATAGTAGGCAATTAAATTGAACCGAGTAAAATATTTATTATTTACAATTGTTGTCTCTTTAATTTCTTTCATTACTGCTTTAGCCCAATCTAGTAATTATGTCCTGGATTTTAAAGCTGTAATAAAATCAAACGATGGAATACAAAAGCTTGTCTTATTCAACCGCGGGAATATTGATGACGTAATTGAAGGTTATATTCTTATCACTAGAGGCAATCATAATATTGAAGGCCGCATTCAAAAAGGCGGGTTTAATTTTCTTGATCCTAAAGTTTTTGAATTAGGTTTGGCAAGCCTTCAACGTACGTGGGTAAAAAATAACTTCCCTATAAAAGATATAGAAACCATGACAAACGGTGTTGATGTAGAAAAAGTTTATTCTTTTGAAATAACACCGGAGATTTTAAACACCCAAAGCGATACCTTAAGTTTTTTTATAAAGGGTGTCTTTTACGATCTTACAAAACAAAATGATAAGTATAGTGAATTTAATTTGAACTACGACGTAAATCTAAGTTATAAGCTTTTTAAAGTTCCATTTAATAAATCTATCCCGCTGGATTTTTTCAATGAACAATTTAAAGATTATAGCTGTTCAGTTATATTTTCAAAAATTAAAAAGCCGGAAGAATATTTATCTATACAAAACAATCAGCCCTTGTTTAACGGCATTAAGCAGTCTGCTGCCGAGTCCACTCTGCCGCCTGATGCACGGTTTAAAATCGGGGCGGAATATATGAGAACCAATGCGGACAATCAAACTCACAGCATAGTTTTTTCACCTTCCGGTTATTTGATGAGGATACAGCAGCATTCCTTAATCCCGGTTAATGAGTTGGTCGATAAACAATTTGATCAAAAAGTAGATTTGCCGGTTGATGCTTACCATGCAGAGTTATCTTTCCCTTTTCAACTTTATAATAAAGAAAAGTCTGAGCTTTATAAAAGCTATAAAACCAAAAAAGAAATATTCAGATCGAAGTATAATGTTGTGGTAGTACCGATTGCCTTAGATGCGGACACGCTTACTGCGGATTTATTTTTAAACTACTCCAAGATAACGCTGAATGATAACATTCCAAGATGGACGCCGATAAAGAAGCGGGTAAAATTAATTCAAGGGCTTCCCCTGGCAATAGATCTTCCAAAAGAAAACTGGAGCGCTAACTTTACGAGAGACGGCGAAAGATATGATATATATGGTTACTCTGATTATGAAAGATATGTAAATGAGTATTTATTAATTTCATTCGATTCAATAAAACAAATTAATGGGAACCAAAAATGAAAAAAATATTTATAATTATTTTTATCTCAGCGATTTCTCTTTTTGCTCAAGAAAATAATAAAGGAAGAATCAGTCTGGTTTTTAACGGCGGAAAAATTGATTTGCCTATAAATACCGTAACAATAATGAAGCAGAATAACATTATTATAAGTGTAAGGGCTGAACACAATGATAGTACTTCTCAACAAATGGTTTCGCTTGAATTAGGATTTAGAAAATTATCAACTGAAGGAGGTGGAATAAACGAAAGCTTCAGAATTGATATTAATGTAAGAGATAATTCTAAATTATCGGGCAAAGATTTATCCGTGTGGTGGTTTGATTATAATAAAGATCCTTTAAAAGAAAAAGAAGCAAAAGAATCTGCCCATTACGGAGTTTTTAATAAAGGAGAAAGAGTCAGCTGGGAAATAAATACTCTTTCGCTTAGAATTAATGCAACAAAAATAATTTACGATGGTAATAATCTGAAAATCATAGGTGAATTTAGTGGTACTTTTAGGTCAACTTTAGCAAAGGATAAAGAAATTTCTGAAATCAAAGACGGTAAATTCGAAATAATAATTTAGCTTAATCAAGATACCCAATCCCGATTCAATCGGGAGGGAGGTATTTCATTTCTTCAATTTTATCCTTTTTAAGCAAAATTCAACTATTTCAAATCAAAATAGCTGTATTTCATTTTTTTATAAGCCTGTAAAGTATAGAACAGCCTTGTAAAGAAAGTTTATAGCCCTGCTAAGAATTTAATAGAGCTGTTATAAAAGTCAATAACATTATAAGCTAAGTTTATAGTGCTATGAAGAAAGTTATTAGTACTGTATGGAAGGTTTATAAAGCTATTTAAAAATATTAATCATCCCGGAGGCCATTTCATTTGTCTGCCGCCTAACAGATGCATGTGCAGATGATAGACATCCTGCCCACCGTTGTTTCCACAATTAAAGACTAATCTAAAACCATTCTGATCAATTTTCATTTCCTTTGCAATTTTGTTTGCGGCATCAAATAATTCGCCAAGAATCTGCGAGTGCTTTCTTCCATCGATGTCTGTTACTTTTGCTATTTCAAGTTTTGGAATAATTAATACATGAACTGGCGCCTGCGGTTTGATATCCCTAAATGCGAGCACGTTGTCGGTTTCATAAACGATGTCGGCAGGAATTTCGCGCTTTATAATTTTTGAAAAGATTGTGTCGCTCATTGTTATTCTTCCTTCTCGATTCCGAATTTTTTCATTTTATTATACAAATGACTGCGCTGAATATCAAGCACCTCGGCAGTCTTGCTTATGTTCCAGTCATTTGCTTTTAGCTGTTTAATAATGAATGCCTTCTCGGCTTTATCTTTAAATTCCTGGAATGAATTGCTTGTGTCGATTATATCTCCAAGAGAAGTCTTACCGGTTGAGAATAAAAATTCAATATCTTTTTTTGAAATTTCCTTCTTATCAATTAAGATGATAATTCTTTCAATTGCATTACGCAGCTCTCTAACGTTACCGCTCCATGAAAGTGATTGTAAAAACCTTATTGTATCTTCTGAAAAACGGACAGCAGGTTTTTTGTGTCTTGCAGCAATATCACTTGCAAAATGGGAGATAAGTATTTGAATGTCTTCAATTCTTTCTCTCAAAGGTGGAATTTGAATTGGTATAACATTCAACCGGTGAAAAAGATCTTCTCTAAAATTCCCTTTCTCAATTTCTTCTTTTAGATTTTTATTAGTAGCTGAAATTATTCTAACATCAACTACAATTTTTTTTGTGCTGCCGACTCGCTCTATTTTCCCGTCTTCAATTGCACGCAAAACTTTGGCTTGAGCTTGTAAACTCATATCTCCGACTTCATCCAGGAAAATTGTACCTTTGTTTGCAAGCTCGAACTTTCCAATCCGCTGCTGTATCGCGCCGGTGAATGAACCTTTCTCGTGTCCGAAGAGTTCCGATTCAATTAATTCATTTGGAATGGCGGCGCAGTTCACTTCGATAAAAGGTTTGTCTTTCCTTTGACTTTTGTTGTGTATCGCTCTAGCAACGAGCTCTTTACCTGTCCCATTCTCACCGGTAATAAGAACACGAGTATCAATCGGTGCTACACGATCGATTATTTCCAAAATATTTTTGATGACTTTACTATCACCAAGAATTTCTCCCTCAGCTTGCAGCGACTTCTTAATTTCTTTATTCTCGGTAAGTAAGTTGTATTGATCAACAGCGTTCCTTACACTTATTAAAAGCTTGTCCCTGTCAATTGGCTTTTCTATAAAATCAAAAGCGCCAAGCTTTGTTGCTTTAATTGCATTCTCAATACTGCCGTGAGCAGATATGATTATAACCGATGCATTCGAATTATTTTCCTTGATCCTTTTGAGAACTTCAAACCCGCTCATCTCCGGCATTTGAATATCAAGAAGCAGACAAGCGAATTCATTAGCAAAGAATTTTTCCAATCCTGCTTTTGAGCTGTTTGAATATTCAACCGGATAATCTTCATATTCGAGGATCATTTTTATGCTTTCGCAAATTTCCTTTTCGTCATCTATAATTAATATTGTGTTCATAAATGGTATCTGCAATAAAATAGTGAAAGAATAATCATTACTTGAGAGGGGAGAATATTCTTATCTCTTTTAAGAACCCTGCCGAAAATATTTCCTAAAATGTTTGTTCGTAAATCTCTACTATCTATCGAATTCTGAACTTCGAAATCTTGTTCAAATACTTCTACAAAATAACCAATAACCTTTCCTAAATCAAAAATATTTGATGAATAGGAAATGAAAGCGCTGCCGAAGAAATGCGCCAGCTTATCTTTATCTCCATAATTATCTGATGGAGTATCGAAGAAAAGTCTTTTGGGTAGGTTTTCATCTTTCTTCTGAAATATTTCTTCTTGTGCTGATGGCAGTCGATAGGTAATAATTTCTCCGATAAGTGGAACCTTCAGTTTAACTTTGTTATAAGGTATTGCGGAAAAAGTTAATGCGAACAAAGCTTCTTGAAAATTAAATTTCTCATAGCTAAGCGCTCGAAGATAAATCGTATCTGTCAGCGCTAAATCATTATTTGTTTCTTTAAGTGAATTGTAGTAATCCGAGGCAACAAAATTTGAAATATAATTTATTGCTTTGGATAATTTGCTTTGCTGACAAAATGCCGAAGTCGGAAGAATAATTATCAATAATAAAAAAACAATCCGGTAATTCAACATATACCAAGGGGGGATTTTAAAGAAGACATATTTTTAAGTTTGAATAACTCCAAGATTAAACTTTGGCATATCAGGATTATTGTTTGCTGCTTCAATTGCCATCGAAACATATTCTCTAGTTAATGCGGGATCAATTATTTCATCAATCCATAATCTTGCAGCAGCATAAAGTGGATTACTTGAGCCGTCATATGAATTCATAATTTCATCTAATAATTTTTTCTTATCTGATTCTGAAAATGTTTTCCCGCTTTTTTCAACTTGTTTTAATTTTATATCAAGCAGAACACTGCTTGCCTGAGCGCCTCCCATTACAGCAATTTTTGCATTTGGATATGCAAAGATAAATCTCGGATCATAAGCCTTGCCGCACATTGCATAGTTGCCTGCGCCAAAACTGTTGCCAACAATTATTGTAATTTTAGGAACCACAGAGTTTGCAACTGCGTTTACCATCTTAGCGCCGTCTTTGATAATTCCTCCATGCTCTGCGCGACTGCCGACCATAAAGCCGGTTACATCTTGTAAAAATAAAAGAGGAATTTTTCTTTGGTTGCAGTTCATAATGAATCGTGCAGCTTTATCAGCGCTGTCTGAATAAATAACTCCACCTACTTGCATTTCACCCGTTTCAGTTTTAATAACGCTTCGCTGATTTGCAACAATGCCAACAGCCCATCCGTCAATTCTTGCATAAGCAGTAATTATTGTTTTGCCGAAACCAGCTTTGTATTCATCTATTTCCGAATCGTCAACAATTCTAGAAATTAATTCATACATGTCATAAGTTTTGATCGGGTCCTCCGGAAGAATTCCATAAATTTCTTTTGGAGAATATAGCGGAGGTTTACTTTCAATTCTATTAAATCCGGCTTTTTGATTTTCACTAAATTTATCCGAAAGATTTCTTAATTGATTTATACACGCAGTATCATCTTTTGCTATATAATCTGTAACTCCGGAAATATTTGATTGAACTTTTGCGCCGCCTAAACTTTCGTTATCAATCACCTCACCAATTGCAGCTCTAACCAAATGAGAACCGGCAAGAAATACGGAACCTTCTCCTTCAACAATTAGAGCTTCATCGCTCATAATTGGTAAATAAGCGCCGCCCGCAACACAAGGACCCATGATAGCGGAGATTTGCGGAATTCCCATCGAAGACATAATAGCATTGTTGCGGAAAACTCTTCCGAAATGTTCTTTGTCAGGAAATATCTCATCTTGAAGAGGAAGAAAAACTCCGGCGCTGTCTACTAAATAAATTATGGGTAAATGATTTTCCATCGCAATTTCTTGAGCGCGAAGATTTTTTTTGACGGTAATTGGGAACCAGGCACCGGCTTTAACAGTTGCATCATTAGCGACAATTACAAAATATTTTCCTTTTATTTTTCCAATTCCATAAATAGTACCGGAAGACGGCGCTCCGCCGTATTCTCCATACATATTAAAAGCAGCAAAAGTACTTAACTCAAAAAAATCTTTTTCATTATCGATTAGTTTTGCAATTCTTTCGCGGGCAGTTAATTTACCTTTCGCTTTGTGTTTTTCAATTGCTTTAATTCCTCCGCCTAATTTAATTTTTTCTTTTTCAGCATTTAGTTTTCTTACTAGATTTTTATAGAAATCCTCACGCATCAGGTAAGTTTTATTTTCAGTAATCTGATTTCCAATTTTGCTCATAAACTATTTTAGATTTTAATTATGCAAAAAATTATTTAATCTTTACTTGTTCAATAATTCTCTGGCAATTACCATCCTTTGAATTTCAGATGTACCTTCGCCAATTGTAAGAAGCTTTACGTCTCGATAAAACTTTTCAACCGGATAATCTTTAATGAATCCATAACCTCCAAAAATCTGCACAGCTTCATTTGCTGCTTTTTCGGCAATTTCACTTGCAAATAATTTTGCCATCGCCGCTTCTTTTTGATTTGGAATGCCTTTGTCTTTCATTATTGCAGCGCGGTATGTTAAGAGACGAGCTGCTTCAATATTTGTTTGCATTTCAGCAATCTTAAATTGAATTGCTTGAAACTCATTTAATTTTTTTCCGAACTGCTGCCTTTCATTACTATATTTTAAAACAGCATTCAAAGCCCCTTGCGCCAGGCCAACGCTTAAAGCGGCAATTGATATTCTTCCGCCTTCAAGTATCTGCAACGCTTGAATAAATCCTTCACCTTCAGCGCCAATTAAATTTTCAGCAGGAACTTTGCAATTATCGAATGTAAGTTGTGTAGTATCGCTTGCACGCATGCCCAGTTTATTTTCTTTCTTACCGGCAGTAAATCCATCCATACCTTTTTCAAGTATGAAAGCAGAAATCCCTTTTTTACTTTTTGCTTTGTCGGTAATTGCCATTACAACTGCTGTTTCCCCAACTGTTCCATGAGTTGTAAAAGTTTTGCTTCCGTTTAGAATATAATAGCCGTCTTTTTTTTCAGCGATAGATTTTAATCCGGCAGCGTCGCTTCCTGAAGATGATTCTGTTAATCCCCATGCACCGATTTTTTCTCCGGATGCTAAATCCGGAATATATTTTCTTCGTTGATCTTCATTTCCAAATTTGAAAATATGATTTGTGCATAAACCATTGTGGGCGGCAACAGAGAGCGCTATGGAAGGATCCACTTTTGCAAGCTCTTCGATTATAATTGCAAACTCAATATAACCTAACCCGGAGCCGCCGTATTCTTCAGGAATAACAATTCCCAAAAATCCTAATGCAACTAATTTTTTCATTATCTCCATTGGGAACTTTTGTGATTCGTCATATTCCATAATTACCGGACGAATATTTTTTTCGGCAAAATCCCGAACGGTATTTTTAATTATAATTTGATTTTCATTTAGGTCGGTTAAAAAGGCGCCTTCCATTACTTCCATTGAATATTCCTTTCATATTATTTTGGTTTTATCAGTTTGTAACTGAAGTTGTTCATTTAACCGGATTAATCTTTTGGATAAATCCAGCTAAGAAAAGTAATGCATATTTACAAAATTAAAGTTAAAGTTGATTTTTGAAATTTTCTATTATTTCATCAGCAATGTGATATGGAGATAAATTACCAAGAACAACTTTTTCGAGCGAAGAATTTAATGAGTTCTTTCCGGCTTCATTCCATAACTTGTTTCTAATTTTATCTTCAACAATTTCCTTTATTCTAATTTTAGTTCTGTGTTCTCTTCTTTCTAAAAATTTACCTGATAGAAGTAAATAATCTTTATGCCTATTTAT
Source organism: Bacteroidota bacterium (assembly GCA_023475265.1). Classification (GTDB taxonomy): domain Bacteria; phylum Bacteroidota; class Ignavibacteria; order Ignavibacteriales; family Ignavibacteriaceae; genus FEN-1297. Next base: position 29,810 of record JAMCWE010000164.1, read on the forward strand.
TTCATTAGCAATTTCTTCTAATCCTTTATTTTCAACAGCAATTGCCGGAATGATGTTTGGCATCCAAGAATATTGATCATGATCTTTCATCATCAAAATTGTTTTCAATGCTGATACAGCTTGCTCAGAAGAAGGTCTATCACTTTTATTAACAACAAAGAAGTCTGCAATTTCCATTAAGCCGGCTTTCATGGCCTGCACAACATCGCCGGATTCCGGTACAAGAACAACAATTGTAGTGTCTGCCGCTTGTGCAATATCCAATTCTGATTGGCCAACGCCGACAGTTTCCATAATAATATAAGCGTATCCGGCTACGTCTAAAACGTCTGCGGCATCGTTTGCTTTTTTGCTTAATCCGCCAAGGCTGCCGCGGGTTGCCATGCTTCTAATAAAAACTTTTGGATCTTGTCCAATATCTGTCATTCTAATTCTATCTCCCAGCAATGCGCCGCCAGTGAAAGGGCTTGTAGGATCAACTGCAATAATTCCGACAGATTTATTTTGCTTACGAAATAATTTTGTTAACTGATTAGTAATTGTACTTTTGCCTGCGCCTGGAGGGCCGGTGATTCCAATTCGATATGCATTACCAACATGGTTATAAATTTTCTTTAAAAGTTCTGCCGATCTTAAATTATTAGATTCAACGATAGAAATTGATCGTGCGACAGATCTTTTTTCATTCTTTAATAAATTTTCTATAAGTGAGCTACTGATGTTCGATTCTTCCAAGTCTTATTCTACTATTAATAAATAAAATTAATTCTGGGTTTTAAAATATTCAATTGTTTTTTGCAGACCTTCTTCCAAAGTAGTTGATGGTCTCCAGCCAAAACGTTTGAAGATTTTATCTGAGCTAATTACACTTCTCAATTGTTCACCAGGTGCAGCCGGACCGTGTTTCTCAACTTGACCATTCCTTATATTTTTATTCAAAATAAGAAATAATTCATTCACGTTTGTTTCTTTACCGGTTCCTACATTATATATATCGCTTTGATTATCTTTAATAGATAGTAGGTTTGCTTTTACAACATCGCCAACAAAAACATAATCTCTGGTTTGCATCCCGTTTCCATTAATAACTGGCTGCACACTTTTTAAAAGCTTACTTGTAAATATTGCTACCACACCGGCTTCACCAAATGGATTTTGTCTTGGCCCGTAAATATTAGCATAACGTAAAACGGTATAGTTAAGATCATATTGCGCTTTGTAAAAGAATAAATATTTTTCTACTGCAAGTTTTGAAATTCCGTAAGGCGAAAGAGGGGAGATGGGATGATTTTCATCTGCAGGAAAATAGTTTTGTTCACCATAAATTGCACCGCCGGTTGACGAGAACATAAATTTTTTAACTTTAGTTCTTACACAATTCTGAAGAAGATTAATAGTTCCTAAGATATTTGTATTAGCATCAAACGCCGGATCGGCTACGGATTTTCTAACATCCATTTGTGCAGCATGATGATTAACAACATCAAATTTTTCCCTTTCAAAAAGCTCCGATAAATTTTTATCGCAAATGTCAGCTTTAATAAATTTTGCTTTTGGATTTATGTTTTTTTCAAATCCCGTTGAGAGATTGTCTAAGATAAAAACTTCGTTATCTTGTTCAATTAAAGCATCAGCAATTTGAGATGCGATAAAACCAGCGCCACCTGTTACTAATATTTTCAAAAGTTTCTCTCCTTGTATAATTTAAATTTATGAATATAATCATTTACTTTTGGCGGAACTAAAAAATTAATTGGCTGGTCATTATTAACTCGCTGCCTAATTTCACTTGAACTAATTTCTATTGTTGGTGTATCAACAAAAATAACTGAATGAAAGTATTTATCTTTTTTTGTTGGTTCAATTGAAGTTTTTCTGCGGACAACAATTAATTTAACCAATTCTAAAATTTCATCGGGATCTTTCCATGTATTGAAATCAAAAATATTATCATAACCAATTATAAGTTCCATTTTGTCGTACTTCTTTTTTAGATTTCGCAAAGTTTCAATTGTATAAGAGACTGAATCCCTTTTTAATTCAATATCAGAATAATCAAAATAAGGAATACTTTCAATAGCTAATTGAACCATTTTTAATCTATGTTCAGAACTCAAACTTACTATTTCTATTTTATGTGGAGAAACATTAGCGGGAATAAAAATAATTTTTTCAAGGTCCCTAATTTCTTTAACTGCTTGAGCAGTAATTAAATGTCCGTTGTGTATAGGATCGAAAGTGCCCCCAAAAATTCCAACTGGCTTCATTTAAGAAGTTCCTTATATTCAATGAATAAGTTTGTAAAACGCTCGTGCATATTTTGGCTGCAGTAGGAAAGACTTTCCTTCTTTGATAATTCCACGTAAAGATTTTTGAAATCAATTATATCATTAATGGCTAAATAATTTCCAAGTACGTGAAGGAAATTATCGTGCTTGCCAATTCGAGCTAGAAGATTGTCGTAATTCAGTGAATCCCAATTCAAATCCAAAAACAATTCCTTATTGAAAGAATTAAAACCGATAAAAACAATTTTATCCCGATTTGTTTTTCCAATTACTATAGCTTCATCTTCAATTGAAAGAAGATTAAATGCTTTTTGAATATCTGTAAATGAAATTCCAATTGAGTTTGAGAATATCAGAAGATTATTACTGCTATTGCTGAAATATTTATCGGACATTAATTTCAATAATTCGATTTTATGATTTAAATCTCCGAAAATTATTTCTTCATTGTTACTTCTAAATTCTTTTGGAATAAAACTTTTATCATTATCATCAAAACAAAAAATAATTCGGTAAGATTTCGAACAATTATCCAAAATTTCCTTATGATTTAAAAGCAGCGATGAATAAAGTTGATATGAATTTTCGTTATTAAAATTGTCGAAGTTTGGAACAGCTTCTTTATTAAAAAGCAGTGAAGAAGAAAATAAATAAATTGATGAATTCGATTTCATTTATTAATTAATTTGAATTTGAGTAAGTAAATTTTGAATAAATGATCTATAATATTCTACATCTTTCTCATAAAATTCTCTGCTTGAACCAAAGGAATTTTTCAATTCCATTTTTCTAAAAGCTAAAGTTGTTGCTGCTCTAATATATAATTTCCTAATTCTTTCATCAACCCAGCCGAGCCTATTTCGTTTGGAGGAATTTAAAATTTCTAAATGCTCTACCGGAATTAAACCGCTTATTACTTCTTCCAAAAGCTCCTGGTAGATTATTTTTTTTTCGTTCAATATTGCAACTGAAAAAATGATTAAAAAAATTATTACTGTAAAGAACATAAAAATAAACCCTAACATTGTAGTTGATTCGAAGCTTACAGTAAAGTTCCATGCAAAATGAATGAACATTGCTATTACCAGTCCAAGGATAGGAAAAATTATTTTATAAAAAATATTTTTAAATTTTGCATATCCTAAAAATGCACCAAAAGTTGCAGTTGAAACACAATGCATAATTCCGGAAAATAAAGTTCTAATCAAAACAATGGTTAACCATTCTGAAAGTGTTGTACCGTAAGCAACAAAATATAGAAAGTTTTCAGTCATACCGAAACCCAATCCGATTGCACCGCCGTATACAATTCCATCAGTTATATTATCAAATTTTTTGTTGGAAAAAGTAATTAATAAAAATAATCCTTTTGTTAATTCTTCAATAAAAGGTGCGACTAAAATTGTTTCAGTTCTATCAAGGGTTGTTTGACTATGAATTACAAAAGAAAGAACTGATGCGATAATGCTGCTGCCTATAATTGCAAAAAAAATTGCACCAATAGCACCCCATAAATAATTCTGCAATACTAAACCAAAAGGTTCCCGGTCATATCTATCAAATTTCCAGATGATGATTAAATAGATCATCATTGGGATAATTGCTGCAAGCGCTGAAGATAAATATAACATTGACAATTTATTATTTCTCTTTTAACCAATTAATAAGTTCTTTTAATGAAGGACGCTTACCATATGATAGGATTCCAATTTTAAAAATTTTCCCCGAAATCGAAATTGATAAATGAATTGATCCAATCATAATTACTGTTGATGAAAAAATTTCCCACAATGGAATTGGTCCTATATTAAGTCTTAATATCATAATTGCCGGAATAGTAAAAGGTATGTAGGAAAAAATATGAACCATCAACGAATCAGGATTTTGAATTGCCGGAATTGCAACTACTATTGGAAGCATTATTATTAGACTTAAGTAACTTGTTATTTGCTGTGCTTCTTGTTCGGTTGAAACAATTGAACCGATTCCGACAAAAATAGAAGTATAAAAAATAAATCCTAATGCAAAATAACCGAATATCGGCAAAATATTATTGAACACGTACATAGGCACAAGTGAAGTTCCTGCTAATACAATTCCCATTATAGTCCAGATTAGAACTTGCGCCAAACCTAAAGAACTTAAACCTAAAACCTTTCCTGCAAGAAGTTCATTTGGTGTACAACTTGAAACTAAAATTTCTATAAGACGGTTTGATTTCTCCTCGACTAAACTTCTGATCAGCATTCCGCCTGATGAAAGTATCATCATCATTAAAAGAATAATAAAAACGAAAGACGTAAAAAATAAAATTAGAAAATCTGATTTAGATCCTTCACCACTTTTTTCAATCTTGATTGGTTTAACCTCAATTTTATTTGAAATGTATTTCATGATTGACGGATTGGTACCTTCTTTAGAAAGCTTAGTTTCGATTCTTGCTAAGTTGAAAGATTCTTCAAGTTTATTTAAGTCTTTAAAATTCCCGGCATTTTTACTTCGATATTCAATCTTAACTGAATCTGTTCCTCCATTTAAGATTAATAAATAACCTTCTAATTTTCCCGATAAAGCTTCTTCATCGGATTTTTTTTTAATTTCAGATAAATTTTTTTGCGTACCGGCTAAGTTTATAAGTAAATAATTTGGCTGTCCATTATTTAATTTATATTTCTCTATACTATTTCTCATTGGATTGAAATAAGTGCCGGAAGTATCGACAACCCCAATCGTTTTAATTGAATTATCTTCTTGGTTAGATAATAAAGTTGGTAAGATTGCAAATGTAATTATTATTGTTGGTGTGAGAATTAGAGATATTAAAAAAGTTTTAGTAAATACTTTTTCATAGAATTCCCATTTTGCAACTATTAAAGCTTTCTTCATTTTACTAATTAATATTTTGCTTTATAGCATCAATAAATATTTTATTTAATGTTGGTTCGATAACAGAAAAATGTGTTACATTTACTCTATTAACAACCGACCTAAGAAAATCTGCGGGATAAACATCATCTCTCAATTGAATTTCCGCATAATTACTGTAACTATCAATATGAATTATTGACGGATGAGAATTTAAAAAAGAAATATCACCGGAGAATTCTATTTTTATATTGTTAGTCCCAAATTTTTTTTTGATCTTAGACAAACTTCCGCTGCAAACATCTTTTCCTTTATTCATCAGTAAAATATCTGAGCATAATTTTTCAGCGGTATCCATTTGATGAGTTGATAGCATGATAATCTTTCCTGAATTAACAAATGAAATTAAAATTTCTTTAATCAATTGTTGGTTGATCGGATCAAATCCGCTGAACGGTTCATCAAGAATTAAAAGTTTCGGATTATGAATAATCGCAGTTATAAATTGAACTTTTTGTTGATTGCCTTTGGAAAGTTCTTCGATCTTTTTATCCTTAAATTTTTCGATCTCCAGTTTCTTCAGCCATTTTATTGATTCATCGAAAGCTACTTTCTTATCCAGATTTTTCAATCCAGCAAAATATATAATTGTGTTTATCACTTTACTTTTCTTATACAATCCTCTTTCTTCAGGTAAATATCCGATTAAATTAAAAAAATCTTTGTTAATAGGTTTATCATCAAAACGAATAAAACCTGAAGTTGGTTTTATAATATTTAACACTGTTCTTATCGTAGTTGTTTTACCGGCGCCGTTTGGTCCAAGTAAGCCAAAAATTTTCCCTGGTGAAATAGAGAAGGTAATATTATCTACAGCCGTAGTATCTTTAAATATTTTTGTTAGATTTTGAACAATCAGCATTAATGATCAAAAAAAAGTAAATTGGAAAAAAATATCTTAACTAATATAATTGATAATAAAAAGCCTTCAAATTTATTTTAATGAACATTAAAGTTTAATGTTGATTATTAATTATCGAAGAATTGAAAACGTTGATTATTAATTATCGAAGAATTGAAAACATAGAATCAAATTCTATTTATAGTATTATTTGATTATAATTCTTTGTATGGCTATATTTTCCATCGCTTTTTTGCTCTTTTTGTGAGATGCTGCTATGAAAATTAAAATTTCTAACCTTAAAGACGGCATTCATAATTTTAGTTTTGAAGAACCGGTTGGAGATATTGGATTAGAAAAACCGTTCATTGGTAATATATTGGTAGATGTTGAATTGAATAAATTGCATAATCAAGTCGTTTTAGATGCAAAACTTACGATGAATGCAAATTTTGATTGTGATAGATGCAATACAAATTTCAATTCAACGTTAAATAACAATTATAAGATGGTTTATCTCATTGGTACAGAACCAGAAGATTCGGAGTCAATAAATTTGACTTATTTATCAGTTGATTCTGATAAAATTGAATTAAATAATGATGTAAGAGATTTTGCGCTTCTGACTATACCGATGAAAAAGCTTTGCAAAGAAAATTGTAAAGGCTTATGTGCGAAATGTGGAAAAGATTTGAATGATGGAGATTGCGGCTGTAATCAAGATAAAGTAGATGACAGATGGTTACCATTAATGGAATTAAAAAATAAATTAAATAATAATTAACAGGACGAATAATGCCAAATCCTAAACGTAGATGGTCAAAAAGTAGAAGAGATAAACGAAGAACACATTATAAAGCTACAGTACCAGCTCTGGGCACTTGTTCTAATTGCGGTGAAATGAAATTATCCCATCGCGCTTGCCCTTCTTGCGGATATTATAATGAACGTTCGATGTTTATTCCTAAAAGCTAACTTTAATATAAATCCTTCTAATGAACAATTCTGATTCTAAAACCAGATGCAGAATAGTTATTGATGCAATGGGGGGCGATTATGCCCCTCAGAATGCTGTTGTTGGAGCAATCCAAGCATATAACGAAAATGGGAAGTTCGATTTGTATTTAGTTGGCAAAAAAAATGAAATTCAAAAAGTAATTGCTTCTAATAACCTGTCTTTTAACCCTGACAATATAATCCATGCTGATGAAGTAATTGAAATGGGTGATCAGCCTACCGCATCGCTTAAATCAAAACCTAATTCATCAATTGTAGTAGGAGCGGAACTTGTAAGAGATAAAAAAGCTGATGCATTTGTTAGTGCCGGAAATACTGGCGCTATGATGGCTGCATCGACTTTAATTATCGGAAGGATACCTGGAGTTGGAAGACCAACAATTGGTCAAGCTATGCCAAATCAATCCGGTATTTCCACTTTGTTCGATGTTGGAGCCAGCGTTGATTCTAAACCAAAACATTTACTTGAATACGCTTTAATGGGAACTATTTTCACTAGAGAAATTTATGGTATCGAAAATCCAAAAGTTGGAATTTTAAGTGTGGGTGAAGAAGAATCAAAAGGAAATGAAGTGTCGTTGGCGGCGGCAGAATTAATTAAAAAGACAAATCTTAATTTTGTTGGCAATGTTGAAGGAAGAGATATTCTCAAAGGAACAGTTCACGTTGTAGTTTGTGATGGGTTTGTTGGGAACATTCTAATAAAGTTTGGTGAAAGTGTTCTCGACTTTTTGAAATTTAAGTTTAAAGAATTTGCTGGTAAAAGTTTTATAAACAAATTAAAAATTGCTCTCGTTAGAAGCAGTATGAGAGAGATACTTAAAGATTTCGATTACCAAGAATACGGCGGTGTTCCTTTGCTTGGCGTTAATGGAATAAGTATAATTGGACACGGTTCAAGCACTCCAAAAGCAATTAAGAATATGGTTCTTCGTGCGTTTGAAATGCATGAAAAAAAATTAGTGTCCAAAATTGAAAGCTCAATCAAACAATATTCAAATTTAAATTAAGACAGGATCATAATGGAAGATAAGAAAATAAGCGCTGTCGTAACTGGTTTGGGAATGTACGTTCCGGATAGAATTTATGACAACGCATACTTTGAGAAAATTGTAGATACAAGTGATGAATGGATTAGATCAAGAACCGGTATTAGAGAAAGAAGAATTCTTGAGAACGGCGCAACTAGTTTATTAGCTTCAAAAGCTGCTGAAGATTTATTAAAAACTAAAAATATGTCAGCAGATGAAATTGATGTTATTATTGTAGCCACTGTTACTCCCGATATGTTTTTTCCGGCGACTGCATGTTTAGTTCAAGAAAATATTGGAGCTAAAAATGCTTGGGGATTTGATCTTTCTGCGGCATGTTCGGGATTCTTGTTTGCATTCCAAACTGGATGTTCATTAGTTGAAAGCGGTAGATATAAAAAAGTTATGGTAATTGGCGCTGATAAAATGAGTTCAATAGTTGATTATAAAGATCGAAATAATTGTATCTTATTCGGTGATGCCGGAGCTGCAATTCTTTTAGAGCCATCTGAAGATATTAAATATGGTTTGCAGGATTCACTACTTAGAGTTGATGGATCCGGAAAAGATGTCTTGTATATGAAAGGCGGTGGAAGTTTAAATCCCCCAACTCATGAAACTATTGATCAAAACATGCATGTTATTTACCAGGATGGGAAAGCAGTTTTCAAAGTTGCCGTTAAGGGAATGGCTGATATTTCTTATGACTTAATGAAAAAAAATAATCTAAATGGTGAAGACATCGCTTACCTTGTACCACATCAAGCAAATTTAAGAATTATTGATGCAACCGCAGAGAGAATGGGAATAAATAGAGATAAAGTGATGATAAACATTGATAAATATGGCAATACAACAGCTGCAACAATTCCGTCATGCTTGGTTGAATATTATAGAGATGGCAAACTTAAAAAAGGCGACAAGATAATCCTTGCAGCTTTTGGTGCCGGATTTACCTGGGGTGCAAGCTACTTAGTTTGGAGTATGGACTAATATTTTTTATTATTTAGAATAATCTAAAGTTCAATTATTATATAACTATCGAAAATTAAATTCCTTTATGCCTAAAAAAGCTTTTCTATTTCCAGGTCAAGGATCGCAATACGTTGGTATGGCTAATGATCTGTTTGAAAATTCAGTCGAAGCAAAAGAAATGATCAAGACTGCGGATGAAGCATTAGGAATTAATTTATCTTATATAATGTTTAATGGTCCAGAAGATCAATTAAGGCAAACGGAATTTACACAACCAGCTATATTTTTGCATAGTGTGGTTTTAGCAAGCATAATTCGAACAGTTCATGTTGATGCTGCGGCTGGACATTCACTGGGCGAATACTCTGCTTTAGTTTCTGCAAATGCAATTCAATTTTATGATGCGATAAAGTTAGTTAGAGCTAGAGGTAAAGCAATGCAGCAAGCTGGCATTGATAATCCCGGAACAATGGCTGCAGTTATTGGGTTAACGACAGAAAAAGTTTCTCAATGTTGCATTGAAGCTTCATCATTTGGAATAGTTCAATGTGCTAATTTTAATTCGCCTGGACAAATTGTAATTTCCGGTTCTGTTGATGGTGTAAAAAAGGCCATGGAAATTTGTAAGTCGAATGGAGCTAAATTAGTAAAAGAACTTGTCGTAAGCGGAGCGTTTCATTCACCATTAATGGAATCTGCAAAAAAAAGTTTATCTGATGAATTAAATCAGACATATATTTATGATGCTAGATTCCCTGTTTATGCAAATGTTACTGCTTCACCAGTTACTGATAAAAATGAAATAAAAAAATTATTATATGATCAGCCTACTTCTCCGGTTCGTTGGGAAGAAACAATTGTCAATATGATAAAAGATGGAATTGAAGAATTTTATGAAGTTGGTCCAGGGAAAGTGCTTCAAGGTTTAGTAAAAAGAATAAATCCTGACGTTAAATGTTTTTCAATTGATACGTTTTCTGATGTGGAGAAGTATTTATAATGACTCAAAAATTTTCAAAAAAAATAAATGGAATTTTCATAGATCCAATTATTTTTACGTTTAGCTTCCATTGTAAATGCAGCGGCGAATGCTGTTGGTACGGCGTTTACACTGAATTAAAAGAATATAATTCGATTTTAAGTATAAAGGAAAAAATCATCCCGATATTGGATGATACACAAACAACCGATATAGATAAATGGTTTGAAGAACCAGAAAAAGATGAAGACTTTGAATCGGGTGTTGCTGTTGGTACAGAACTATTCAATAATAAATGTGTTTTTTTAGATAAAAATGGATTATGTTCTCTTCAAAAATTAGCTAATATTGAAGGCGGACATAAGTGGAAATACAAACCGCTTTATTGTATATTGTTTCCGCTAACTATTTTTGAAGGTGCGCTTACCATCGATGACGAACATATTGACCGGCTAAAGACTTGTAATAAAAATCCAATTGTAAAATCAACAATTTTTGAAGCTTGTAAAGAAGAGTTAAAATATTTTTTTGGTGAAAAGGGATTTGCTGAATTAGAAGAATATAAAAAAGAATATCTAAATTCACTGGGAACTCAAACTAACTTTATTCCTAATAACTCTAGAGAGGTAGCATGAATTTAAAACACAGGAGAGCAATTGTTACTGGAGGATCTAGAGGAATCGGGAAAGCCGTAGTTTTGGAACTTGCTTCAAAAGGTTGCGACGTTGTTTTTACTTATCATAGTTCTGTGGAAGCAGCAAAAAGCGTTGAGATTGAATCAGAAAAACTTGGCGTAAAAATTTTCGGAATTCAAGCTGATGCGGCACAATATTCTGAAGCTGAAAAAACGATTAATTTTACTTTGGAAAAGTTGGGAGGTTTAGATATTTTAGTAAACAATGCTGGAATTACTAAAGATAATCTTTTAATAAGAATGAGCGAAAAAGATTTTGATGCTGTTATTTCAGCAAATCTTAAAAGTGTTTTTAATTATACAAAAGCTTCTTTGAAACAAATGATCAGTCAGCGATATGGAAGGATTATAAATATTTCTTCAGTTGTTGCATTGATCGGAAATCCCGGTCAAGCAAATTATGTTGCATCTAAATCTGGGGTAATTGGATTTACAAAATCCACTGCAAAAGAATTAGCTTCAAGAAATATAACTGTAAACGCTGTTGCGCCAGGCTATATTTCAACTGACATGACGGAAAAATTGAACGAGAAACAAAAAGAGGCGATAATTAATTTAATTCCACTAAAAAGAATTGGAGCTCCGGAAGATGTTGCAAAAGTTGTATCTTTCTTAGCTTCCGATCAAGCTGATTATTTAACCGGTCAGGTTATTTCAGTTGATGGTGGAATGGCAATGTGAACTTTATTTAATTTAATTCATTAATCTTTATAATTAATAATAGGAGAATAATATGGACGTTGAAGCAAAAGTAAAAGAAATAATTATTGACAAACTTGGTGTTGAAGAATCTCAAATAACACCAGAAGCTTCTTTTACTAACGATTTGGGCGCAGACTCTCTGGATATTGTAGAATTGGTTATGGGCTTTGAAAGTGCATTTCAAATTTCTATACCGGACGAAGATGCAGAAAAAATTGGAACGGTTGGGGACGCAGTTAAATATTTAAAAGAAAAATTAGGCTAGGAGTTTATGAAGTCGAGAATTTCTTTTCTCGACTTTTCATTAGCTGATCTTTACACTCCTAAACTATTCTATGTTTAGCATAAAAATTTTTACTCGGAGTGAAATATGAAAAAGAGGAGAGTGGTTGTTACTGGTCTTGGCGCAATTACTCCTATTGGAATTGGTATTCATGATTTTTGGAATGGTCTGATGAAAGGTGAGAATGGAGTCGGTCCAATAACCAAATTTGATGCGTCTAATTTCGAAACGCAATTTGCTGCCGAAGTAAAAAATTTTAATCCTGAAGAATATTTGGATAAAAAGGCCATAAAAAGAATGGACCCTTTTACACAATATTCGCTTGCAGCCGCTGGAATGGCAATTAAAGATTCTGAATTAAATCTTGATATAATAGATAAAGATAAGTTCGGAGTCATTTTTGGAAGCGGGATTGGCGGAATGGTTACTAATCAACAGCAACATTGGAATTATTTTGAAGCGAAAAACCCGAGAGTATTAAGCCCGTTTTTCGTTACGATGATGATCTCCGATATAGCTGCCGGACAAATTTCAATTAGATATGGCTTAAAAGGTCCGAATTATGCCACTACATCCGCGTGTGCAACTTCTTCTCATTCAATTGCCGATGCTTTCATTTTAATCCAACGCGGTAGTGCTGAACTAATGTTATGTGGTGGTTCGGAAGCTGCAATTACTGAAATGGCGATCGGTGGATTTAATGCAATGAAAGCATTATCACGATGGAATGATAGATACCTCGAAGCTTCAAGACCATTCGATAAAGATAGAAATGGATTTGTTATGGGCGAGGGCGCTGGTGCAATAATCCTAGAAGAATATGAGCATGCACTTTCCAGAGGGGCAAAAATTTATTGTGAGCTTGCGGGAGTTGGACTTACTGGAGATGCTTATCATATAACCGCACCGGCTCCTGGCGGCGAAGGCGCAGTAAGATCAATGAAAGAAGCAATCAGAGATGCAGAAATCAGCAGTAATGATTTAGATTATATAAATGCTCATGGAACCTCAACTCCTTATAATGATGTTAATGAAACTAACGCTATTAAAACTGTATTTAATAGCCATGCTTACGACTTAATTGTCAGTTCAACAAAATCAATGACTGGGCATCTCCTTGGGGCCGCTGGGGGAATTGAAGCAATAGCAACTATATTAGCAATTGAAAATAATTGTGCGCCTCCCACAATAAACTTAACAAACCCCGACCCTGAATGCGATTTGAATTATAGCCCACTAAAACCAACTCCCAAAATAATTAACTCTGCGATAAGTAATACTTTTGGATTCGGCGGACACAACGCATCTCTTTTGTTCAAAAAGATTGAGGAATAAGTTTGAGTAAATTATTATCGTGGCTGTTAGAAAAGTTAAAACAGAGAGAAGAAAAAAATAAATCCAAATATATTTCGCGTCTTCTCACTCCGGAAAAATTCAGTGAATTAGAAAAAATAATTGGATTCAGCATTAAGAATAGAACTTATTTTATTCAAGCTTTAATGCACAGATCATTCTTAGAACATAACAGCGGGTATGATGTTTCAAATGAACGTTTAGAATTTTTGGGTGATTCTATACTTAATCTTGCAGTTGCCGAATATCTTTACGAAGAGTTTCCTGATAAAGATGAAGGTTTCTTGACGAAGGTTAGAGCAAAATTGGTAAATAGAATTGCCTTAGCTGATGCTGCTGACGGAATTAACTTAGCGAGTTTTCTTTTAATTAGTAAAAACCTTTCTAATAATTTTAAAAATAGCTCTCGAACTGTATTGGCAGATGCTTTTGAAGCATTGATTGGAGCTGTTTATCTTGATAACGGCTTGAGTGCTGCCAAAGATTTTATCGGACGGGTTCTTATAGATTATAATATGAAAGAAGGAGTTTATTTAATTGATGAAAATTTTAAAAGTCAACTTTTGGAATTTTCACAAGCAAATAAAATGGAAAATCCGGTTTATAACGTAATTAAAGAAGAAGGACCTCAGCATAACAGAACTTTTACAGTTCACGTAACTATTAATAATATTGAATATGGGATTGGTAAAGGGAAGAATAAAAAATCTGCCGAACAAAATGCTGCTCATGACGCATTAAATAATTTGATCAAAGAAGATTCCAAAGATTCTACCATTTAAATTTTCTATTCGTAAAGTTTATTCATTAAAAACATTTTACAGGTCTAAAAGTTTACTTATTTTTAATAATAATTTTTAATATTTTTTGAAAGTGCAGTTCATTTATGAATAATTTTAAAAATCCAGATCAATTTGTAGACAGACACATTGGTCCCAATCCTGAAGAAATAAAAAAAATGCTTCAGCAGATCGGCGTACAAACGCTTGATGAATTAATTGATGAAACAATTCCTTCTAAAATTCGACTTAAAGAAGAACTAAATTTAGATGAACCTGTTAGTGAAAATGAATTTTTAGAAAACCTTAGAAAAATTTCTAAAAAAAATAAAATTTTCAAATCTTATATTGGAATGGGATATAATCCAACAATTACTCCGGCAGTTATTCAACGAAATGTTCTGGAAAATCCTGGATGGTACACTCAATATACACCTTATCAAGCGGAAATTTCACAGGGAAGATTAGAAGCATTAATAAATTTTCAGACTATGGTTATCGACCTTACAGGATTAAGCATAGCAAATGCATCTCTTCTTGATGAAGGAACTGCAGCAGCAGAAGCAATGTCTATGTTTTTTTCAAATAGAAAAAATGAAAAGCTAAATTCAAATATTTTCTTTGTATCGGAAGAATGTTTTCCTCAAACTATTGATGTGCTAAAAACTCGAGCAATTCCATTAGGTATAGAATTACAAATTGGTAATCATACAAAATTAGAATTGAATGATAAAATATTTGGAATGCTTCTGCAATATCCTGCTGGCAGCGGTGAAGTTTATGATTACAAAGATTTGATTGCACAAGCTCATCAAAAAAATATTTTTGCTGTAGTTGCCGCAGATTTATTGAGCTTAGCACTTTTACTTCCACCGGGCGAATTTGGTGCAGACGCTGCAGTTGGTAACACACAAAGATTTGGCGTACCAATGGGATATGGCGGTCCACATGCAGCTTATTTTGCAACTAAAGAAGAATTTAAAAGAATTATTCCAGGTAGGATTATTGGAATTTCTGTTGACGCAAATGGAAATAATGCATACAGAATGGCGCTTCAAACTCGTGAGCAGCATATTAGAAGAGAAAAGGCAACAAGTAATATTTGTACATCTCAAGTTCTGTTAGCAATCATGGCCGGGATGTATGCAGTTTATCATGGACCAAAAGGAATTAGATCAATTGCTGAGAGAATTCATAAACTTACTAATGTTTTAGAATCTTCACTTCAAAAACTTGGATATAATCAAGCAAATAAAAATTATTTTGATACTCTCAATATTTTATTTGATGAAAATGGAAAAGAAAAAATAAATTCGATTAGAAATTCAGCTTTGAAGAATGGAATTAATTTCGGATATACAAAAGACTCCGTTGGTATTTCATTAAATGAAGTTACCAGTTTCGAAGATGTAGTTGAAATTATTTCGATCTTTTCAGAAAATGCTGATAAAAATTTAAGTAAAACAGAAATCCAAAAAATTGCTGAAGATTTGAAAATTAATATTCCCGAAAATCTTCAAAGAAAAAGTGAATATTTAACTCATCCAGTATTCAATACATTTCATTCAGAAACTGAAATGATGAGATATCTGAAAAGATTGGAGAATAAGGATCTTTCTTTAGTTCATTCGATGATTCCGCTTGGTTCATGTACAATGAAATTAAATGCTGCAGTTGAAATGATGGGAATTACCTGGCCTGAGTTTTGCAATCTCCATCCATTCGCACCAAATGATCAGGCAGATGGTTATGCTGAAATCTTTAAAGAGCTTGAAAAAGATTTGTGTGAAATTACAGGATTTTCTGCTGTTTCATTTCAGCCAAATTCTGGCGCACAAGGTGAATATTCTGGCCTCATGGTAATAAGAAATTATTTTCAAAGCAAAGGTGAAGGTCATCGAAATGTTGTGGTAATACCTTCATCAGCGCATGGAACTAATCCTGCAAGTGCAGTAATGGCAGGAATGAAAGTAGTTGTGGCTAATTGTGATAATCGCGGAAATGTTGATCTGAATGATCTTCGAAAAAAAATTGAAGAAAATAAAAATAATCTTGCTGCACTGATGATAACATATCCATCAACGCACGGAGTATTTGAAGAAGAAATAAAAGAGATATGCGCGATCATCCATGAAAATGGCGGACAAGTTTATATGGACGGCGCTAACATGAATGCACAAGTTGGATTAACAAGTCCTGCTACAATTGGTGCAGATGTCTGTCATTTAAATTTGCATAAAACTTTTTGTATTCCGCACGGCGGCGGTGGTCCAGGAATGGGACCAATTGCAGTTGCTGCTCATTTGGTACAATTCCTTCCAAATCATTCAGTTGTAAACCTTGGTCATGAAAAAGGAATGACTGCAGTATCATCAGCGCCATGGGGGAGTGCAGATATATTGATTATATCCTTTGCTTATATTAAAATGATGGGAGCCAAAGGATTGACGCAGGCTTCTATTGCTGCAATATTGAATGCAAATTATATTAAATCAAAATTAGAACCATACTTCAAAGTTCTATACACCGGCAGTAAAGGTAAAGTTGCACATGAATTAATATTCGATATGAGAAGTTTTAAAGTTAGTGCTCAGATTGAAGTTGAAGATATTGCAAAAAGATTAATGGATTATGGATATCATGCGCCAACTGTTTCTTTCCCTGTTGCCGGCACTTTAATGGTTGAGCCGACTGAAAGTGAATCAAAAGCAGAGCTTGATAAATTTTGTGAAGCATTAATTTCAATACATGAAGAAATTAAAGAAATAGAAAACGGAATATCAGATATACACGATAACGTTCTTAAGAATGCACCTCATACAGCAGCATCAGTAATTGCGGATGCATGGAATCATAAATACTCAAGAGAAAAAGCTGCGTTTCCAATACATTGGACAAGAATAAATAAATTTTGGCCAAGTGTCGGAAGAATAAATAATGCTTACGGAGACCGTAATTTGGTGTGCAGTTGTCTACTTATATCGGATTACGTAGAAAAATAATTCCTTAACATTTAAAGATAGCAGCAAGTTATAATAGAATGTACTGCTATTAATTTCATCAATAAATAAATTCACTTTTTCTGAATGATAAAATATTTTATCACAATTCTATTTTTTTCATTAATTCCAATCCATGTTTTTTCTCAAACAGGAGATACAACTTATTTCAATGGTAATTATTCAATAAAAGTTGATTCAATAAAAATTGATGGGATTAAAATTACTGATCCGGATGTAATCTTAAGAGAATTAACTTTTGGAATTGGGGATACTGTAACATCTAAAATTGTCAATTATAATCTAAACAGAATTTATAGCCTCGGCATTTTTACTCACGTTAATATGATTCCATTCAGTTATAAAGAAAAAAATATTTTACTAATTTCTGTTGAAGAAAGCTGGTACATTTATCCAATTCCATTTGTGGAATTTCAAGATAGAGATTGGCAAAAAATTTCTTACGGTTTGAATTTGATGATCAGAAATTTTCGTGGTGAAAATGAAACTCTTAGAGCTACTGCTTCTTTTGGCTATGATCCGAAATTCATAATATATTATGACCGACCATACTTTATAAAAAAGCAAAGCATATATTTAACACTTGAGCTAGCTTATCAAAATTCAAAAAATAAAAGTTATACTGCTCAAAATATTTTTGGCGGAGATTTCAATCAGAAATTTATTACGGGTACAATAGATTTAGGTAAACGTTTCAACTTATTTAATAGGTTCGATATTTTTTTCGGATATAATTACATCGAAAGTCCAATTTTTATTAAAGGGATTTCAGCTTCTGATAATAGGATTGATAGGCAAATTTTATTTGGAGCGAGCTACACATTTGACACAAGAGATCTATTCCAATTTCCAAGCACAGGCACTTACTTCTATATTGATTTTCAGTTTAAAGGATTAGGGATGGAAAATATAAATTATCAAGTTGCTGACCTGGATTTAAGAAAATACTTTTTGCTTTCGGATGACCTTAGATTGAAATGGAGATTTTCAACACGGTTAACTTTTGGCAAGCTCGTTCCGTATTATGATTACTCTTATTTTGGATATCAAGAAAGAATAAGAGGTTACTTTACAACTGAAATGGAAGGGAATGATTTATACTTTAGTTCCTTGGAAATGAATTATCCAATTATAAAAGATATAAATATTGATTTCGATTTCTTGCCCATTATTCCCAAATCTTTATTGTCATATCGTTTTGCCGTTTACCTTGAACTTTTTATGGATACCGGTACAACAAGACTTTGGGGGCAGCCACTTAGTATAAAAAATTTATATTCCGGATATGGTACCGGATTAGTTTTTCTAATTCTTCCATATAGTGAACTTAGAACTGAATTTGCAATTAACGATTATGGAAAAACACAATTTATACTCGGACTCGGATTATCTTTCTAATATTGAACTTTATTATACAACTCCTAATTTATGTTCTGATAATGAAGCTTCAATAATTGGGGATGATTATCAGCATATAACAAAGGTAATGCGGCATAAAACCGGGGATCAAATTTTTGTTACAAATGGGTTAGGAAAAATTTTTATTGGTGGAATAAAAGCAATCGATAAAAATTCGGTTACAATTTCTGTTATCCAACAAAAAGTATATAAAAATAAATTTGAAAAAGTTTTTTTCTGCCTTCCTAAATTAAAAAGCCAGGAGAGGTTTGAGTTTGCGCTGGAAAAATGTACAGAGCTTGGAATAACTAATTTTATAGTATTCGAATCTGCTAGGACAGTGTCCAAGTCAAAGAAAATAGATCGTTGGGATAAAATAATTATTTCGGCAATGAAGCAATCATTAAGAAGCTTTAAACCTATTATTATTTCTTCTAATTCATTGAATGAGATAACAGAAAAGGAAGGGGAGAAAATTGTATTTGAACAAAATTCAGACAAAAATTTTTTAGCTTTGAATATTGATTCCCTAAAGAATTATTTTTTTATTTTTGGTCCTGAAGGGGGATTGACTGAGGATGAATTAGATCTTTTTGATAAGAAAAATATTTTTAGATTGGCAGATAATCGCCTACGTACTGAAACAGCAGTTATTAAGTGTGCATCTCTCCTAACAGTTTAAAACTAAATTATAAGTGCTGTAAATATATTTTATATGCTTTTGTGTTCCGTTTTTGTTGAACGAAGTAAATTAAAAACAAGAAGTATAACTGCAACAATAAGAATTATGTGAAGCAGTCCCCCCATTGAAAGTTTGAAAATAATACCAGCGAGCCAAAGTAAAAAGAGAAGAGAAATAATTGTCCAGAGCATAATGTTACCGTTCATTAATAAAATCCGACGTCAAAATTAAAACAATTTAATTCCTGTACAGTGCACAATATCACAGTAAAACTTATTTAGAATCGCTCATTGTAAATTATAAAACGGTTGAGGAATTTTTTATTTTGTAAAAATAAATTTGTTAAGTGCATTTATTGAATTAAAAATTGATATTCGGAAAGCAAAAAGTTCAACTAATGATTTGAAGAACGCAAAAGAAGAAATACAAAATAGAATATTGAAGAATGAAATTGTGATTTGATATTCTTGGAAAGCATTTAAAAAGAAGAGAAATGCATTATATAGGAAAGGAAATGCATTTTGCAAGAAAAGAAATGCATCTTTTAAGAAGGAAAATGCATTATAAGAAACAAAAAATGTAATAAAAGAAACTTTAATCGCATTTTTCCAATTTTAGAATGCGATTTTAGATAAAAAATAAGCTTTTTAAAAAAGAAAAAAGCCTTCGGATTTTATACCGAAGGCTTTTCTTCAAATTATAAATTTGAATTTACACTTGAGCTAAAAAGTGTATCTTAAACCAAGCTGCATTGTCCATCTTGAAGTAAGATCATTGTAATTCCATGGTAAATTGTTTGCCGGAGCTTTAAATCCATAAACAGGAATAGATTTGCCAGGAACTGATTTGGTATCCATTCCGGAATATGATACAATAGAGTTATTATTATATCCACCGCTTACGTCCCAGCCCCAGTCGCTGTTAATAAGATTAAGAAGATTCAAAATATCCAATGAAATTTGGAAATGATGCTGTTCACCAAATGCAGGAATATCTTGAGTTATTCTCATATCAACTTCATTTCGCCATGGATAAGTTGTAGCGTTTCTTTCTGAAATCTGACCACGATGAGATGAAAGGTAAGAATTATTATTAATAAAACTTTCCAATGCATCATATGTGCTTTGAGGAGCTTTAGTATATACGCCACTGCTATTAACTGAACCCAATTCAATATCGGCATCATTCTTTGGAATATAGAATAAATCGTTTCCATAAAAGCCATCGTGATTTAGATCGCCGTTAACCGTAAATCCAAATGGAGTTCCGGATTGACCATTATAGAACAATGTTATACTAGTTGTAGAATTTTCAAAGAACTGATGGCTATAAGTAACAGATGCGAATATACGATGTCTGATTTCAAAATCAGAAGTAGTTAATGCAGGATCATTCGGATCGTTAGATATTGGATTATAATTCATTTGAGATTGCGCTTGAGAAGACAATACCCCATTCTGATCAAATGATCTTTGATAATTATAACCAACGTTTCCGGATATTCCCAAAGCAACTGATCTTTGTAGTTGTACGCTGAAATTATATTGATAACCTTTGCTGGTATTTGTTAAATAATAAATTCCAAAAAAGTTACCATTGCCGCTATTAGTATATCCATATAAAGGTCTTCCATCCGGCAAAGTACCGGTTTGAGCTTTTAAGTTAACTTCCTGATACATCATATCATTTATAGTTTTTGAGTATTGCGCCTCTACAGTACCAGTGATTTCAAATGGTAATTGATGATCCACTGCAACGTCAAAACGTAATACCTGAGGCATCTTCAAATCAGGATTAACTAAATCTATTTCTGAAGTATACTTTGCTGCACCGGTTCCAGGGGATCCCAAGCCAGGTTGATTATTTGGATCAGCCGAGAATTGAGTTCCTTTAAAGCCATCAACTTCTGCTATCATAGTTCCGGTATTTCCATAATTGTTCGACATCCATACATAAGGAACGCGGCCAGTAAAGATACCAAGTCCGCCTCTTAATTGAGTTGTATGATCGCCATTCATATCCCAGTTAAACCCTACACGAGGTGACCATAAAATATTTCCGCTTGGAACATCAGATGTATGGAAACCAGGGAAATAATAACTAAGTGAATCATTCTCGGTTGGTTTCGTTGGGAATGTTGGGATGTCAATTCTTAAACCGTACGTTAATTTGAAATTAGGCATTGGCGACCATTCGTCCTGTGCATAAAAACCATATTGATTTACACTAAATTGTGCAGCAGGTTCAGGATCGCCTGTTCGTGAATAAACTCTCTGGAAGAAGCTTGGATTGTTTAAACCAACATTGCTGCCGGTTTGGTACAAATTAGAAATATAATTGACTTTGTACTGATAATAACCCCAATATGAACGAATAAATAAATTTTTGAATGAGAAAAATTCATTATGAGTTCCGAATGTAAAAACATGATTTCCGGTAGCATAAGTAAAGTTATCAGTAAATTCAAAAATATTTTGATCAAGTTTATTAGCAGAAGAGAATCTATCAGTACCGGTATAAAGTGTAAAGCCGCCTGGCATAACAACATTTATTTCCGGTGAAGCGGCAAGCGTAGGACCTCTTTGATCTCTAATAATTGTATAACCTAAAATCAATTCATTAGACATTTGATTGCCAATTGTGCTGTTGAGCTGTAATACTGTTGAGTTAGTATTATTTGTAATTCTATAATTATAAGTATCAAAGCTCATAGCAAAATTGCTTGATCTATTATTCAAATTATCTTGATATGAATGAACAAAATTATTTCTTAAAGTAAGTTTGTTATTCTCATTTAAGTTGTAATCAAATCGTAAAAAGAATTTTGTACTTGGTTGATTAACATCTGTAGCTCCATAACTTCCAGCGTTAAAACCATGTGCTGCTAATAAAGTTTTTAAACTGTCTGCCCAAGCTTGTGCTTCAGCCGGTCCGGAAGCTAAACCAACATTTGAGAGAGGTACTGTATGTTGTGTTAATTCAACGTTTGTAAAGAAGAATAATTTATCTTTCATGATAGGACCGCCCAAACGTGCACCATATTGATAGTCAGAGAAGTCAGCATATTTGGATTTAGTGGTAGGACTTAAACCAACCAGAGATTGATTTCTTCCGTAACCATAAACTGATCCTTGATAGTCATTATTACCGCTACGAGTAATGGCATTGATTCCACCGCCGGTAAATCCACCATATCTAACATCGTAAGGTGCAACGACAACCTGGAACTCATCTACTGCATCCATACTAATTGGATTAGCGCCGGTTTGACCGCCAGGAGTTCCGGTTGAACCTAAACCGAAAAGATCGTTGTATTGAGTTCCGTCTATTTGAATATTATTATATCGATTGTTTCTTCCAGCAATTTGCGAATTTGTTCCGCTTGCTAATGGGGATAATTTTGCAAAGCTTTGAAAGGAACGACTTATTGTCGGGATTTCTTGCATTTGTTTAGAAGAAATGTTTTGAAATGCACCGGTACGATCACTGCTTATTATTGCATTTCTACGACCTACTACAGTTACTTCTGATAATTTTACAGCAGAAGTGGATAGTGTAAAATTTAAAGTTAGATTTTGTCCTAAAGTTAAGTAAACATTTTCTTTTTTTTGAGTTTCATAACCAATATATGAAACTGTAACTGTATAAGGACCACCTACTCTGAGACCTAAAAGATTGAATGCCCCATTATCTCGTGTAGTAAGACCATATTGTGTGCCCGAAGGTTCATGAACCGCAACTACAGTTGCAGAAGGCAATGGTTCTCCATTTTGATCTGTAACAACCCCATTGATTGCTGCAGAAGTTATACCTTGTGCAAAAACCAAAGAATTTACAGACAGAATAAAGGCTGCAATTGCAAGGAAAAGAAGTCTAGTAAAAGATAACCTCATAATAACTCCTTGAGTTTGTTTATTTTAGATTGTGAATTATAATTTGATTTGAAATTGATATGCATTAAAAAAGAATCATTAAATGCTTTCTCAAATATCCGTTCTAAAAATATTATTTCCAAGTTTTTATAGGTAATTAATAATTTCTTAATAATAGAAGAACTTTTAATTTTTTATCTACTGAAAAAATTAGATCAGATATATCAAAGCATTAATTTTTTTATTCGTGTCGTGGTGAAAATAGTTGTTTAGCAAAATTTCTATCATTCAAAAAATTGTTGATCGAAATTATTAAAATTTACTTATTGAGGCAATAAAAATTTTACTTTCTCTATAAATTAATTTTTTTTAACAATTGAAGTAATTTATGGTATGTATTGTTTTAAAATCTTAGTTTCATATGCTATATTAACCCACAATGAATTTTATAATATCGCTTTTAACTTATTAATTTTTATTTAATTGTAAAAATTGAAACCATCCTATATTTATGTCATTCTTCACTGAAATAAATACCGTAAAAGCCGGCTTAGTTTTCATTTTAATTTTGATAATAGGAATTGGCGTTGCTTCTTATCGAAATATTGATGAGGTTTTTAAAACCGCAGAATGGAGGGCTAATTCATATAATGTACTTAATACAACCGAAGACATACTGACGCAAATAGTAAGTGCTGAAGAAGGGCAGAGAAGTTATCTTATTACTGAAGATGAATCCTATCTGGATCTGTATAAAAAAAGTTATAATAATGTAAAGCTTGATCTTAGCAATTTAAAAATGTTATTGAAGGATAATAAAAGTCAAAGTGAAAGACTTATCCAGTTTGATACTTTAATTTCATACCGCTTTAATAGTTTACAAGTTACCATCGATATTGTGAAAAAAGGGGATTTAAAGAGAGCCGCTGAAATTATAAAAAATAAAGTCGGTAGAAATTATATGCAGAGAATTTATGAAATGACTGCAAAGATTGAGGCGAATGAATATAACTTACTCCAAGCAAGAGATCAATTATTAATTATAAACGTTAAAAATACCTTTGTAACAATTATAATAGGTACATTGGTTAGCTGTATAATATTTCTAACTGTCTTTTATATACTGGATAGAGAAATAAATGAAAGAAAAAAAGTTGAAGTTGCCATTAGAAGAGAGATGGAATTTTCTGATAGATTATTAAATAGCAGCATCGATGGCATCGTTGCATTCGATAGTGAATGTAGATATACGTTATGGAATCCAGGCATGGAAACAATGACAGGAATCAACAAATCAAAAGCATTGGGGAAAAGTGCATTTGAAGTTTTGCCCTTTCTTAAAGAAATAGGTGAGGATAAATATTTTTATGAAACCTTAAAAGGAAATTATGTAATTGCAAAAGATCGTTGGTTCAGCATTCCGGAAACCGGTAAAGAAGGTTACTTCGAAGCTTACTATTCTCCGATTTTAGATTTTAATAAAAATGTTGTTGGCGGGATTTCAATTTTAAGAGATAGCACACAGCGTAAATTCGGATTTGAAGCATTAGAACGGACTAAAGAAGAATTGGAAAGGCGTGTTATTGAAAGAACTTCAGCACTTTCTAAAGTTAATGAAGATTTAAGAAAAGAAATTTTAGAAAGGAAAAAGGCTGAAGAGCAGATAAGTAATTCATTGCAAGAAAAAGTTGTTTTGTTGAGGGAAATACATCATCGAGTTAAAAATAATTTGCAGGTTATTTCCAGTTTATTGAATCTTCAGTCAAGCTATATTGAAGACAAAAAAGCTTTAGAGATTTTTAGAGAAAGCCAAAACCGAATTCGATCGATGGCATTAATTCATGAAAAACTTTATCAATCAAAAGATCTAAATAAAATTGAATTTTCAGAATATGTTAAATCATTAATTAAAGATCTTTTTAGCTCATATAATGTTGACACAGAGAGAATTATTTTAAAAAGCGAATTCGAAGGAATTTATTTTGAAATTGATATCGCAATCTTATGCGGATTAATCATAAACGAATTAGTTTCCAATTCTCTTAAACATGCTTTCCCTTCCGGTAGAAAAGGTGAAATATATATCGAATTGAAAAATGAAGAAAAAAAATATATACTTATTCTTAGAGATACTGGTATAGGTTTTCCTGCTGGTTTAGATTTTAGAAAAACCGAATCGCTTGGCCTTCAATTAGTAAATACTTTAACAGATCAGCTTGGCGGTAAAATTGAGTTGAATCAGAATGGCTGCACTGAATTTAAAATTGTTTTTGAAGTATAATCAAAAATAAAATAAGGTTTAGGATATCTCATTCACAAT
The DNA here is from genome assembly GCA_023475265.1 of Bacteroidota bacterium. Lineage (GTDB taxonomy): Bacteria > Bacteroidota > Ignavibacteria > Ignavibacteriales > Ignavibacteriaceae > FEN-1297. Next base: position 54,969 of record JAMCWE010000164.1, read on the forward strand.
TTATCTCATCTAAAAATACAAACTTGTGATTGCAAATTTTGGAAGGTAATTCCATCGGTTAAATGAAAAATTAAAAATCATTTCTTGTCCAAATTACTTGTCTCCTTTAGAACGTAATTCCACCACTCAGTTTTTATAATTTCATATTTTGGTTTTTGTTTATCATTTAACAATGATTCTATTTTACTTAGAAGTAATTCTGAATCGCTCTCTTTTTTATTAGTCTGTTTTAAATAGCTAATTAAAATATCTTTAACTTGTAAAGTTTGTTTATCTGAAAGTAAGATTTTTTGTTGAAGTTTTATCGAGGAAGTTTCAGCAATTTTATCATATATTTTTAAAGTTGAATCGTTCTGGCAAAAGGATGTGCTGGCAAACATAAAAATAAAATAAAAAACTAATAAAGCATGATTAAATAATTTCTTTTTCATTCAATCCAATTCCTTTGCAAAAGAATTTACAAAGAAAAGCTAACAGTACGGACAAACAAATACAATGTAGTTCGATTTATCTTAAAAAATCATTAAGTGTAATTGAATTTATTCATCAATATTTAATTTTATGTGATAATCCTTAAAAAATTTTGAAGTTTACTCCGATAAATTTTATAGTTATAAAGTATTTAATTATTTTTGTACTCACAATTTCAACTTGATGTGAATTCAATAGAGCTAAAGGCTAAAGATTTAATCACTTCATATATCAATTCTATAAATAAAATTGATTATCCTGTATCAGTAATTGAGAAGAAACAATATAATTTTGAAGTTACTGTCAGCGGGAAAAGTGATCAAATAAAAGTTTTGGTTTATTTCGGAAAAAAAGGAATTAAAACCGTTTTACAAGGTAATGTTGATTCAAAGATTTATCACGAAATAAATAATTTATTGTTTGGTGAAAAATTATCACTTAATTCTTTAGATGATTTCAGCGAACCCGAAAATTATATTGGTACTGATGAATCTGGAAAAGGAGATTACTTCGGACCGCTTGTAATATGCGGAGTTTTCGCCGATAAAAAAAATTTGGCTGAGTTAAAAAAAATTGGTGTTAAGGATAGTAAAGAACTTTCTGATAACTTAATTAAAAAAATATCATTAGAGATAAAAGAAATTATTGGTAATAAATTTAGCATAATTATTATAACTCCGGAAAAATATAATCAGCTTCATGAAAAGATGAAAAATGTAAATAGAATTCTTGGCTGGGCACATGCTAAAGTATTGGAAAATTTATTGGAAAAATTTGAAACCGGAGAAGCGATAAGTGATAAGTTCGGAGATGAAAATTATATTAGAAATTCTTTACAAGGTAAAGGGAAAAATATTTTATTACATCAATACACAAAAGCAGAAAGATATACGGCTGTAGCAGCTGCTTCAATATTAGCGCGAGAAAAATTTTGTAATTGGTTCGATGTTCAAAAAAATAAATATGGATTAGAATTACCAAAAGGCGCTTCATCTAAAGTAGATAATGAAGCTCGTTCAATTAAAGAAAAATTTGGATATGAAAAATTAAATGAATTGGTAAAATTACATTTCAAAACAACATTGAAGATTATTTAATAATAATTAAGGAATAAAAGATAGAGATGGTTTCAAACTCAAAAGTAAAAAGGATTGGAATATTAACAGGCGGTGGTGATTGTCCAGGGTTAAATGCAGTTATAAGAGGAGTGACCAAACCGGCGCAAGATTATGGAATGTCAGTTCTCGGAATCATTGATGGGTTCGAAGGACTTGTAGAAGGAAGAGCAAGAGAATTAAAAAATGATGACGTTTCAGGAATATTAGGAAGAGGCGGAACAATTCTTGGCTCTTCAAATAAAGGCGATCCGTTTCATTGGCCAGAAGCAAAAGACGGCAAAATTGAAATTGTTAACAGAGCTCAGTCAGCATTAAAAAATTATCAAGCATGGAATCTTGATGTGCTTATTGCAATTGGCGGTGACGGCACAATGCATATTTGTAAGAAGCTTGGTGAAATGGGAATGAATATGATTGGTGTTCCCAAAACAATTGATAATGATCTTGAAGCAACGGATTTAACATTTGGGCATGATTCAGCAGTTTATGTTGTTGCCGAAGCGCTAGATAGATTACACACAACAGCATCTTCTCATCATCGAGTAATTGTTGTGGAAGTAATGGGTCGTTATGCCGGATGGATAGCTTTAAATGGCGGTTTAGCTGGCGGAGCTGATATAATTTTAATTCCAGAAATTCCATTTTCATGGGAAAAAGTTTACGACAAAATTTTAAAGCGCGAACTTATGGGTAAAAAATTCAGCTTGGTTTGTGTCGCCGAAGGCGCAAAACCACTTGATGGCGAAATGGTCGTGAAGGGACAAGATATAAAACGGCATGATCCGACACAACTTGGTGGAATAGGCGAATTGGTTGCTAAAAAAATTGAAGAAAATACAGAGCGAGAAACAAGAGTTACTGTACTTGGTCATTTACAGCGCGGCGGCAGCCCAACTCCATTTGATAGAATTTTATCCACAAAGTTTGGAACATTCGCAATTGATTTAGCGGCAAGAAAAAAATTTGGCAGAATGGTAGCATTAAAAGGAAATGAAATAAAGAATGTTTTAATTGAAAATGCAATTTCACATCAGAAGCTTGTAAAACCGGATAATCAAAATGTAATTGCAGCAAAAGCTGTAGGGATATCCTTCGGCGAATAAAATTATTGATATTAATTATTATTTTTGGACTGATCTATATTGATTTTACGAACGGTTAAATTTATATTTGATCGCTTAAAAATTTAGGTTCTTTAGTTTTTGGGGTCGTAGTTCAGTTGGTTAGAACGCCTGCCTGTCACGCAGGAGGTCACGGGTTCGAGTCCCGTCGGCCCCGCTTAGAAAAGCTTCAATTCTTGATGAATTGAGGCTTTTTTTGTTTGCGCACATTCCTAAAATCCCACTGTCAGTGTACCCACTGTGTACCCATTTTGTACCCACTTTTGCGGAGTACATCCTCATTAAAAATGATTGGATAATATGGTTAATTAAGTAGAATGACATTGTATATTAAAATTAGTGATTGCCTTCCTCTTTAGCAACTAAAACCAGGGTAATTTTACCAGGCTTATAAAATACAGCAAACTCTTTGCCGATATTAAAACCTACCCTGGCCAGCTGGTAATTTTTAATTTTAATTTGCGGGACCTTTGAAAAGTCCCGCTTTGTCTGATGGCTGCTTTCATATACTTTCATTTTATACCGTCCGGATCTGATTCTTCAAACTTCTTACCGCAAATTTCACACTGCTTTGTTTGAGCTATTACAATATTGTGGAGTGAATTTACAGAGTGAGTTTGAGAAATAATCCTAAGATTCTTTTTACAGTCGTGCGGCGGAATCCACTTGATTTTTTCGCACACATCTAAAAGCTTTTTTATCTCATCCATGTCGGTAATCCTTTCATTTTAGTTTATGATTAGTTTGGGCACACTACCCGCAAAAAACATATTTTGCCCGCCTAAACATCTCTTGGCGAAAAAATGTTAAGATAAGGTGATGGTGTTAGGCAAACATGAAAAGGAAGGCAAAGGCGAAGCAGCGTAAAGAAAAGGGCGAAAGTTTTTGCCGAATTCAACTAGGAAACAAGGAAAGAGAATGGTAAAAACTTTTGAACCTTTTTAGCTGCTTCGTTTTATATACCCTTGCCCGTTTAATGACAAGGTTCGGTTAAGACTAAGCTTTTAATTTGGCGGGCAAAATATATTCTAACAGTTACGACATTAGGGGTAACAAACAATATTAGAAATTGTGTTAGGTTACGAATGAAGAGGTAAGTGCAGAGTTATTCATGAGATTTTCTTGTAGGTGTGGAGTGAAACGACATAGCTACATTCGGTGACGCAAATGTTAAGATAAATGAAAGCTGTATTGAGCGAATGTAGTGATTGACGGCGAAGCCGTCAAATAAACGAAGCGAAGTTATTATATGTTTTAAGATAATGGGACTGGACAATAAAAAAGCTTCCTCGAAAGAGGAAGCTTTTTGGAAGGAGGAAATAGGGCAACAACTATACGCTGGCTTTTGGTGAAGTAGAAGAGTACTGAACTACTTTACCGTCAGCGGTTTTGGAAGCAACCATAAGAAGCAAAATGTTCTTGGTATATTTTGCAGCGATGAGCTTCTGCTTAGCGTCGAAGTCGATCTGAAGATCGTAAGCCTGAGTGAAATCGAAGTTGGCTACTTCTTTGTTAAGAGAAATTATCTGATAAGGCTCATCATCCGGATTGCTTGGATATGTGAAGCAAACAACTGCATTAGCAGATAAATTTACTTCCTCTGCGGAGAATACGGATTCTGTATTCAAAGCAAGAAGTGAAACAGTGACTTTATCTGCGGCTACTGCTGCAACATTAACCGGTAGACTAAAACCACCAGGGGTGATTATGTTGTCTACAGTTGGCTTATCAGTACCGGAGTACTGAAAGTTGCTTTTGAAGATTGTGTTGAACACGGTCATACCGGATTCTTTGACGGTCTTCCAGATAGCAGCAAGAGTAGCAAGAGTCAAAATCGACTTTGCAAGGGCAACAGTGACAGAGAACTTTTGTCTGACTTCGGTTACTGCTGGATCGTTATTAACGTTAAAACTGGAAGGGCGAGCGGACATGATTGTCTTTCCGTCAACTGTTCTTGCAGAAAGATTGCCGAGTCTGCCTCTCATGTTTCCGATTACGTTTCCATTTAAGATAGCCATGGGAACACCTATAAATTTTGTGAATGAATACGGGTGCAATATTATCCTATAGCCTTGTGGAATTCACTGTAAAGTTGGGAAAGCGTTTGGAATGATGAATTACGATTGGCGAATGATGAATTTGAAATGATGAATCCACAAGATTAAAGAAGCATGTTTGAGGCTTGGCAGAGGCTTGTTAGAGGTGGAGTAGAAGTGGAATTGAATGATGAATAATGAATAGAGGAATAATTAAAATTTGATTGAAGGAAATGAGATTGGTTTTTTGGTGCGTTTGCGGAATAGGATAGTATTGATTGCGGATTCTGAGAGATAATATTTTTGTGAAAGCTGGTAAACTGCATCGCCAAGATGCAGCTTGCAGCGCAAACTTCTGTATTCGTTTTTAATGATGAAATTGCGTAAGGCAATTTCATCAATCAAGCCATAGGCTTGGAGTTTCAGGAAAAGAGGATTGAAGAGAAGCTTTTCTAAATTTAAGGGATGTGAATTTCCACTTTCGCGGGAATGACTATCAATATTAGAATTAAATTTAGTCATTGGACCAAATGCCTCGATGTTGTTTCTTTGCTGTGCGGCGAAGGTTGTAAAACAAATCGTAATATCTTTTACCTTTCGGGTAATGGCTGATACGGCATAAGCCGGCTTTGAGAAGCTCTGCTTGAATCCAGAGTGAATCTTTTCCGGTTACATCTGTAAGCCAAACATAAGCTAAGAGTCTTCCGAAAATATCATAGGTGTTTTCGTCAAACGTAAGTTTGACTGGTTTGCCTAGAATTAAGGACCATGTGAAATGAAAAGCTGAGTCAGCGAAGGGTTCTGCGGACTTACCCATTCTTGCAATTTCAGGTGTGTTAATGCCAAGCATTCTTACATGCTGAGAATCGGAAAGAACAAAGGTATCGCCATCAATTACCCTTGCTACTTTGGCTTTGAGTGAATAACCGTAAGGAAGATGATGCGGCAGAGTTTGGCATTTGCCAACGTTAAAGAGTAGTAGAAAAAATACAATTAGCAGGATGGTTTTTGTTTTTTTCATAACGATTCTTTTTTGAGGGAAAGATATTTTGAGGAAATAAAAAGTGCAACAATTGATTATAGTGTATTGTTTGTATTTGTTTTCAAAATTTGATTTCGTTTTGATTGACAAGGGAAAGTTGCTGTTGATTCTGTATTAAGGCGGCGGCAGGCGAAATGGAGCATAGGTATTTGCATTCACTAATAAAATATAATAAGCAAATACTTATGTGGAATTGAGCGGAGTCATCGACCCGCCGCCCCGCCTGCACGTCCGTTTCGGCGGGCAGGCGTTCTTACAAATGTAAGGGAGCGGAATGTGGGAAGAAATTGTCCTCACCCCGCATGGAGCGACCGATGATGAGCTGATAAGGTTTCGTGCCGAGTTTACATAAATCAACATTATAGGACAGTCGACAGAAAGACAAGGGAAAGTAAAGATGATTTATTCTGTACTATAATGTTTTTTATGTAAATCTGGCTGACAATGTTCGACCCCGCCAAATATTCAATAGTCAAATCATATAATAAAATAATTTGGCGGGGCAGGTGAGGTGAGTTCATCTCATGTCAAGTATGTTTGCAAATGTAGATTTATGTTTTTTTGCATTTTGTTTTTTTTGTGAAAGTGAAGTGAGGGCGGATTTTTTGTCAGTGGAACGAAGCAAGAAAAAAAGAAGTAAATTACTTTTCTAACTTACTTTTTAGCTTGCGGAGTGTAGCAGCGAAAAATATGCCCGAACGAAACGTCAAAGCATTTTTTGCTTCGACTTTTAGTTTATTCTTTCAGAGTATCTTTTCTTGATATAAAATGATCTTGAATTAGATATGCTATGATAAATATTAGTACTGAAGAAATGCCTTCGAATATCATTTTTTGGCTAGCAAATGATAGTGATTCTTCAAACGTATTTATTTTGAGGATGTATTTTTCAGTTATGACTAAGAATAGGTAGCCAAGAATAAACCATAGGATTATTCCGTTGAATACCCAAAGTAAGGCACTTCTATTTGCGCGTTTTGCTGAAGTGTAAAACATGTAACTTATTGAAAGGAGGCAAATAAAAATAAACATGTTGAAACCTGTAGTTTGTTTGATGTAATAATATATTCAATTCGATCTGAAACTATAAGTAGCTCGCCTTTTGCATTCAAAGTCAATTATCGGTATATAATCAATCTTTATTGGAAATTAAATTATGAAATTTCTGGGAAAGAAAACAATTATTTTTTTGATATTTGAAATTATTGGCAGCAAGGAAAGTTGCGACGGCTTAGGAACGAGCCCAGGGCTTCGCGGCTGGGTGAGGGCATAAGTGCAATGAGCAAGCTAGGGCGATTCGACATAGCGATGCGAAGCAACAGGAGCAACGGGAATAAAATATAAGGGCATCTCTAAAAACCTAAATACAAAGCAAACGCCAAAAAGTTAATAAAATATTGTTTACAAAGTTCGAGAAGATTCTTAATTTTTGCGTAAAAAAAGTAAGCAAAATATGAAAAATATAAACCCGCTTGGTCTATTTGATGATCATTTTTTAATGGAAAAGCTAACCAAACTTGGCGATCCTCTTCAAAGGCTAAATGATTATATAGACTGGAAAA
>JAMCWE010000255.1 GCA_023475265.1 Bacteroidota bacterium
AGAAGGTGTTGAAGGCGTAGAAGAATTTGTCGGAGAGGATGGATTTGAATTTCCACAGCTTTCTAAAAATGTAATTATTAAAGAAAGAAATGGAATTGCGGCAACACCTTGAAAAATTTTTTCAACAAATGATCTCCTGGATAACTTCATTCTGTTCTTCCATCAAAATTAAGTAGCTAGAATTTTCAAAATAAAAAGCAACATCATATTAAGATGCCGGTTAACAGCAATGGAGATATACCAGCCTCTCTTCTTTAAGCTAATATGAGTTGCTTTTAAAATCTTAATTCAAAATTATTTTTTAAGCTTACTAACTTCAAGGTCGATGGATTGGCAGAATGATATTAAGCACAATAAATTGTGTAATTATGTGATTTAAAAATGAAAGGCAGAACTTTATTCTACCTTTTCATAAAAAATTATTTTCCTAGTAAACCAAGATCTTCTTCCGGTTCAGAAGCAATCTGTTTTTGTTTTCTACTGAACAGCTTCAAGAAAAATGCTGGAATTTTTTCTCTATATCCTTCAGCGATTGAATAAATAACCGGGACAAGTACCAAAGTTAAAAACAGCGAGCTAATAAGCCCGCCAATGATTGCCCAAGCTAAGCCAGACTTCCATTCTGAGCCTGCGTCTAATGACAATGCAATTGGAAGCATACCAAAAACCATTGCTGCAGTTGTCATTATAATCGGTCTAATTCTACTTTGTCCAGCTTCGATTAAAGCATCGTAAGTTGAATCGCCTTCTTTTTTTCGCTGCGATGTTCTATCAACTAAAAGAATTGCATTCTTTCCAACCAAACCGATTAGCATTATTATTCCAAGTATGGAAAAAATATTTAACGATTTCATAGTTAAAGCTAATGCAAGCAGCGCACCTATCATTGCAAGAGGAACGGAAAACAAAATTACAAACGGATCGAAATACGAATCATACAATGCAACCATAACCATGTATACGAAGACTATTGCGGCAAGTAAAGCCAAGCCTAAACTTCCAAATGAATCGGCCTGGTTTTTCAAATCGCCCCAATATAAAATATCGATTCCTTTTGGCAATTTAGTTTTTGAAAGTGCTTTTTTAATATCCTGCCCAATGCTGCCGGTTGCCCTTCCAACTACTTGAGAAAAAACTGTAACTTCAGGAATTCTATTTATTCTTTGAAGCTTTGTCGGACCTGTAGTTTGGTAGACATTTGCAAATTGCATTAATTGAATTGCCTGACCATATTTATTTACAAAGGTCAAATTTTCAAGATCGGAAATTTTGGAACGGTCAAATTTATCCAAAGAAATTTTTATGTCGTAATCATCGTTTCCATCGCGGAATTTTGAATCATCATTTCCCTGGAATGCAACATTCAAAACAGCACCGACATCGGCAATAGATAAACCGAAATCTGCAAGCTTCTGCCTGTCAATATCAATTTGCGTTTCAGGATTTCCATCTTCAGATGAAAGTCTAACATCTGCAGTGCCGGGAATTTTTTTGGTAACGTTCTCTACAATCTCAGCCGCTTTCTTCACATCATTTCTATCGGCACCGCTCACAATTAATTGGATTGGAGTTTGGTTTGCAGTTCCAAAAATTCCAATAGGATTAACACGGACTTTTACCCCGGGAATTGTTTGTGCGAATGCTTTGATTTCATTTCCGATTTGATCCGTTGATTTGCTTCGTTCTTCTTTTGGAGTTAACGAAACATCAAGCTCTGAAGTATTATTTGAATATTGCCCGATCATTCCTTCACTTGAAGCGCCAACATTTACAAACAACTTTTTCACTTCCGGAAGCTTGCGAATATAATTTTCAACTTCTTCAGTAACATAATTCGTATGATCAAAAGTATAACCGAGAGGCAATTCAAGAGTAACTGCAAATTCACCTTGATCGGTTTGAGTCATAAATTCTGCGCCGATAAATCCCATCGGTATCAACATAAATGAAGCAATGAACAACACTACTGCAATTGTGATCACTTTCTTTTTATTAACAAGCGCCCATTTTAAAATTCTGATATATAGATCCGTTAAATTTCTAAAACCTTTTTCAAACCAAATTGCAAATCTTCCGATCAAAGTTGCTTTGGTTAATTTTTCAATCTTGCTTATTCTTGAAGCGAGCAGCGGCGTAACCGTAAACGAAACAAACAAGCTTAGCAAAGTTGAAATAACAACTACAACCGCAAACTCTCTCAAAATATTTCCGATTAGGCCGCCGGTTAAAGCTAATGGAACGTAAATAACCACGTCGACCATTGTAATTGCGAGTGCGGCAAATCCGATTTCATTTCTGCCGTTAAGCGCTGCGGTTTTTCTTTCTTCGCCTTTTTCAAGATGATGATGAATATTTTCCAAAACCACAATTGAGTCATCAACTAAAAATCCGACAACGAGCGAAAGGCCGAGCAGTGTCATCAAGTTCAAGGTGTAACCAAAAATCAGCATCACAGTTAATGTCGAAATTAGTGAACACGGAATTGCAAGCATGACAATGAAAGAATTTCTAAAGCTGTGAAGGAATAGAAGCATAACTATAGCGACTAAAATTACCGCTAATCCGAGATCAAACTTTACACCGTTTGCGGCATCAATTGTAAATCTGGATTCGTCTTGAGCAATATTAAAATTTACTTTCTCTGCTTTATAATCTTTTTCAATTTTTGCAAGCTCTTGTCTTACTAATTTGCTTACATCAACGGTGTTTGCGTCTGTTTGTTTTTGCACAAGCATACCAATTGAAGAAACACCATCAATACGACTTATGCTTTGAGGATCTTTTGTTCCGTCTTCAACTTCAGCAATATCTTGAAGTCGAACGTTGCTTCCATTAGGCATATGAGCAACAACTAAATTTTTCAAAGTGTTTAACGAATTAAATTTTCCAGCAAGTCTAACGATGTATTGATTGGAATTATTTTCAATTTTGCCCGCCGGAAAATCTAAATTTGAAGATTGAATAACTTGCACAACTTGAAGCACCGACATTCCATATGAACGAATCTTATCGGCATTCAAATTAACTTTTATTTCTCTTTCTTCACCTCCGACCAATGTTATTTGTCCGACGCCGGAAATTTTTGAAATCCTCGGCTGAATTCTATCAACAACAAATTGATAAAATTGTTTCGGCGGCATATTGCTGGTAACGCCCATTCTTATAACAGGTATTTCATCCAAAGCAAATTTTGAAAGCACCGGTGTTTTTACATCTGTAGGAAGCGTATTCAAAATTTGATTAACTTTTCTCTGCGCGCTTTGTAATTGAATATCTACATCTGCAGATTGAAGAAATTGAATTACAACAAACGAAACTCCTTCACTAGATGTTGATGTAACATTATCAACTTGATCAAGTGTTGAAATAGCGTCTTCAATTGGTTTGGTTACCGATGTTTCAACCTCATTTGGTGAACCGCCGGGGTACACAGTCATAATTGTAATTACCGGCGGCGTAATTTTGGGAAGCAGCTCATAATTGAGCTGTGTGTAGCTGTAGAGTCCCAGCAAAATTAATGCAGAGAACACAACAACAACCAGCGTCGGCCGTTTAATCGATAGCTCTGTAATTGTCATCTTAAATCTCCTAAAACTTTTCTCATTTAATTTTCATTCCGGTTT
>JAMCWE010000072.1:0-2697 GCA_023475265.1 Bacteroidota bacterium
AATTTACTCAACAGAATATAAGCTGGAGTTAAATGAAGCTTGATTTATAGATATACAATGAACAACACTCGAAATATTTACTAAAGCAAAATTATATTAAGGAGAGTTAGCCGAGGTTAATTTATTTTATATTTCAATGGAGAAGACTAGGCGGGTAATAAATCTAGAAATGATATTATAGTTTAAAACCATCCTCGTCAAATTTTTCTTTTTCAATCTGACGGATTTCATAATCAGATGGTCCTTTATCTTCAACATTTGCCGAATCGTCAATAAAATAAGGATCTATTGTAATATTATTTTTGCTAAGCCAATTTCTTTCTTCCGGCAGCAGTTCCTTAGGCAGGCACTCAGTTTTAATTGCAAGACTGTTTGCAAAAACCCGATGTTTATTCGAAGTTTTATCACTATGTTGTCCCCCGCTTGTTTGATCATAAGTCCCTTTCATAATTTCATAAATGGCTAATATGGAATCGGCTTTATTTATCTCATTTCTTTTAAACCAAAGTGCGAACCATATCCTTCTTACGATAAGTAAGTTTCTGATGTTGTTAATGGGGATATTAAATTCGCTAAGAGGAAATACATTTTCATTAATAAAATGATTATTAAAATTTTCCCAAAGTTTATTAGACTCTTCTGAAATACTTTTTTCTTCCATTATCCAATTACCTCCCAATCTCATTTCTCTATATAACTCAGCATAGGAAGGTTTATTATTTTCACGTTTCTTCCAAGTTGGTGAAGAGGGCAAGCTACAAATGATGTCATTAATATCATTATATTTTTGTCGAATAATGTCTGCAAAGATCTCCCAATTATTATTGTTAATTAAGTGTTCTTTCTTGTATAAGTCTACTTTAATTGACAATTTATTCCGTATTTCATGGACGCTGCTGTCATTCATTGAAGTAAGCGCAATTGGGGCAAAAAGATGATTCTTGGAAGCTTCTTCCAAGAATTTATATCCTTGATAATCTTGCCATTCGTTAAAATTATTATTTTTATACAAACGCCAATCTGCAATTACAACGCGATAATTATTTATAGTATCATTTTCAATTGCTTTGAGAGCTTCAGATGAATCTTGAAAATATATAACATCAATATTCCGGTCTTCGTTTGCGAGTTCTTCTTTTATCTTTTTACAATTGTTGATGTCATCTTCTAACAGTAATACGGGAATGTTGTCCCTCTTACCATGAATGGTACTGCTATCTCGATTTGAATTAAATAATTCTATACAATTCCTTTCAAGCTGCTGAACTTCCGACTTAAAGCCTTCCAGGTCAGCTATGGATAATTTATTAATAGCAGAAGCAACAAGACTATTATAATCCAAAATTTCTTTTTGTTCTTGCGTTATGAAACCTTCAATTTTATTTAGGAGGTTATTGAATTCTTCTACAGGTATGTTGTTGATTGGGGACTTGAGCGGGTGAAGTAAATCTATCACAGTTCCTATTGGATTACAGCATTTTTCTATAACGTCTATTAAACTTACCGGAGATAATGGTTTTGTTTCTTCCATCTTATCATGCAGCTGTGTTATGGAAAACGGCAGTGGAATAAAATAACTACCGCTTGCTTTTAGTATCTGAACCTTGCTTGATATTTGCTTTTGTTCGGTGGAATAAAAGAATGATTCCGGCTGTAAAAATGAACAAAAAATAATTGGTGCGGTAATTTTGTGTTCTCTTCTAATACGTTGGGCAATTTCCAATCCATAAAAATCAGAATAATATTTTTTCCCCCATTTTAGTTCTATGAGAATAATAATAGCTTTAATACCTGGATGAGTTAAATTGTGAACCAATTCTATATCTGACTTAACAGAAATTGAATTATTAATCACTGAAGTCAAATTCTTCAAATATTCGTCATTATTCCATAATATTAAAAAACTTGAAGTACTGTCAAAATTATTATTTTGTGTATTACTCACTGTTATTCCCAAATATGTTTTTCATCGATATTATTGAATTTAATTAATGTTGAATAGGCTTCTGAAAGTTTTTCCCAAGAGTTATTAGAAGGAATAGTTATAGTTGGGTACTTAAAGTCCTGGTGATTTTGTCTAGTTAAAAGGTGTAACATAAGTTTAATTGGTTGCATTATATACATAAAATTATTGCATGATTGGCAAGATTTATGTGAAGCTAAATTCCTATATCGAGATACAAGAAATGATATATAATCATTACGACCTTCCAATTCGTTGTTACCTTTATCTTTGTAACTACTTTGTAGAATTTTAGAATCTGATATTATTCCACTGAAATGCAAGATCTCTACAATAGAGCCAACATTATTAATTATGGAACACGCTTCCAGTGATTTAATCATAGAACTGTTAAAACCAATACCTAATTCCGACCTCTGAAGAAAAATTTTAATTTTCATTACAATTACTTTTAATAAGTACATAATAGTTTTTTTTTCACATTGCGTTTGATTCCCATTTTGCCATTTAACCTTTTGCCACCAATGATATTCAATGTTATTAATAACCTTCCGTGCAAAATCAAGTTCTTTCAAAAATTTATAATGTCCCCCATCAATATTGTTTAATAAGCTTCGAAAGTTTAGGTAATTTCTCTTTGAGTCATTAACATCATATTTTTCATCTAAGCCTTCTTTTATCCAGTAAGCATCTGCTCCTAATTCAATCAACTTTGCATAAGTCCAAACTTTATT
>JAMCWE010000072.1:2707-3600 GCA_023475265.1 Bacteroidota bacterium
AAGAATTAGAAAGGTGTTCAAGAGATTTAGAAAATATACTTAACACCGCAAGGGAAAAAATTTTTGCTGAAGAAAAAGTCATTCCTATTTCTTCAGATATAAAAATATTGCATATAGATGATCAAGCGAATGAAGGCTGGAGTGATATTATTCAATACATTGTTTACAATGAAAATAATTCAAATAATTATTTCACCTTACCGTTAGAAAATTCTTTTAATAACAGTGATAAAATAAAAGAAAAAATAGGATTACTCTTTGAGTCATTAACATCATATTTTTCATCTAAGCCTTCTTTTATCCAGTAAGCATCTGCTCCTAATTCAATCAACTTTGCATAAGTCCAAACTTTATTAGAAGCTGTTGTAACGATTATAGGAATTCCCAAATATTCTTCTCTCAACATTTTTAAAAGCAGCGCTCCGCTCATCTTCTCTACATCATGTCTATGAAGTTCATCGTAGGCAGGGAATAATCTTAAATCAAGAAGAATTACATCAGGATCGAATCGACCATCGTTGGCAGGCGATATAATTAATTTTTTAATTTTCTCAAAGAGTAATCCTATTTTTTCTTTTATTTTATCACTGTTATTAAAAGAATTTTCTAGATCATCTATATGCAATATTTTTATATCTGAAGAAATAGGAATGACTTTTTCTTCAGCAAAAATTTTTTCCCTTGCGGTGTTAAGTATATTTTCTAAATCTCTTGAACACCTTTCTAATTCTTTTTTACTGTTATTCATCTCAACTAAAGCATTATCAAGTTCATCTTTTGACTTCGTTACATTTCTTTTTGCATTATCTATTTCCTCTTGTTTGCTTACAGTCTTTTCTCCTTTGACATATTTTTTAAATAATTTTTTGCAGTTTACTCCAAATGCCCTAAAT
>JAMCWE010000111.1 GCA_023475265.1 Bacteroidota bacterium
TGTTAGCTTTGTTAAAGTAGTATCTGCATTAACAATGCTTATTTGATAACCACTCAATGATTCAAAATCATCCATGATTGTTCCGGTCACATTTAACTCCAGTTCAGTCTTAAAATTTATTTCCTTCTGTTCAACTAGAGGAATGTTATCCATGTCGGCTATTCCACCTCCAAGAATTATCTTATAATTAGAATTAGGATTCAACGGGACAGCAGGCTCAAAATATATTAGTCCCTTTCTGTTCTCCGAAAACACCTTTGCATTCTTAACTGAAATTTTCACATTAGAAGAATTATATAAATTTATTTGGTTCGCTAACGATCCTGCATTTACAACCGCGTCAAATGTTAATCTAATCTGAACTGTTCTGCTTATGTTCGTTTGATTATTATCCGGGTAGAATTTCTCAAGCGCCAGCCTATTCCGGTTCTTTGTAATAAATGTGAAGGAATAGCTGCTCTGGATAGAAACATTCCATTTGCTCTTTGCAGAAGTCGAAACACTAACTTGATAATTAGCTGCCTTATTCAAAGGAATAGTTGGAGTAAATACAACAGTTTTATCTCCATCTTCCCAAGTAAACGTACCCTGCACATTTGGACTTATGGTAAATGAATTTTCTACAGTCTGCCTATTCATTATTCTGTTGAATGAAACTTTTATTACCGTGCTTGTCTTTATGCTGTCCGGTGAATCAACTGGAAAATGAGAAACAGCAATTGGCGCAATGGTAGTATCATACTGAAGATATTTATCAGCAAAAACAGTTTTGTTAGCTTCAACATTAACTATTGAGGAATCCTTAAAATAATTTTCGCATTCATAAATCAGTTTATATTGACCCGGAGCTAAACTGTCAAACAAGAAGAATCCGTTATTATATGAATCGCCGTTATAAACAATATTACCCGGCTGAAGCGTAACTTTAATATTATTAAGCGGCATTATATCATCACCCTTTGAAGCTATTCCATAATAGCTTACTTTTTGTTCCGGGTCTCTTACTATACCTGCTATCATTCCTGTTTGTATAGGATTCAAATTGTAATATGAAATGAACGCTTTAACAATTGCCCATGCTTCATGCTTTTTGTAAGCTAAGTTTCTCAATCTCCACGACTCAGGAATATAATCATGAAACGAACCTTCCGATAAAGTGCCCGGCATATTCAACCCTTTGAATACGCCTAAGTATGGTTTACCGGTTCCGTAAAAATCAAAATCCCCGGCTACTGATTTACTGGTAGTTCTGTGCGCCTGGTATATTTCATTCACAACATAATTTGCCATTACTGCTGAGTTTGGATAGGTCGGCGCGGCTGTTCTTCCCTGGTATAAAAGTAAAGTGTAATTTGATTGAGCATTATATGCATTGCTATGTATTGAATGAAAGTAATCAACATTATTCGCATTTGCTATAGCCACTATCTGTGAAAGAGGAAGATCATCGGCAGTAGTGTTAGTCGTCCGCGTCATAATAACAGCAGCATTAAACCCTTGAAGCAGATCTCTTACAAATAATCCTTTATCCAAATTTCCATCTGATTCCCAAAACCCGGTTTCCTGGATAAATCTGTCGTTGGAATCATGCCCGCCATGCCCCGGGTTTATACATATCTTAACATCATTAAAATCCTGTGCATTAACTAAAATTGAAATAGCAATTAGATATAAAACAGTAAAAATCTTTTTCATCTCTATCCCCTATTCTTCAATATTTAATTTCATTAATAAAATCTTACCGTCATACGAATTAACTACAATCTCATTTCCTGATGACGACCACTCTGGATACATTTCATTTACATCCTTCGAATCGGTAAGTTGAAACTTATTCTTTCCGTCTGCTGATGAAACAAAAATATCTGAGTAGATTACATTCATACCGTCATCCTTATCTACCATGTATGCAATCCACTTTCCATCCGGCGACCATCTGGGATAATTCGCATAACCTAGGTTAACTAGAATCTTCCCATTTAAATCTGTTATGAATGTTCCCTTCCCTGCAAACGTGAAAAGTATTTTTGTATTATCCGGTGATAATGAAGGCCAAATGTAATTGCCGTTACCAAGCGGTGCTAATATCTTTTTCTTACTTCCTTGATACAAAACAATTTTTGTATTCTCGATCTGCACAAACGCAGCTGTAGATGTCAGCTTCCTTGATTTTTGTTTCAATGTTTTGTTCTCAAACGACTTCATGTTTCTCTGCACAGTATAAAACACATTTCCATTGTCAATCAGTTTTGGTGTAGAAACATCTCTCTTATCAGACTCAATTGTTCTTACTTTTAAAGTTTGAATGTCGCATGCTTTAATGGAAGAATATTTTCTCCTATTTATATATTTATCCGATCTGTAATAAACAGAATTATTATTGGGGTCAATTACAAATTCATACCCGGCGCCGTCATCATCTGTAATCTTCGTAATTGAATTATCTTTAGTATTAAGATAGTATAGTCCTTTATAATTCGATTGTGTGAAGAATATTCTAGAATTGTCGGAAGAAAACTTAGGATAATAAAATTCTCCCGAGTTCAAGTTTGTTAATTCTGTTATTTTACTTACGGACACACTTTGACTAAAAGTGAAAGGTACGAATAGAATAATTACAAATAATACATTGGATAGTTTTTTCATTTCATTTCCACCATTTAATTAATGAGTTAATAATTTTACCCCCATTTAAATTATACAATTTATTTGGACAAAAATAATCTAAATACAAAAAGCTGACAAATAATATTCTTACTTATCATCGGAAATTATATTTCCTAATATTTGCCTTTCAATGCCTGAAATCTTATCAAGCCTCTTTTGATGTCTCCCACCTGCAAAGCTCGTCTTCAGCCACGTCTCTATTATTGATCGAACAGTTTCTTCTCCGATAGACTTTGCGCCTAATGTTAAAACATTGGCATTGTTATGTTCTCTTGCGCTCTTCGCAGTAAATTCATTATAACAATTTGCTGCTCTTATACCGGGTATCTTGTTCGCTGTTATTGCAGAAGGATTTCCTGTCGCATCGATAATAATTCCGAAAGCGGCTTCTTTATTCTTAACTTTCTTAGCAGTTGCATATGCAAAGTCAGGATAATCGCAGGCATTCTCATCGTAAGTTCCCACATCAATTATAGAGTAACCCTTATCGGAAATAATCTTTGCTGCAAAGTTCTTCAGCTTAAATCCGGTATGATCAGAACCGATTACGACTATTTTAGATTTATCAATTTCTTCATGTGGATTTTCAACCGGCTCTATTTTATCTGCTGCTTCCCTCTTAGAAATTTTTAATCCAAGCTGTTTGATCTTATCTTTTGCAGAAGGAGTAAAAATAACATCACTGGCAAACGGAATAACTCTTACTCCGCTTTGGTAGATTTTTATTACGTCATGTTCAGTGATTAACTTTTTCATCAGCAAATAAAATTTTGCAATATATAAAATACATTCAACATTACTATAGAATTATTATTACGAGGTTTCCACCTTTATAGATGCTGTGTTATTTTATTTATCTTCAGATGGTCTACTACTTTTTTTACTTCTTGTGTTTTATCTCTTCTGCAAATTAATAAAGCATCTTTTGTGTTTATAATAATTAAATTTTCAACTCCGATTACTGCCGTAAATTTATCCGGAGAATAAATATAAGAATCCGCGGTCATCTCGGTATATACGTTTCCGATTGCCGTATTCCCATCAGCATTTTTTTCTGATAACTGGTAAACTTCTTCCCAGCTTCCAACGTCACTCCAGGAAAATTCTCCCTTTGTTAAATAGACTTTCTGTGATTTTTCCATTATGCCGTAATCAATAGAAATATTTCTCAGCAAACCATAAACATTTGTCAACGTGCTTTCATATTTAGGCGTTCCGATTTCCGCTTTAATGCTTTCAAGTCCTTCATATAAATCGGGCATTAGTTTTCTAATCTCATCAATGATAACATCAACACGCCAGATAAACATGCCGCTGTTCCAAAAAAAATCTCCGCTTTCCATGAACCTTACTGCGGTCGCATAGTTTGGCTTTTCGGCAAAAGTATATACTTTATAAATTCCGTCTTCAATTGTTCTTTCATCTATCTGAATGTAACCATAACCGGTTTCAGGTCGTGAAGGTTTTATTCCTATAGTAACAAGACCTTCGGAAGTAAATGCGAAATTAATGGCTCTATTTATAGTTGAATGAAAAGACTCAATATCTTTTATAATATGATCGGCAGGTAAAATTATTGTAACTCCATCTTTGCTTTTTTTTCCAATGATTGTAGCAGCCAATCCAATACAGGCAGCGGTATTCCGTCCGAATGGTTCTTCTAAAATATTTTCAGAAGGTATTTGCGGAAGCTGTGCAATTATTTCATCCTTTTGAATTTTATTGGTGATTACATAAATATTTTCTTTTTCTACTATACCGTACAATCTGTTTACTGTATCTTGAATCATCGTCTTGTCGCCGAATATCTTGAGCAGCTGCTTTGGAGTTTTCTCTTTGCTTCTCGGCCAAAACCTGGAACCGATTCCTCCCGCCATTATTACAGCATAAACTTCCATTTAATTTATTTCCTTAATTTTTAATGTGTGTATTCTTTTACCGAACTCTTCTGCTTTATTAAGATAATTAGTTATATCAACT
This sequence comes from Bacteroidota bacterium, assembly GCA_023475265.1. Taxonomy (GTDB): domain Bacteria; phylum Bacteroidota; class Ignavibacteria; order Ignavibacteriales; family Ignavibacteriaceae; genus FEN-1297. The sequence continues at coordinate 4,648 of JAMCWE010000111.1, forward strand.
TCTTTATTTTTAATTACTGCAACTATTACAATTAAACAGGCACGGATTGCTTCAATTACATCATGGCCCGGCATTAATTCTCTTGTCCTTATAAGTAGAAGTGACTTTGCAATTATATTGTGCATATTTGAAATTATTTCAAAGCCAATTTTAGCTGATAAATCACCGTTCGCTTTTATCAATTTAGCATAACCTAAAAGTTCTTCAGGATTAAATTCATTTTTCGAAAGCTGCTTCAGCATTGTATCAATTGATTTAATCGGCTTCAGTATTTCCCGCTCATAATTTTGAAAGAATAAATCTTCTTCATCTTTCTCTTCTTCCATTATAAGCTTCTCTTTTATAACTTCGGTCTCCGGTTTAACGAAAACATTTTCATCAGGTTTTCTTTTTGAAAGATCAACATTTATTCCGGCATCACTTTTAACTTGTTCAACAGCTTCATTTGCTTTCTCGTCAATTTGGTCTGAAGGCTTTTCATTTATTTTGTCCATTGCTTTTTTTAAAGTAGCCGGACTTACCATATCCAGCATATGACTAAGGTCTTTAATCAAATACTGGCTATGTTCTTTGAACTTTTCGGATAATTTAAATAGATCAACCTGGCCTTGAGTTAAAAAATTATATATTTCATTTAACCGGATTGCTAAAGTGGAAAGTTCGGTAATTTTTTTCATTCCTCTCAAATCGTTCGCAAGGTTTTCTGATTTAACAATTGATTCCCGCAGAAGCGCAACCACTTCAATCTTCTCTGTGCTTAGTCGAAGATTATTTGAAGCCGCTGAAATGCTTTGAACAATATATTGTTTTATTAGATCCATTCAATTTTTATAAATTCTTGGAACACGCTTACTAATGTTGCAAGTAATTTCATAAGGAATTGTATTTAGAATTTTACTCCAATCCCAGGCATTAATTTCCAAATCTTTTTCTTTACCAAGCAAAATTACTTTGTCACCTATTTTTACTTCATGATTATTAATTTCAAACATAATTCTGTCCATAGTAACTCTGCCGACTAGATTATAAATCTTCCCATTTATAATGGCTTGAGCTTTGTTAGTTAAATTACGAACAAAGCCGTCAGCATAGCCAATTGGTACAGAAATTATTTTTGTCTTTTGTGAAGCAGTAAATAGCCTGCCATAGCTAACTGTTTCGATAGGAAAAATTTCTTTAATGCTTGCCACTCTAGAAATCAACGACATCACTGGATAAAGTGGAAAAGATTCTGATGTATCTTCTGAGGGATAATAACCGTACAAAGAAATTCCAGGACGAACCATATCAAAATAACTATCCGGCATATCTATTATAGCTCCGCTGTTAGCTGAATGAGCAAGCCCATAGTTAATATTTTTCTTTTTAAGATCATTCAATAATTCATTAAATCTTTTCAGTTGAAGATTAGCAAAAGTTTTATCAGTCTCGTCTGAAGTAGCAAAGTGCGTATACACACCATCAATTAAAAACTTATTATTTTTAGAAAGCTTCTCAATAAAATCAAAAGCTTTATCGTATCGAATTCCTAACCTATTCATTCCGGTATCAACTTTAACATGGACTTTTATTCTCTCATCCAAATGAACTTTACCAATGAGCCTTCTCTTGGCATTTAATAACTCCTTAAGATGGAAATCTTCAAATACAGTCGGAATTATTTTATATCTAAATACTGAATCCGCTTCATTTTTTTCAAAAGGTTCGAATACAAGTATGGGTTGTTTTACATTTAGCTTACGAAGTTCAACAGCTTCATCACAAATAGCTACTGCAAAATATTCTGGTCTATTCTTACCTAATGAGTTCAATGAATTTACAACCTCTTTTACTCCATGGCCGTATGCATTTGCTTTTACAACCGCCATGACCTTTGCTTGTCCGATCTTCTTTCTTATATTAATAAAATTCTTTTTTAAATTCGAAAGATTTATAACTGCATATGTAGGGCGCATCAGGACATAACTTATTTAATTGTTTGCAAAATATAATTTTTATAGAAGTTATAATCAATTAAATGATTATTTAAACATTTTTGATATTAATATTTTTGATCTTACCAAAGTCTTTTCTAATTTAACTTTTATTTTTGTGAATGAATTTTTTCAGCTATTGTTCTCTCAATTGAGAAAACACTCAGATCAATCATTCTTATAATTGAAAAATTAAATCTTTGTTAATATTAGACAACTCAAACAACGACACTAAAATTAGAAATTAAATAATTGGCATATATATTGTCATAATTTGGACGATTTATAAAATATTTAGAATTCAAAAACTTGAATTTATTTTTATAATCAAGGGCTTTAATAATTTTCACAAGTAAATAAAATAAATAATGTTAACTGATTTCGGTAGAATATTTGTTTTCATGTTAGTAGCGGTACTATTTGTTGTTGTAGCAATATTTGCAGCAAAACTTATTCGTCCTGCAAGACCCTCACACGAAAAATTACTTACTTATGAATGCGGAGAAGATACAATTGGTTCTCCCTGGGTAAAATTCAATATCAGATTTTACGTTGTAGCATTAATATTCCTAATATTTGATGTTGAAATTGTTTTGTTAATTCCCTGGGCTTTGGTTTATAAGGAATTTGGATTTGGCGGATTTTTAATTGGCGCAATTTTTCTTTTTCTTCTTGGATTAGGAATGGCATATGAATGGCGGAAAGGCGATTTAGAATGGGCAAAACCGAAAGTTGTCCCTCCTGTAATTAAAAAAGTACCTGCCGAAGAAGAAGTCGAAGTACAACTTGAAGAGAGTTAAAGAAATTAATCTATAATGAAGTACTTGAAGCTATCTATTTATAATTAAAAAGAATTTGAATTATGGGCTTATTAGATAAACAGTTTGCAAATGAAAGTATCGTAATAGCAAAAGTTGATGACCTGCTAAATTGGTCTCGCTTATCTTCACTTTGGCAAGTTGGATTTGGTTTAGCTTGCTGCGCAATTGAAATGATGGCAACTTCAGCTTCGCATTACGACTTTGATAGATTCGGAGTAATTCCGCGCCCTTCACCGCGTCAATCAGATGTAATAATTATTTCCGGAACAGTTACTTTAAAAATGGCAATCCGAATAAAAAGATTATATGAACAAATGCCAGATCCGAAATATGTAATCTCGATGGGAAGTTGTTCAAACAGCGGCGGACCATATTGGGAACATGGTTATCATGTATTGAAAGGCGTAGATAGAGTCATTCCTGTTGATGTATATGTTCCAGGTTGCCCTCCACGTCCCGAAGCGCTTTTAGAAGGATTATTAAAGCTTCAAGAAAAAATTAGAAATCATTCATCTGTAAAGAAGTCAGCATGAAAACCGCACAAGATATTTTCAATACATTAAAAGAAAAATTTAGTGATTCAATAATTGAATTAATTTCATCACAACCTGTAGAATCTTTTATTACTGTTAATCCTTTAGAGATTAATAAAGTTTGTCTTTTCTTGAGAGACAATGAAGAACTCCTTTTTGATAACTTAATGAATCTTTCCGGTGTGGATGATGCGAACGGAAAAACTATTCCTGACGGCGACAGCGGTACTAAAATAGAAGGCGGAACCTTAAGCGTTTATTATCACATTGAATCAACTAAGCTTAAACACAAATTAACATTAAAAACTTCATCGTCTAGAGAAAATCCTGAAGTAGTTTCTGTAGAACAAGTCTGGCGGCATGCCGATTGGCATGAACGTGAAGCTTATGATCTATTCGGAATAAATTTTCTTAATCATCCTGATCTGAGAAGAATATTAATGCCTTATGATTGGGAATTTGGTTTTCCATTAAGAAAGGATTATAAGAATCCTGAATTCTATCAAGGTATGAAAGTACCAAATTAATGTTCAAATTATAATAGACAAATTCTAAATGGCAATTGAAATAGAAAATAATATAGCAGCAAATACAGGTTTAAAGACCGAGCACATGATACTTAACATGGGACCTCAGCATCCGTCAACTCACGGAGTATTGAGGTTGGAACTTGAACTTGAAGGAGAAATAATAAAAAAAGTTACTCCTCATATTGGATACCTTCATCGCTGTTTTGAAAAACATGCTGAAGCTATGTCTTACCCGCAAGTAGTTCCTTATGTGGACAGAATGGATTACCTAGCTTCTATGTATAACGAATTTGGTTATGCAATTGCAGTTGAAAAACTTCTTGGAATTCAAGTACCGGAGAGAGTTGAATATATAAGAGTCATCATGGGAGAATTTCAGAGAATTGCTTCTCACCTCGTAGCGTTAGGAACTTATGGTGCTGACATTGGCGCAGTTACTCCTTTCCTTTTCTGTTTCAGAGATCGTGAAAAGATATTGAGCTTATTTGAGATGACATGCGGTGCAAGACTTCTCTACAATTACATATGGCCAGGCGGTGTTTCTCATGATCTTCATCCGGATTTTATAAGACAAGCAAAAGAATTTATTCCCTATTTTAGACCTAAGATTAAAGAGCTAAATGATCTTCTATCTTATAATAAAATTTTTATTGATCGAACTGCTAATGTAGGAATTCTTCCCTTAGAAACTGCAATTAATTATGGTATAAGCGGACCAAACCTTAGAGCCAGCGGGTTTAAGTGGGACTTGAGAAAAGACGATACTTATTCAATCTATAATAAATTTGATTTTGATATTCCTGTTGGAAAAGGTTTGAAGGGAACAGTCGGCGATTGTTGGGATCGATACTTTGTTAGAGTTTTGGAAATGGAAGAAAGTCTCAAGATAATTGAACAAGCTTTAGATCAAATCCCGGAAGGCGATGTTACTTCTGCAATTCCTAAAAGAATTAAGCCGCCAGTCGGACAAGTTTATTCAAGAGTAGAAAACCCGCGCGGCGAACTTGGATATTTTATAATGAGCAATGGTTCATTAAATCCTTTTAGAGTAAAAGCAAGAGGACCATCATTCGTTCATCTTGGTATAATGAATGAGTTATGCAAAGGACATATGGTCGCAGATATAATCGCAATCCTTGGCAGCATTGATATAGTTTTAGGAGAAGTAGATAGATGACATATGATTTTTTCAATAAATTATTTGGAAGTCAAATTGTTGCAGCTTTAATTCAAAGCTTGCTTCCCCTGTTTTTCTTCATTCTTCCTTTCGCACTTTTTGCCGTTTGGTTTGAGAGAAAAGTTTCGGCACATATGCAGGATCGTTTAGGCCCGATGCGCGTTGGATGGCATGGCTGGCTTCAAAGTATTGCTGACATATTAAAGTTGATTCAAAAAGAAGATATAATTGCAACTGAAAATGATAAGCCATTATTCAATATTGCTCCTCTATTGGTTTTTGTTGGTTCTTATGCTGCATTTGCGGCAATACCTTTTTCAAGTGCATTTATAGGCTCTAATCTTGACCTTGGAGTATTTTTTATTGTTGCAGTTTCAGGCTTTGTTGTAGCCGGAATTTTAATGGCTGGCTGGGCATCAAACAATAAATATTCATTACTTGGGGCGATGAGGTCAGCAGCTCAAATAATCAGCTACGAAATTCCAACAATTCTTGTGATAGTTACAATCGTAATGGTTACAGGAACATTGAACTTAAATACATTAAGCGAAATGCAAACCGGTCATTTCTGGAATTGGATGATTTTTGGCGGACCAACTTTTGGAATTGCAAAATTTCTATTAATCCCATTTATGATTTTAGGTTTTGTAATAATTTATATAAGCACCCTTGCCGAAGTTAACAGAACTCCATTTGATATACCGGAAGCAGAGTCAGAACTTGTATCAGGTTATCATACAGAATATTCCGGAATGAAATTCGCGATGTTCTTCCTCGCTGAATATGCTAATATGTTTGCTGTTTCTGCAGTAGTTGCGGCATTATTCTTTGGTGGATATCAATCCCCCATCGGTTACCTTGGAAATTTAATCGGCATAAAATGGTTTATTCCAATTGAACAATTATTATGGTTCACTGCAAAAGGATTATTTTTCGTTTTTGTTCAAATGTGGCTGAGATGGACTTTACCGAGACTGCGTGTTGATCAACTAATGGCTGCTTGCTGGAAATATTTAATACCACTAGCATTCGTCAATTTAATTATTATTGGTTTAATAACACTGATATAAAGAGATGAGAGAATATTTACAAAATATATGGACTGCAGTAATAACAATTATGATAGGTATGAGAGTTACCTTCAAACATTTGTTTGTTCCTGCTGTTACCATTCAATACCCGGATGTTAAACCTCAGCTTCCGGAAAGAGAACGCAATCGTCTTTATGTAAATATGGATGATTGCATCGGCTGCGATCAATGTGCTCGGGCGTGTCCTGTTGACTGTATATCAATTGAAACAGTAAAGGGCTTGCCAACAGAGGATTTAGGTAAAACTTCTCAGGGTAAAAAGAAAGCATTGTGGGTAACAAGTTTTACGATTGACTATGCTAAATGCTGTTATTGTCAGCTCTGTGTTTTTCCATGTCCAACTGAATGTATATATATGACTGATGTATATGAATTTTCCGAATATGATAGAGATAATCTTATTTATAATTTTTCTACCTTAACACCGGAAGAAGCTGAACAAAAGAAAATTAATTACGCTCAATTTGAAGCTGAGAAAGCAAAGGAAAAAGCAGCAAAGGCTGCTGCTCCTGCCAATCCAACTGCAGTAAAGGAATAATTTAGGTTATGACTATCTACGATATAATATTTTATTTATTTGCGGCTATAACAGTAGTTTCTGCTTTTTTTGTTGTTACTACCAGAAATATTGTTTATTCAGCATACTACCTACTCTTCACATTCTTTGGAGTAGCCGGAATTTATGTATTGCTTGGCGCCGACTTTATCGCTGTCGTTCAACTTGTAGTATACGTCGGCGGAATTCTTATTCTACTTTTATTCGGTGTGATGTTAACAAACAGAATAACTAATGTCCAAATAAAAACCGGAACTATTAAAATAGTGCCTGCAGCAGTCGGAGTTGCGTTATTCGCAGGTATTCTTTCTGCGGCTTTACTTAAGACTAATTGGAAAACTATCAACACCGAGGTTCCGATTTCAACTGCTCATACGCTCGGACTTTTATTGATGCAGCAGTATGCCGTAGTATTCGAATTGTTAGGAATCTTACTTTTAATTGCGCTCATTGGTGCTGCTTCAATGGCGCGTAAATAATTTATAATGACTATGACACAAATAGGTTTAAATCATTTTCTTTTTGTTAGCGTAGTTCTTTTCTGCCTGGGAATCTTCGGCATTATCACCAGGAAAAATGCTGTTATGGTTTTAATGGGAATTGAACTTATTCTAAACTCTGCTAACATAAATTTTATCGCATTCGCAAAATACGGCAACTTTGGCTATCAAGGACAAATGATGGCTTTGTTTGTAATAATTCTAGCCGCCGCTGAAGCTGCTATCGCGCTTGCAATCGTTTTGAATATTTATAAAACTTTCTCAACAGTCAATGTTGATGAGATTGATACTTTAAAGGATTAGTATTTATGACAGAGAACCTTCTGATTCAGTTTGCAATAATAATTCTATTTCTACCTCTGCTGGGTTTTGTTGTTACATTATTTTTGGGCAGTAAGGTTAAGAAGATATTTCTTTTCGAAAACTTTGTTTTAATTCTGGCGTTCATTCTTTCTGTTATTATGGTATTTGCAAAACTAAATTACTATCCTCAAGAAAATATAGTAAGCGAATTTCATTGGATAAGCTTAAACAACGTTCCACTCTTTGGCACTCTTAATATTGATCTTGGAATTTTAGTCGATAATATTTCTGTCCTGATGATCTTTGTTGTTACATTGATAAGCATGTTGGTTCACATCTTCTCTATTGCTTATATGCATGGCGATAAAAGATATAACCGTTATTTCGCGTACCTTGGTATTTTTACTTTCTCGATGACCGGCATTGTCTTTACTCATGACATTTTAATGATGTACATTTTCTGGGAGCTTGTCGGTTTATCTTCATATTTATTAATAGGTTTTTGGTTTGAGAAAAAATCTGCTTCGGATGCCGGAAAGAAAGCGTTCATTGTAAATCGAATCGGCGACATCGGAATGTTTTCCGGAATTCTTATTTTATTTTCAACTTATCATACTTTTACTTTTGATAAAATCTTTACTCAAATCTCACTTGGTGTACTTCCATTTAACAGTGAGTTTTGGTTAACAGTTACCGGCATATTAATCTTCTGCGGTGCAATAGGGAAATCAGCTCAATTCCCTCTTCATGTTTGGCTGCCGGATGCAATGGAAGGACCCACACCCGTTAGCGCTTTAATACATGCTGCTACAATGGTTGCTGCAGGTGTTTATTTAGTTGTAAGAGTTTTCCCGATTCTTACAGGAGGCGCTTTAGAATTTATTGCAATCATCGGAGCTTTATCAGCGTTTATTCCTGCAACCATTGCTTTAACGCAAAATGATATCAAAAAGGTATTGGCATATTCTACAGTTAGTCAGCTTGGTTATATGGTGATGGCTTTAGGAGTTGGCGCTTATAAATTTGCATTTTTCCATTTAGTTACTCACGCATTCTTTAAAGCTGCTCTTTTCCTTGGTTCAGGTTCAGTTATTCATGCAATGCATCATGAACAAGACATTAGAAATATGGGAGGTTTAAGGAAAAAGCTTCCTTTAACTTATGCTACTTTTTTGATTTCAACTATCGCTATTTCCGGTGTACCTTTAACTTCGGGATTTTTAAGTAAGGATGGAATTCTTGCAGGTACATTTGCATTCGGTTCTTTAACCGGACAATGGTTCTTTGCATTTGTTGGATTTTTTGTAGCTTTGTTAACCGCATTTTATATGTTCCGTCTTGTCATTTTAACATTTCATGGTGAACCTAGAAATAAAGAAAAATTTGATCATGCAAAAGAATCTCCATTTGTAATGGTAATGCCGCTCGTTGTTTTAGCGGCTCTCTCTATTTTTATCTGGTATACACCAAATCCGTTTAATCCGGAACAGGGCGCATTTTTATCAAAGTGGATTAAAGCACCGACAATTGTGGTTCCGCAAAACGCACGTTATTCTTTTATGAAGAATGATGTTATAAAACCGGCGGAACAAGTTCAAACTGCTAAACCTAAAACTGAAGCTGAAATAACATTCTCAGAATCATATACAGAAGCAATGCATCACGCTCATATTCCGGCGATGCTTCTTTCTTTAACATTAGCTGGACTTGGAATTCTTCTAGCCTTTTCATTTTATCAATGGAAAAAACTTGATCCCGATAAGCTGGCAAATTCAATTAAGCCTTTATACAAACTTTCATATAACAAATGGTACTTCGATGAAATTTATCAAGCAACATTTGTAGCCTTTACACTTGGACTAAGCAACGTATTATATTGGATAGATACATATATTATTGACGGAATTGTTAACGGTTCTGCAACTGTTACAAAACAGTTCTCAAAATTCAGCGGCACCTTTGATAATATAGTTGTTGACGGACTGGTTAACTTAATGGCAACTATAAGCGGCTTTATCGGATTAATGTTCAGAAGATTACAAACAGGTAAAGTTCAAACTTATATCGTGGTAGTTGTTTTTTCGCTTGTAATTATTTTATTCTTATTTAAGTCATTTTAGCCTACCTGCCGGAAGGCAGGTTTGAAAATCTTAGGTAAATAGACAATGCAAAACTTTCCTATCTTATCGTTCATAACATTGCTTCCGTTGTTCGGAATGGTGATTTTATTATTTATTCCGAAAAAGCAGGAATTAATTATCAAAAGTACGACGCTTGTTATTACTGGTATCCAATTAGTAGTAGCAATCTTTCTTTTGAAGAATTACAATTACTCACTTGGCGGTATTAACGATCCGTCAACATTTCAGTTTATTGAAAAATTCAGATGGATTGATATATCGGGATTTTCCTGGATCGGGAAAATAAAGATAGATTACTTCCTCGGAATTGACGGATTGAGCATTCCGCTTGTTTTGTTGACCGCTCTAATAACTTTCATTGCCACACTTTCTTCGTGGACAATAAATAAATCTGTAAAAGGATACTTTGCGATGTTCCTTTTACTCGATACCGGAATGATGGGAGTTTTTGTCGCTCTTGATTTCTTCCTCTTCTACATTTTCTGGGAACTTATGCTTCTGCCGATGTACTTCTTAATCGGTATTTGGGGTGGACCAAGAAGAGAATATGCAGCAATTAAATTTTTCCTTTATACTTTGCTCGGAAGCGTATTCATTCTGATTGTAATGATTGGTTTATATTTCAGCACAACAGAAACTCTAGCTGATGGCACAAAAGTATTTACATTCAATATGCTTTCTATGATGAACCCACAAAACTTCACGGCGCAAGGAATTCTTTCACCGTTGAATCCCGGCAACTTAAGACTCATAGCATATATAGCATTGTTTGTCGGATTTGCCATTAAGATTCCAATGTTTCCGTTCCATACATGGCTTCCTGATGCGCACGTTGAAGCTCCAACAGCTATAAGCGTAATTCTTGCCGGAGTTCTTTTAAAGATGGGGACTTACGGAATCTTGAGAGTATGCTATCCAATATTTCCCGATATTACCCGGCAACTTGTTTGGTATATCGGATTGTTCGGAATGATCAACATTATTTACGGCGCTCTCTGTGCAATGGCTCAAAAAGATTTCAAAAAGCTTATCGCCTATTCATCAGTCTCGCACATGGGTTTTGTTTTATTGGGAATGGCTTCACTAAACTCTATGGGAATTTCCGGTGCAATCTTTCAAATGTTCAATCATGGAACTATCACTGCAATGCTCTTCTTGAGTGTCGGTGTCATTTACGATAGAGCTCATACAAGAGGTATCGAAGAATTTGGCGGACTTGCGACTCAAATGCCTATTTATGCAGGCTTCACTACTCTCGCTTTCTTTGCAGCAATTGGATTGCCTGGATTAAGCGGTTTCGTTTCTGAAGCGTTTGTTTTCTTAGGTGCTTTTGGATTCGGAAGCATAAGAGTTTTAACGGTTATTTCAACACTCGGAATTCTTCTAGGTGCCGGATATATGCTCTGGACTTTTCAAAGAGTTTTTCTGGGAGGCTTAAAAGAAAAATGGGCGTCGTTAAAAGATTTAACTTTTAGAGAATATGCAATGCTTGTTCCTTTAAGTGTTATAATTATTTTCCTTGGTTTTTATCCCGCAGCCATGCTTAATATTATGAACTCTTCAGTTAATGCAATGGTTAAGGTGATGACAAATGCTCAAACATTTTATGGCTCTTTATTGCATTGATAAAAATTTAGAAATAAAAAATTTAATGATTGATTAAAGTGAATAATAATAATTTAAACTATCTTGTTAATAGCCTGTATCTGATAAAACCTGAATTGGTCATTTCAGCCGTAATTGTTCTTCTTGTCCTGGTTGATTTGATTATGATGAAGAACAAAAAACTTCTTCCCTATTTGTCAGTAGCTGGTCTGCTCGTTGCGGCTTATTTTATAATTGAACATTTCGAAACTAATACTTTTGCTTTTTCAACAGGCAGCAGTGCCGGAATGATGATTGTCGATCCGTTCGGTAATTTCTTCAAACTGCTGATAGTATTTGCATCTATTCTGGTAGTTTTATTTTCCGTTGCATCAACAGAAATTAAAAATAGTTTTGATAGACACGGCGAATATTATGCTCTTATCTTCGGAATGATACTCGGAATGATGTTCATGGTTTCAGCCTCAGATTTGATTGTAATTTATATTTCACTTGAACTAGTATCTTTTTCATCTTATATCCTAGCTGGATTTACTAAACGGTCGATAAGAAACAGCGAAGCTTCTTTGAAGTATGTTATTTATGGTGGAATTTCTTCCGGCATAATGTTGTTTGGTATTTCAATAATTTACGGAATTACAGGAAGTACTAATCTTTATGAGATTAATTCTTTAATCCAAGCCCCGCAAGTACAAAGCTTAACTTTCCTTCTTGCAGGTATTTTAATTTTTGTCGGAATCGGATATAAAATCTCCGCCGCACCTTTTCATTTCTGGACTCCCGACGTTTACGAAGGCGCTCCAATTCCAATTACAGCTTACTTATCTATTGCAAGTAAAGCCGCCGGTTTTGCTTTGTTGATTCGATTTATAAAAGTTACTTTTATCCAGTCAATTGATCCGGAAGGATTCTGGCATCTTCTTGCAATAATCGATTGGAAAACTTTTATAATTATTATTTCCATCTTAACAATGACTCTTGGAAATTTTGCCGCACTATGGCAATCGAATATGAAACGGCTTCTAGCCTATTCAAGTATTGCACATGCTGGATATTTACTTCTAGGCTTGGCAGTAATGTCTAACGAAGGTATTACTGCGATCCTTATATACTTCATTGTTTATGCATTTATGAATTTAGGTGCTTTCTTTGTTGTTATGTTAATAGCAAATAAAATTGGCAGCGAAGAGCTCGATGATTATAAAGGTTTGGGTTATTCGACTCCGTTTCTAGGTGTCTCTCTAGCTATATTTTTAGTATCCTTAACTGGCTTACCGCCAACTGCGGGCTTTATCGGAAAACTTTATATTTTCATTGCACTAATCGATGCAAAGATGATTGTTGTTGCAGTTATTGCCTTACTCAATTCCGTAGTATCATTGTATTACTATATAAAAGTTTTGAAGCACATGTTTCTTGATAAAGCCGAAAAGGAAATACCTGCTTTTACAACTTCATATTCATCTGCAATATTATTAGTGGCTATCGTTGCACCCATTTTGATCTTTGGAATTTATTTTACACCAATTGTAGATTTAGCTAAAAACTCTATTACTCTTTTAGGTTTTTGATTAGAATAAAAAGGCCACATAAAAAAGCCCGCTTAATCGGCGGGCTTTTTTATTCAAATTATTATGTAATACTTAGAATGGCGCTTTCACTACAAAATAAAACCTAGCACTTGGATCATATCTATAATATATACCGCCGAACAAATAAAACCTAATTCCTCTATGGCGAATTATTTTATAACCTCTTGGAAGATAATTTACTCTAATTCCAATTGGTGCTGTTACCACCACATAACCTTCTTGTCTTCTTTCATAAAACTCACCTCTATGAAAAAAATAGTGATTGTCTCTATATCTTACTTCTCTATAATCATCATCTCGTCTGTCCCAATTTTCCTTCTCTGAGTGTTTATACCAACCTTTATGCAATCCTTGATCGTGGTGTTCTTCTTCGTGATGTTTCTGCCAGCCTTCATGGCGACCATTAGCGTGATGTTCTTCCTCTCTATCTTGAGCATAATTGCTGATGGATAAAACAAGAAA
>JAMCWE010000249.1:0-38802 GCA_023475265.1 Bacteroidota bacterium
TATCGAAAGTTTTTTTAATGTTGTGCATTGTAAGTTCCTAGTTGTTGTAAGTGATTTTGCAACCATCTTTAAACAACTTTTAAGCCAACTTCTTTGCACAACTGTTTTTAGTTTCGAACAACGGGTTAGAATTATGAAATTTTAAAGCTTCTTATAGAAAATATTGCTAGCCTAACTTAGGACATTTAAGTACAATACAAGAAATTTTTGGAATTCTTTGCGTATCTTTTAAATTATCATTACTTTTTGCACCTAAAATTTTCGATGTAATTTGGACTTAAAAATAAAAGACATAGTTGATCTTCTTCATATTTCTGAAAAGACAGTTTATAGATGGATCAAAGAGAAGAAGATTCCGTGCTACAAAATAAACCATCAATATAGGTTTAACCGCTCTGAAATTAACGAGTGGATTTTAAGCAGCAAAATTGAGCTTAATGCAAATGTCTTATCACTTTCTTCACAATCAACTTCACCAATATTATCTTCTCTTTTAGATTCAGGAGGTATTTATAAAAATATTTCCGGGAAGTCAGTAAAAGAAATTTTAAAAAATGCAATTAGTATTATTTCAACTCCCACGTCTATTCCGAAAGAAGAAATATTAGCTGCACTTCTAAGCCGCGAGGAAATGATGACCACAGCAATCGGCAGAGGGATTGCAATTCCTCATCCAAGGAATCCAATTATTACTGAAGCTGGCGATTCAAATGTTTCAATTTGCTATCTGGAAAACTTAACAGATTTTAATGCATTAGATGGACAGCTTGTTCACACTTTGTTTATAGTTTTATCTAACAGCCCGAAAAAACATTTGGAAACACTTTCAAAAATTTCTTCTTTGTGCCAAATAGATGAATTTATTGAAATGTTAAAGCAAAAAGAATCGAAGGAAAATATATTGAAATTTATTCAAGCAAAAGAGATTGAATGGCAAGGCTTACCAATAGGCAGAAAGATAGGAAATTAATTTAAATGGATTATTTTCTTTTAGGATGTTTGCTTTTCGTTATCGGCGGATTAGTTGCAATTTTTTTTAAAGGAAATGTTAAAGGAATTTCATTTTTACTTTTTGAAGTTGCTGCACAATTTTTAATTCTTCCTACGGCATTTAATGCATTGATTGGTGGAATCGGTACGGAAAAATTAATTTCTTTCTCTGAACCAATTGGAACCGCTGCTTTTAGATTAGATGCGTTATCAGCATTTTTTGTAATCATCATTTCAGTTGGATCATTGCTGGCTGCCGTTTATTCGATTGGATATTTGAAACATTACGATGAAAAAAAATATTCATTTTCATCCTTTTATTTTTTCTTCGGTGTGCTGGCAGCTTCCATGCTGCTTGTCGTAGTTGTACAAAATGCAATTTTATTTTTGATTGTTTGGGAGTTGATGTCAGTTTCATCTTTCTTCCTGGTCGGTTTTGAAAATGAAAAAGAAGAAGTAAGAAAAGCGGGAATATATTATTTAATCTCGATGCAGATTGGCGCTTCATTTTTGATTGCAGCATTTGCATGGTTGAGCAGCTTAACCGGAAGCTACGATTTTAATACTTATAAAAATATTTTGGGCACGCAAGGAACAGTTTCTATAATTTTATTTTTACTTTTTTTTATTGGCTTTGGAACAAAAGCCGGTTTCGTCCCATTCCACACGTGGCTGCCGCGGGCCCATCCTGCAGCGCCATCCGGCGTTTCTGCAATTATGTCCGGAGTTATGATTAAGACAGGCATTTACGGAATTTTAAGAATTATTTTGTTATCCGGAATTCCAGAAAAAGGTCTAGCATTTAGTGTTTTCATAATTGCATTGATCACCGCCATAATCGGAATCTTAAATGCAATTTCACAAAAAGATATTAAAAAGCTTCTTGCATATTCCAGTATTGAAAATATCGGTATCATCGGTATGGGCATTGGGCTTGGAATGTTAGGGCTCGCTTACAATATTCCAATAATTGTTTTGTTTGGATTTTTTGGCGCGCTGCTTCATACTTTAAATCATTTCTTATTCAAAAGCATATTGTTTTATGGTGCAGGAATTGTGTATCAAAAAACGGGGACAAGAAACATGGAAAAGCTTGGCGGACTTATAAAATATTTGCCAATAACTTCAATAATTTTTCTTGCAGCAGTAATGGCAATTAGCGGTCTGCCTTTGCTAAATGGATTTATTAGTGAATTTGCAATTTATCTTGGTATGGCAAATAGCCTTTCTTATAACAATGCTTCATTAAATATTTTGATGATCATCGGATTTTCCGGTTTAGCTTTAGTTGGTGCAATGGCATTGATTGGATTTACAAAATTATTTGGAGTTACTTTCCTTGGAACTCAACGTGAAAAATTTGAATATCAGCCTAAAGAAGCAAATGCTCTTTTTCTAATACCAATGATATTTAACTTAGTTTTTGTTTTTATTATCGGACTTTTTCCGGCAACAATTATTCAGATAATTTCAGGAGTAATTAATCAATTTACTCAAACAAATTCAACGACTGAATTCAACGCAATTCTGACCGTATATTATTCTTTATCAAAAGGGTTGCTCTTATTTATTGCGATTTTTCTTTTCTTTTTTCTTATTAGATATTTCCTATTGCGGAAAAGGGAAATTAAAAATTTCAAAACTTGGAACTGCGGCTACCAATTAGAAAGCAGCAGACTTCAATATACCGGAAGTTCCTATTCTCTTCCTTTCCTTGAATTGGTTGCAGCTTTTGTACCACAAAAAACGACTGTCGAAACGGGAAAAGAAATTTTCCCGGTAGAGGTAAAGTTAAAAACTTCACAGCATGATTTTGTGGAAAGAATTTTTATCCAACCAATGCTCAAATATGTCCGTTCGTTTTTAAATTTATTTGCTTGGGTACAAAGTGGAAGAATGCAGCAATACATTCTTTACGGATTAATTTTTCTTGTTTTGATTTTGATTTGGATAATAGGAGTAAGATAAATGCTGATTCTATTTCAAATATTTATTTTATTTTTTGCACCTTTTTTATTCTTAGGATTAATTAATCGTATCAAGGCTATTTGGGCTGGTAGAAAAGGATCGCCAATTCTTCAACCGCTGTACGACTTTCTAAAACTTTTAAAGAAGGATGAAGTAATAAGCAAAACCACTTCATTAGTTTTTCGAATTGCACCTACATTCAATATCGCCGCAGTAATCTTTGCTTTTTTGCTGATTCCTATTCCTTCATTTGGATCAACAATTAGCTTTAACGGTGATTTTATTTTATTTGCATACATCCTTGGCCTCTCAAAATTTTTAATGGTGCTTGCTGCACTCGATACCGGAAGCAGCTTTGAAGGAATGGGTGCAAGCAGAGAAGTTACTTTTTCATCAATTGTTGAACCCGCATTTTTTATATTGATTGGAACGCTTGCATTGTTAACCGGACAAACTTCATTTGTTTCAATCTTCTCATTATTAAATCCCAGCGCTGGTTATACTGAATTGATCGAAATACTTTTTTCTGTTGCGCTGTTCATAATGATTTTAACTGAAGGTTCACGCGTCCCGGTTGATGATCCGAATACACATTTGGAATTAACAATGATTCATGAAGTTATGGTGCTTGATTATTCCGGGCCTGATCTGGGATTTATTTTATATTCGGCTGGCATGAAGATGGTTCTGCTTTCAACTCTGGCAGCAAATTTAATTATACCGGAAAATTTATCACCGGCTTTAGCAATTATTTTTCTAGTAGTAATAATTTCTGTTACTTCAATTTTAATTGGAATAATTGAATCGTTAATGGCGCGGGCTCGGATGTCGCATGTTCCGCAATTTATATTTTTGATGACTGCACTTTCATTTATTGCTTTTGCTGTAGTTATTTTTTTCATAAGAGGAGGAATTAGATGAGCAACATATTAATTATTCTTCTCGGCACAAGCATCCTTTATGTTTTTGCAGCAAGCAGAATAGAATCATACGTCAAAACTTTAGCATTTCAAGGATTGATTTTATTCCTTCTCGTCATTCTTGATCTTAAAGAAATTAACTGGCTGAACATTGCTTTTCTTGCGGTCGAAACTTTAGCAATCAAAGGATTCATCATTCCATTCTTTTTGCTTAGAGTAATCCGGAAAAACGAAATCGGTAGAGAAGTTGAACCGTACATTTCACAATTCTATTCAATGTTGATTGCTAGCGGAATTTTTATTCTTGGTTTTGTGGTTGCTTATTGGTCAGCTAAAATTGGATCCGGAGTAAAGCCGCTTTACTTCGGCGTTTCAATTGTCTTAATCGTTGCAAGTTTGTTTTTAATTGTAAACAGGAAAAGAATTATAACTCATATTTTATGTTATATGATTCTTGAAAACGGAATATTCCTTTTATCGCTTTCGGTGGCAAATGAAATGCCGCTGCTGGTCAATCTTGGTGTGCTGCTTGATCTGTTCGTCGGTATTTATCTGTTTGTAATTTTCTTCAATAAGATTCAGGAAATGTTTGATGGAAACCATATTGATATTCTCACTGAGTTGAAGGACTAACGATGGTAAGCATTTTATTATTTCTGCCGGTAGTATTTGGAATAATTGTACTTCTTTCGAACAATAAAATTGTCACAAGAATTTCGCTGCTATTTATTCCAATAATTTATATTACCGTTTCGGTGCTGGAATGGTTTGGTATAAATTGGATAATTCTTCCAGGCTGGCTGAATATTTATTTTAATTTTGATTCGATAGGAATTCTATTTCTAACTGTTCTATCGATAGTATTTTTGGCTTCAGCAATTTACAGCATCTTTTATTTTGATGAACATAATTATTCCGCACAACAAGAAACTGTTTACACTTCAACAATATTTCTATTTGCCGCTGCAATGGCTGGAGTTCTGCTTTCGACACATTTAGCTTTAACCTGGGTTTTTATTGAAGCAACAACTTTAACAAGTGCGCTGCTGATTTATTTTGAAAAGAAAAAATCTTCGCTCGAAGCAGCATGGAAATATATTTACATTTGTTCGATAGGTATTACTTTAGCATTTGTTGGAATAATAATTCTTTCGATAGGAAGCAGGTCGTTTAATTCTCTTTTCTTTTCAGATTTATATCTTCACGCTGCGGAAATAAATCCTTTCTGGCTTCAAATAAGTTTTGCATTTATTCTTGTCGGATTCGGAACAAAGATCGGGATTGCACCAATTCATGCTTGGCTGCCGGATGCCCATTCAGAAGCGCCGTCACCGGTTTCTGCAATGCTATCCGGTACACTTCTTAATACGGCATTTTTAGGACTTATCCGGGTGCAGGGAGTTATGGTTCATGCACACAAAGAATCATTCTCAAATTTTTTGCTTCTAATTACCGGCTTTCTTTCTTTGCTTATCAGCGCAGTATTTATGCTGCAGATAAAAAATTACAAACGAATGCTCGCTTATTCTTCCATAGAAAATATGGGAATTCTTTTCATTGGCATTGCACTTGGCAAGCCCGGAATTTTTGCGGCGATGATTTTACTTGTGGCTCATTCACTTTCAAAAACTTCTTTGTTCTTAACTTCCGGAAATATTCTTCATCTTTTCAAAAGCAAAAAAATAAATAATGTTCAAGGACTTTTGAAGAAAGATTCTATAACAGGATGGATTTGGATAATTTCTTTGTTATCAATTTCCGGACTGCCGCCTTTCCCGGCATTCATAGCAAAGTTTTTAATTGTGAAAGCATTCTTCGCTGCCGGCTTAGCCTGGTTAGCCGTTCCATTTTTCATTTTGCTTGCGGTTATTGTTTATGGAATGGGAAGTGCTTTTTTCAAAATGTCATTTGGCGAAATTGAAATTGAAGACAGAAATAAATTAAGATTGAATTACTCTGCTTATGCCGGGCAAATTATTTTACTTTTTTTGTTGCTAATTATTGGAACAAATATTCCGTACGCCGTATTAAATCTTTTAAAGAACGCAGCTGGCTTTTTATATTAGAAGGAGTTTGTAATTGATTTGGACTGAAATAAAAAACCTTCAATCTGTTTCTCTTAAGGAAATTCCGAATTTGGAATTCCATAAGCTGAGGGAACAGATTGTTGAAATGATTTCAAAAGGATGCCGGTTAATTCAATTCTTTGGTGAAAAAATTAATTCCGGCGTAATTCTTTATGTCGTTCTTGCGGATGACGAACAATCAAAACTCTTTATCGCATCATCAAATTTTAATGACGGTGATTCTTTCGATTCCATAACTCCAGAATTCAAATCCTTCCATCTTTTTGAAAGAGAATTTTATGAGCAGTTTGGAATTAAGCCTCAAGGCCATCCATGGTTGAAGCCGGTTCGAAAAGGAATTGCCGGAATTTCTAAAGAAGAAATTCCATATGAATTTTTTAAAATGATCGGAGAAGAAGTTCACGAAGTTGGCGTCGGTCCAATTCATGCCGGAATAATTGAACCTGGACATTTCAGGTTTTCTTGTCACGGCGAACAAATTCATCATCTTGAAATTGAACTTGGATTTCAACACCGAGGAATTGAAGAATTATTTATTCGTAATAAAAATAATCCGGTTTATCTTTTAAAGCTTTCCGAATCAATTGCCGGTGATACGGTAGTCGGTCATGCCGGGACATTTGCCCGAGCTATTGAATCACTAAGTGAAAATAATATTTCCCGCCGGGCAATGGTAATAAGAACTATCGCTCTTGAACTCGAAAGGATCGGAATTCATCTTGGCGATCTTTCTGCACTATCCGGAGATGTTGCTTATCTAACCGGTAATGCTGCATTTGGTGCGTTAAGAACAAAAGTAATAAATACAACTCTTGCAATTTGCGGCAGCCGATTCGGACACGGAATGATTGCTGTTGGCGGTGTGAATTATGATATTAGTTCTGAATTGAAAGAGAAAATTTTAGACACAATAAATAAGTTAGAAGAAGATGTTGAAATTGCTGCCGAGGTTTTATTTTCATCGGCATCTGTTCTTGCAAGGTTTGAAAAGACCGGAATAATTACAAATGAAATTGCTAAAGAAATTGGAATGGTTGGGCCGGCAGCGCGCGCTAGCGGTGTTGCAATTGATATTAGATCGGATCATCCATTCGGCGGTTTCTCACTGTTCCCGGTTCATAAATTAACTTTAAAATCCGGCGATGTATTTGCACGAGCTTATATTCGTTATATCGAAATAACTCAATCAATTAAAATAATTAAAGAACAGCTGGAAACTTTTAGCGAAGGTGAATTGAAAAAAACTTCTTCGGAATTAAAGCCTAATCATTTTGTAATTTCGTTGGCTGAAGGCTGGCGCGGAGAAATTTCTCATACAGCAATTACTGATGAAAACGGACGACTTAGAAAATATAAAATAAAAGATCCGTCATTTAATAATTGGCTTGCTGTTGCTTTGTCGGTGAAGAATAATGGTGTATCTGATTTTCCGTTGTGCAATAAGAGCTTTAATCTTTCGTATAGCGGTTTCGATCTTTAATAATTTTGGAATATGGAATGTTAGATTTATTTAAATTAAGAATCAGACATGGGAAACAGGCGATCCCAAACATTCGTAAAGCAGAAGTTCTTGAAACTTTTAAAGGGTTTCCAATTATTGATGAAAGCAAGTGTGCAGATAAATGCAAAGATTGTAAGGACGTTTGTCCTACCGAAGCGATTGAAGTTAATCCGTTAAGACTAGATTTAGGCAAATGTATTTTTTGCGGAGAATGTGAAAAAGTTTGTTCCAGCGGAGCGATTAAATTTACAAATCAATATCAGCTTGGAAGTACAAATCGTAATTCTTTAATAATTTCTTCCGGAAAAACATTTGAGCAATTTGAAGAAGAAGCGGTCGATGCAAAAAAAGAAATTCATAAATATTTTGGCAGGTCGTTGAAACTGCGTCAGGTTTCCGCAGGCGGATGCAACGGTTGTGAATTGGAATTAGCTGCAACGACAAATGTTAATTTCGATATGGGAAGATTTGGAATTGACTTCGTTGCTTCACCAAGACATGCTGATGGAATTGTTATTACCGGACCAATATCAGCTAACATGGCTCCCGCTTTGAAGGATGCATATGAAAGTATAAGCGATCCAAAGATTGTAATCGCTGTCGGCGTCTGTTCAATAAGCGGCGGGTTATTTGCAAACTCAAATCATGTTAATAGAAATTTCTTTGATGAAATTCCGGTTGATCTTTTTGTACCAGGCTGCCCGCCGCATCCGCTTACATTCATTCATGCGCTGCTTGATTATATAGGGAAATAATTTCTACTGACAAAAAATTAATAAAGCAGCAAATCAATTTTTTAGCATGACTTTGATTATTAAATTTTATCCTCTTCAAATTTCAAGAGCTCTTAAAATACAGTTTTTGGATCAATACATTAATTAAAAACTTTCCCAAGTTTTTGATCAAAGGTTTGAAATTTTATTCCTATTCTAATCCTTAGAAAAAAATTTTCATATTTGGGAAACCAAATGTAGAATTAAGATTAAAATTCAAATTTTTAGTTGCATTGATGGAAAAGTAAATCGATAAAAAACAATTCTAATGGCACAATTTATGGTTTATATTCTTTTGTAAAATTGGCAGATTAAACAATTTATGATCAATTAATTTATTTCTCTTAAAAAAAGAGACAAATTAAAGTGGAGACAAAATAAAATGAAAATAAGCAAAGAAGAAGCACTCGATTATCATAGTCAGGGTAGACGTGGCAAAATAGAAGTAATTCCAACTAAGCCATGTTTAACTTCAAGAGATTTATCTCTGGCTTATACTCCTGGCGTAGCTGAGCCATGCCGTGCAATTGAAAAGAATGATGACGAAGTTTATCATTATACAGCAAAAGGAAATTTAGTCGCTGTTATTTCAAACGGAACTGCAGTGTTGGGTTTGGGAGATATTGGTCCGCATGCAGGCAAACCTGTTATGGAAGGCAAAGGGGTTCTATTCAAAAGATTTGCAGACATCGATGTTTTTGATATTGAACTTAAAAGTAAAGATCCTAAGGAAATTATTAGAGCCGTTCAAATGCTTGAACCAACTTTCGGCGGAATCAATTTAGAAGATATAAAAGCTCCTGAGTGCTTTGAAATTGAAGAAACTCTTAAAGCGACAATGAACATTCCTGTTTTTCATGACGACCAGCATGGAACTGCAATAATTTCTTGCGCTGCTTTAATCAATGCTGCTGAAGTTGCCGGAAAACTTTTACCTGATCTTAAGATAGTTGTAAATGGAGCCGGCGCTGCGGCAATTTCTTGCTGCAAACTTTATATAAGAGCCGGTGCAAAAAGAGAAAATATTTTAATGTTTGATTCAAAGGGATGCATAACAAAAGATAGAAAAGATCTGAACAAATATAAAATGGAATTTGCAACTGAAAAATTCCATGGCTCGCTTGCAGATGCTTTTAAAGGCGCCGATGTATTTGTTGGACTTTCAGTCGGCGGTGTGGTTTCTAAGGAAATGATAAAAGTTATGGCTTCTAATCCGATTGTCTTTGCAATGGCTAATCCAGATCCGGAAATTACTTATGACGATGCTGTATCTGTAAGAGATGATTTAATTATGGCAACAGGAAGAAGTGATTATCCGAATCAAGTAAATAATGTTCTTGGCTTTCCATTCATCTTCCGCGGCGCTTTGGATGTAAGAGCAACAGCAATAAATGAAGAAATGAAAATGGCTGCTGTTGAAGCATTGGCTTGTTTGGCAAAGAAAAAAGTTCCTGAAATGGTTATGAATGCATACGGCGGAGAAAGTTTTGAGTTTGGTAAAAATTATATAATTCCAAAACCGTTTGATCCGCGAGTCCTTTGGCATGTTGCGCCTGCGGTAGCCAAAGCTGCAATCGAAACTGGTGTCGCTAGAATTAAAATAGAAAACTGGATTGCTTACGAAGAAGAATTGAAAGAAAGACTTGGACTTTCTAAAGAAATAATGCGGGTTATGATTCATAAAGCTCAAAAAAGTCCAAGACGGGTTGTTTATCCTGAAGGCGAAGAAGAAAAAATAATTCGCGCGGCTCATGTTGCTTTTACCGATAACATTGCAAAACCGATTTTACTAGGCAATGAAAAGAAGATAAAAGATACGATTAAAAATCTTAATTATGATGAAAATGAATTTGAAATTTTTGATCCGGAAACTTGCCCTAAAGTAGAAAGTTATGCACTGGCATTCTTTCACAAAAGAGAACGAAAAGGTTCAACTTTAAATGAAGCACGAGAACTTTTAAAAAGTTCAATCTATTACGGTTCAATGATGGTTGATCAGGGAGATGCAGATGCATTAATAAGCGGCTTAACAACTCATTATCCAAATACAATAAAGCCAGCGCTTCAATGCGTCGGGGTTAAAGACGGATTTAAAGTTGTGTCCGGACTTTATATTGTTATAACCAAGAAAGATGTTTTCTTCTTTTCTGATACAACGGTAAATGTAAATCCAACTGCGGAAGAACTTGCAGAAATAGCAATTTCTACCGCAGACGCTGCTCAAGCATTTGATGTTGAGCCTAAAGTTGCAATGCTTTCATTCAGCAATTTTGGTAGTACAAAATATCCTGAAGCAATTAAGGTAAGTCAAGCAGTAAAAATAGTTAAAAAGCTTCGGCCAAATTTGGTTATTGATGGTGAAATGCAAGCTGATACTGCGGTTGTACCGGAGATTTTGCAAGATGTATTTCCATTTTCCGATCTTAAAACAAGAGCTAATGTATTAATTTTCCCGGATCTTAATTCCGGAAACATTGCTTATAAACTTATGGCAAGAATCGGCCAGGCAACTGTAATTGGCCCAATATTGATGGGTATGAAAAAATCTGTTCATGTTCTTCAAAGAGGTGCAACAGTTGAAGATATAATTAATATGACGGCAGTTGCCGTTGTTGGCGCAAATAACAGACTCAAACAAACAGCAATATAAATATGTACAAAATACTTTACGCAGAATTCATCGCACCAAATATTAAAAAGTTCAGGATTGAAGTTCCTAAGATTGCTAAAAAAAGACAAGCAGGGCAATTTGTAATTATTAGAGTTGATGAGAATGGAGAACGAGTTCCCCTAACAATTTCCGATTCAAATATTGAGGAAGGTTCAATTACCATCATAGTTCAAGGTGTAGGAAAAACAACAATGCAGTTAAATGAATTGGAAACCGGTGATTTTATTTTAGATGTTGTCGGGCCTTTAGGTAAACCATCTCATATAGAAAATTTTGGAGTAGCCGTCAGCATAGGTGGAGGAGTAGGAACAGCAATAGCTTATCCCACCGCGGTTGCTTTGAAGAAAGCCGGAAACTATACGATCTCAATTATTGGCGGCAGAACGAAAGACTTTGTTATTCTTGAAGATGAAATGAAGGAAGTCTGCGATGAAGTTTTTGTTACAACTGACGATGGAAGTTATGGTTATCATGGATTTGTTACTCAAAAATTAAAAGAGCTGATTGATGCAAAAAGACGAATTGACTTTGTGCTTGCTATCGGTCCAATTCCAATGATGAAAGCTGTTGCTGAAGTTACAAGGAAACTAAAAATTAAAACTGTTGTCAGCTTAAACCCGATAATGGTTGACGGAACCGGAATGTGCGGCGGCTGTCGCGCAACAGTTGATAACAAAACAGTATTTGTGTGCGTCGATGGTCCTGAATTCGATGCACATAAAGTTGATTTTGAATTACTTGAAAGAAGAAACCGAACATACAAAAAAGATGAAGAGCAAGCGCTAAGTTTTTATACATGCCATTCAAATGAAACGATTTTAAATTCGGTTGAAAGCGAAATAAAAAAATAATCAGCGGCAGACTATTAATTTTAAATTATTCGGAGAGTTGATTTGGAGAAATTGTCAAATAAAGAGAGGATGAAAATTGTTCGTCAGTCAATGCCTGAGCAGGATAGCAAAGTAAGACGAAATAATTTTGAAGAAGTAAATCTTGGCTTTACAGAGGAACTGGCAAAATTAGAAGCGCTCAGATGCATTCAGTGTCCAAAGCCAACTTGTGTAGAAGGTTGTCCTGTTGGAGTAAAGATTAAAGATTTTATTGCTCTTGTTGCTGAAGGAGATTATTTAGTTGCTGCTGCAAAAATAAAAGAAGATAATATGCTGCCAGCAGTTTGCGGCAGAGTTTGCCCGCAGGAAGAACAATGTGAAGTGAAATGTGTTGTCGGCAAAAAAAATGGACCCGTTGCAATTGGACGATTAGAAAGATTTGTAGCTGATTTTGAAAGAGAACATGTAGGAATTAGAACACCTGACTTAAAACCAAGAACCGGAAAGAAAGTTGCTATCGTTGGAAGCGGTCCTGCAGGATTGAGTTGCGCAGGGGATTTAATTCAAATGGGACATGAAGTAACAGTATTTGAAGCTCTTCACGACCTTGGTGGAGTTTTGATTTATGGAATTCCAGAATTTCGTCTTCCAAAAGAAATTGTAAAAGCTGAAGTTGAATCATTAAAAAAATTAGGAGTGGATTTTCAAACTAATGCCGTAATCGGATTAACTGATACAGTCGATGAACTTTTACAAAATGGTTACGATGCTGTTTTCATTGCTGTTGGCGCGGGGCTTCCTTACTTCCTAAATATTCCTGGTGAAAATTTGAATGGAGTTTATTCAGCAAATGAATTTCTTACCAGAGTTAATTTGATGAAAGCATATAAGTTTCCATCGTTTGATACTCCGGTATTTCATTGTAAAGATAAAAATGTTGCTGTTTTCGGCGGCGGGAATACAGCGATGGATGCGGTGCGGACATCAAAAAGATTAGGTGCAAAGAATGCTTATATAATTTACCGTCGTTCAGATTTAGAAATGCCGGCAAGAAAAGAAGAAATTCACCATGCAAAGGAAGAAGGAATTGAATTTATTTATCTTTCAAACCCTGTTGAATTTGTTGGAGATAAAAATGGCTGGTTAACTGGAGTTAAAGTTCAAAAAATGGAATTAGGTGAGCCTGATTCTTCCGGTCGGCGTAAACCAATTCCAATTTCCGGTTCTGATTATATAATTGATATTGATATGGCTGTTATTGCAATTGGAAATGGTTCTAATCCGATAATTCAAAAAACAACTCCTGATCTTCAATATACAAAATGGGGGAACATAGTTGTTGATGAATCAACAATGAAGACAACTAAAAAAGGAGTATTTGCCGGAGGTGATATTGTTACCGGCGGTGCGACTGTTATTTTAGCGATGGGTGCCGGTAGAAAAGCTGCCGCAGCTATAAATGAATTTCTAAGGGGTTCAAAATAATTTTTTTATTATCAATTTTTAAGAAATTGTTTTTAATTCATTCTGTTCATTTGAAATAAATCTTTTTATATTTACGCAAATATTTTTTCATAATGAATTTAGATTAAACGGGGTCATATGAAAATTAATAAGTACAGTAAGATTTTTGTTATCTTATTTTCGATCATCCTTTTCGATCATCAAATTTTCCCACAGCAGCGCGATACTCTAATTTTATCTCTTGATGAAGCTATCACAAAAGCGCTTGATAATAATTGGGATATTCAAATTTCTAAAAAAGACATTCAAAAATCTCAAGAGCAAATAGACGAAGCATATTCAAACGCATTTCCAAGAATAGATTTCACTGGTAATTATACGAGAAATATAAAATTGCCTGTTCTATTTATTCCACCCGACAATGCATTTAATCCAACTCATAATACTTTAACAATGGAGCTTGGTTCAAAGAATAGTTTCTCCGGAACGATTGGGCTAACTCAAGTTCTTTACAGTCAAAAAGTAAATACCGCAATTCAAATAGCAGGCGAATATTCTGAATTTTCCAAAGCTGGGAATCAAGCTACACAGGAAGAAGTTATCCTTTCAGTTAAAAAAAATTTTTACACAATCTTATTAGCAAAACAGTTGGTAAAAGTTAGTAAAGAGAATTATGAGGCGGCAAAAGCAAATTTTGAAAATGTTTCTGCATTATTTAAACAAGGAGTTGCTTCCGAATATGATTACTTGAGGTCGGAAGTACAAGCAGCAAATACTCAGCCGATGTTAATTCAATCGGAAAATAATTTAAATCTTGCTAAGAGTTCGTTGAAAAATCTTTTAACAATTAATATCGACCAACCGTTTGATATTAAAGGAGAATTTGTTTTTCAAGAAGTGCCGCAAGAAATAATTTTAGAAAATAGCCAAGATGCGATTAACAGAAGCCCGTTGGTGAAACAATTGGAATTGCAGGAATCATTGCTCGATAAAAATATTTCAATTCAGAGAGCAGATTATTTCCCGACACTTGCATTATTCGGCCAATATCAATTTCAAACTCAAGATAATACATTAAAAATTAATCGTTATTTGTGGCCGCAAAGTTTTATGGTCGGGTTGCAAATTTCATATCTTTTATTTGACGGCTTCAGCAGAAGCGCAAGAGTTCAGCAAGCTATTATTGATAAGGAAAAAATTAGTTTAGGAAGAAAGAAACTGGAAGAAGGACTTAAAGTTCAAGTGCTGCAAGCACAAATGAAAATGAATGAGTCTAAGAAAAGAGTTCAAGCACAAGAAAAAAGTTTGCAACAAGCTGATAAAGCATTAAAGATTGCAAACACCAGGTATAAAAGCGGCGTTGGTACGCAGTTAGAAATAATTGATACTCAAGCTGCATTAACATTTGCACAAACAAATTATTTCCAGGCGATTTATGATTATTTAATTGCTAAATCTGAATGGGAATATGCTGTCAGCATTAACTCAAATTAAAAATTAATTTATTATTTGAAATGAGGGAAAAATGATTTTCGCAAATCTAATTAGAATCCGAAACGGAAATTTATTTTCAAGACAGGTTTCCTTAATTGTATTATTCCTTTCTTTAATATTTATCATTACGCTGAATATTAATTGCAGCTCAAAAAAGGATAACGGAACTACTAAAAATTTAACCGAGCTAGATACAGTTGCTGTAAAAGTATCTAAAGCAAAGATTAATAATATCCGGCTTATAAAAACTTTTACTGGTACTCTTGAAGGAGAAGAGCAAGCAAATATTGTTTCAAAAATTCCCGAAAGAATTACGGAAATAAAAGTTCAGGTTGGCGATAATATAAAAGCTGGGCAGCTGCTTATAGTATTAGATAAGTCTGGTG
Source organism: Bacteroidota bacterium (assembly GCA_023475265.1). Classification (GTDB taxonomy): domain Bacteria; phylum Bacteroidota; class Ignavibacteria; order Ignavibacteriales; family Ignavibacteriaceae; genus FEN-1297. The sequence continues at coordinate 15,085 of JAMCWE010000249.1, forward strand.
CATCATCTCAATTTTATCAAGCCCAAGCCGGTTACTTAAATGCCAAAAAAGATCTTGAGAGAATGGAAGCGCTTTTTAAAGAAGGCGCAATCTCACAGCAATTATTTGATGGAACTAAAACAGCATTCGAAGTTGCCAGAGCAAATTTCGAAGCGGCTAAAAATACTGTTGAACTTACTTCGCCAATCGGCGGAATAGTAACAGCTATAAATAATAATGTTGGTGAATTAGCTAGCCCGGGTTTACCATTAATAATAATTGCAAATATTCAGAGGATGAAAATTGTATTTGATGTTGGTGAAGAAGATATACCGAACTTGGCCATCGGTCAAAATTCAGAAGTATATTCTGAATTAAAACCTGAACTAATCCAAAAAGGGAAAATATCTCAAATTTCAAAATCAGCCGATATTCAATCGCGCAGCTTTGAATTAAAAACTCTCTTTACAAATACTTCAGATAAATGGTTTAAGCCGGGTATGTTTTGCCGTGTAAATGTTGAGTTAAAAAATAAAAAGAATATTCTTACTATACCAAACGCTGCGGTAACAGTTATTCAAAATACTAAAGGTGTATTTGTAATAAATGGTCATAAGGCTTCATTCCGAAAAATTGAAACCGGAATTACTGACGGTATAGACACGGAAATATTATCAGGATTGAAAGGCGGCGATGTTGTTGTTACGCTTGGAACAAATGATTTGAAAGAAGGAAGCCCGGTTTATATTTCTGAACAAACAAATTAGTTATACAATGTTTCTGATAAATTTTTCAATTAGAAAAAAATGACAGGTAGAATATGAAATTAGCTGATGTATCTATCGAACGACCTGTGTTTGCAACTATGATGATATTAGCACTTATAGTGCTTGGACTGTTTTCTTATTTGAAATTAAATGTCGATCTATTTCCTAATGTTGATATTCCTTATGTAATTGTTACCACTGTTTTACCAGGTGCAGGTCCAGAGCAAATAGAAACAGATGTTACTAAAAAATTAGAGGATGCAGTTAATCCTATTGAAGGAGTTGACTGGATTCAATCTTATTCACGCGAAGGTGTTTCAATTCTTGTAGTAGCTTTTAAACTTGAAATAGACGGAAAAATTGCAGCGCAAGATGTACGAGAAAAGTTATCTGCAATCAGAGCAGATTTACCAACAGATATTGAAGATCCAATAATTCAAAGATATGATCCGGCTAGTTTTCCAATCATGTCATTAACTGTTTCAGGTCAAAGATCGGAAAAAGAAATAACTGAATACACGAAGAATGTTGTTAAGAAACGATTGGAAAATATTCCCGGTGTTGGCTCTGTAGATTTAGTTGGCGGTGCAGAAAGAGAAATTGAAATTGCTATCGATCCATCAAGATTGAAAGCATATAATTTATCTATTCAGGAAGTAATACAAAGTATTGGTGCATCCAATGTAGAAGTACCCGGTGGAAATTTAATAAAGGGACCAAGACAAGTAATTCTCCGTACAATGGGAAAATTTAAAAACATTGTGGATTTCAATAAAGTAATAGTTGCAAATCCAAAAGGGAAAGTTGTTTACTTAGCGGTAACAGTTATTCAAAATACTAAAGGTGTATTTGTAATAAATGGTCATAAGGCTTCATTCCGAAAAATTGAAACCGGAATTACTGACGGTATAGACACGGAAATATTATCAGGATTGAAAGGCGGCGATGTTGTTGTTACGCTTGGAACAAATGATTTGAAAGAAGGAAGCCCGGTTTATATTTCTGAACAAACAAATTAGTTATACAATGTTTCTGATAAATTTTTCAATTAGAAAAAAATGACAGGTAGAATATGAAATTAGCTGATGTATCTATCGAACGACCTGTGTTTGCAACTATGATGATATTAGCACTTATAGTGCTTGGACTGTTTTCTTATTTGAAATTAAATGTCGATCTATTTCCTAATGTTGATATTCCTTATGTAATTGTTACCACTGTTTTACCAGGTGCAGGTCCAGAGCAAATAGAAACAGATGTTACTAAAAAATTAGAGGATGCAGTTAATCCTATTGAAGGAGTTGACTGGATTCAATCTTATTCACGCGAAGGTGTTTCAATTCTTGTAGTAGCTTTTAAACTTGAAATAGACGGAAAAATTGCAGCGCAAGATGTACGAGAAAAGTTATCTGCAATCAGAGCAGATTTACCAACAGATATTGAAGATCCAATAATTCAAAGATATGATCCGGCTAGTTTTCCAATCATGTCATTAACTGTTTCAGGTCAAAGATCGGAAAAAGAAATAACTGAATACACGAAGAATGTTGTTAAGAAACGATTGGAAAATATTCCCGGTGTTGGCTCTGTAGATTTAGTTGGCGGTGCAGAAAGAGAAATTGAAATTGCTATCGATCCATCAAGATTGAAAGCATATAATTTATCTATTCAGGAAGTAATACAAAGTATTGGTGCATCCAATGTAGAAGTACCCGGTGGAAATTTAATAAAGGGACCAAGACAAGTAATTCTCCGTACAATGGGAAAATTTAAAAACATTGTGGATTTCAATAAAGTAATAGTTGCAAATCCAAAAGGGAAAGTTGTTTACTTATCCGATATTGCAACAATTACTGACGGCATAAAAGAACAAACCAGCTTAACAAGAGTTAATGGCAGCATTGCAGTCGGATTGAATATTATTAAACAATCAGGAAGCAATACAGTTAAAGTTGCAGATGAAGTAAATAAACAGATTGCCAGATTGAGAACTCAACTTCCTACTGATATTAAAATTAATTTAGCTCAAGATAATAGCGTTTATATCCGTGATACAATCAATGATGTCTTATTTGATATTTTTTACGGCGGATTGCTCGCAGTAATAGTTATTTTCCTTTTCCTCGCAAATTTAAGAGCTACAATCATTAGTGCATTTGCTTTACCTACATCAATTATAGCAAGCTTCATTATTATGTATGCATTTAATTTTACTTTAAATATGATGTCGCTTCTTGCTCTTTCTCTTGCTGTCGGTTTGTTAATTGATGATGCAATAGTTGTAATCGAAAATATTTATCGTCATATGCATCAAGGCGAAACTCCGTTGGAAGCTGCAAAATCAGCGTCACAAGAAATTGGATTAGCTGTAATGGCAACCACTTTTACAATTGTTGCCGTATTTATTCCTGTAGCTTTCATGCCCGGCATCGTAGGACGATTTTTCTATCAATTCGGTATTACTATTTCGGCGGCGGTGCTCGTTTCTTTGTTCGTAGCTTTTACATTAACTCCGATGCTTTCATCAAAATGGCTGCATAGAGAAGACGAAGCACTATCCAAACAAGGAAATATTCTTCAAAAAATACTTTATTACTTTAATCATTTCTTTGAAATATTAAGCGTAAAATATAAGTCAGCATTGGGATGGTCATTAACACATAGAAAAATTGTAATTATTACTTCGATCGCAATTTTTCTTTCAAGCATAACGATAATGGGATTGTTGGGTAATCAATTCTTTCCTGAAACAGATAGAAATGAATTTACCATCACTGTTAATGCAGCACCGGGTAGTTCACTGGAACAAACAAGTAATCTCTGTGCTCGAGTTGAAAATGAATTAGGAAAATTTCATGAAGTAAAAACTATTTTAACAACAATTGGCGCCGGTAATGATCCGGTTACAAGAGCTAATATTTTAGTAAAATTAGTAAATAAGAATGAACGAAAAAAAAGTGACAAAATTTTGATGGCTCAATTGAGAAAGCAGCTAAGATTTTTGCCAGGTGTAAATATTAGTTATGGCATTCAAGGAGGACCGGGCGGAGGCGGCAAACCTGTTGAAATAAGTGTTAGAGGAGAAAATATAGATCAACTTAGTAAATATGCAGATAACATTGAGGCGATCGTAAGATCAACTCCGGGAACAGTTGATGTTGAAAACAGTCTGGAAACTTCTAAACCCGAAGTTCGTTTATTGATAGACAGAGCGAAAGCATCGGATCTTGGAGTAAACCCAATGTTAATTGCTTCTTCTGTTAGAGCTATGGTTGATGGATTTGTTGCAACTCAATATCAAGAAGGTAATGAACAATTTGATGTTCGGGTAAGATTGAAAAAAGAAAATAGAACCGGTATTGCAGATATTCCAAACCTCATGCTAAAAAGTACCAAGAAGGCTGATGATGGAGGTTCAATAATGATTCCAGTTACTGATGTTGCTAGAGTTTCGGAAGGAGTTGGGCCTTCGGAAATAAATAGATATGCAAGACAAAAAGAAATTCGTATCAACGCAAATTTATCCGGTAGATTTCTTGGTGATGTTTTGCAAGATATTCAAAAAGAAACTAAAAAAATTAATTTTGAACCAGGCTATTCCGCTAGTATTGTTGGTGAAGGAGAAATGCAATCTGAATCATTCGGAAATATTTTTCTTTCATTTGGACTCGCAATAGTTTTCGTTTACATTGTTCTTGCTGCACAGTTTGAAAGTATAATGCATCCGTTTTCTATCATGCTGGCATTACCGATGGCTATAATTGGGGCAGTGTTGATGTTATTAATTTTCGGAAGTTCAATTTCAGTTGTTTCTTTAATCGGAATTATAATGTTAATGGGGCTTGTAACAAAAAACGGAATTCTTTTAGTCGATTACACAAATGTTCTAAGAGGAAGGGGATTAACAAGATTGGAGGCTTTGTTAAAAGCCGGACCAACTAGATTGCGCCCGATTTTGATGACAACTTTTGCAATGATATTCGGAATGATGCCCGTTGCTCTTGGGCTAGGTGAGGGGGGAGAATTTCGAGCGCCGATGGGCCAAGCAGTTATCGGCGGTTTAATTACATCAACCTTACTTACATTATTTATAGTTCCTGTAGTTTATACTTTACTTGATGATGTTTCAGTTAAAAATTTTGTAAAATTATTTAAAAGATTTTTTCCTGGAAAAAATAAATCCTAAGATGTCTTTTAACTTAATCGAATGGTATTAAGATGAAAATAGCATTTTTAATTTATCATGATATTCTTGAAGATCGAATTAATAACCTTCTTGAAAATTTGAAGATTGATTATTTTACTGAATGGGAAAATGTAAAAGGAAGAGGCCATTTAACCGATCCTCATCTAGGATCAAGAACGTTTCCAGGCTTTAATACTGTAAGGATGATTGCATTTCAAGATGAAAAAATTTTAGCTGATTTACAGAACGGAATAATCGAATTGAATAAAGATGTATTAAGGGAAGATGATAAAATAAGATTATTCCAATTGCCGCTAGAAAAGATTGTCTAAATACATTATCCCTGTTTTATTCAAGATGGCCAAAATAAACTTCAGTATTATAATTAAAATCAACCTTCCTGTCATTTTCATATTTATTAAATAATCTTTCTAATTCATTTATCATATTTTGAAAGCTTGTTGAGGAATATATGAAGATGAAAGCAGCCTGCCTTTTAAACCTTCAATGTTGAATGATTGAGAATTCGGAAAATTTTTAATCTCTTACTTTTTGTAGAATTTTTGAAATACTTTTCTATCAATATTCTGATGAGAAATTTTTTTATAGTCGATAGAAAATTTCAAAAGGAATTTTTCATAATCCTTCATAAAAAGTGAATCGAATTTTCTTGAGTTCCAAATTAAAAATACCCAACCTTTTGGTTTTAAGATTCTTAAAAATTCTTTTCTTGTTTTAGTAAAATCAAACCAATGAAAAGATTGTGCAGCCGTTATAAAATCTACGCTTTGAAAATTTAAATTAGTTGATTCAGCAGTTCCATTTAAGCTAATAAAGCTCGGATAATTTATTAATAATTTTTCTGCGGCGCCTCTCATCTCATTGTTTGGTTCAATTCCAATTACTTTAAATCCATTCTGTAATAACATCTCTGAAAAAATTCCCGTCCCGGAATCAACATCTGCAACGGTATCTTTTGTACTTAACTTTAATTCATTCCGGAAAAAATCTATAATAGATTGAGGGTATTTGGGTCTATATTTAATGTAATTATCAACTCGATTTGAAAATCTTTTTAAAGGATTTGTTTCGAACTTGTTTGTCATAGTTTTAATTTTATCAAAATTATTATCTGCAATTTATTTCACTTAAAATTTAATTTAAAATCATTAAATTTTTAAATAATTAATCAATTCATAGCCATTATTTTCAAATTGAAGATGTATTAAAAATGGAGTAGTATATGGGTGATGAAGAATTCTTAAAAAATTATCGATTTAATGTAGACCCAACAAAAGCAATATTTAATTTGTTCTCAAAAACCATTTCAATCCAGGCAACTTTATCTTCATTAAAGATATTGTTTTTAAAAACCTTAAAGAATATGCCGGAAAAAATGAAGAGGAACTGTTAAAAGAATTTGAAATTATTTATAGTGTTCATAAACAGGAACTTTTAATTGATTTTATAACTAAATATGGTCAGATAAATTCACCAGATTAAAAATGTTTTGGAAAAATTTCTGACTATGAAAATTATTTTTAAAAAAAATTAAACAGAAATAAATTGTTGATAATTGTAAAAAAAATTTTCTTTTACCATTTGTAGATAATTGTTTCGTTGGTTAATATTCTGCAAATGTAATTTCGATTCAATAAGACACTTCTTTTCATTCAACAGTAATTTGCCTCATAATTAAACTTTATCTCAAATTTACCGAAGATATAAAGTAATTATTACGCTTATCTATTTATTTATTTTGATTTTTATTTGTTTTAGCGTGGTATAAAAATTGTAGTTTCTATTGTTTAATTTGAAGGAATAGATACATCTAGTATGGATTTTACCGGTGAATATATAAAAGATATTTTTGTTGGAAAGGTTTGGATTAAGAAGGCCACATTTTTAGAAGCTGAACAATTTCGGAATTTTCTTTCCACAGCAATGAATAATGATGTTAAAAAATATATAATTGACTTATCATGTTGTATTTCTATCGATCCAATTTTTATTGGTGTGATTATTCAAACTTATAAAAAATTAATAAACATTAACGGAAATTTAAAAATCATTCGCCCTAAATTGGCCATTCATTCAAATCAAAATTTTGAAAATACATTAAGAATATTTGAGACGTTTTTGTCAATTGAAGAAGCAGTTGATAGCTACAAAAAAATATTTGTTAAGCCTGCCGAAGAACTTATCACTAATCGAGTCGCGTTAGCTGTAACTTAGATTATTTTTCGAACCTAATAAAATAAAACCTTATTGTGTCCCTTTCTACACAGAACATTAAATAATTTTTTCAATTCTTTTTTCCTGAAGTACCAATTATAATAAATTACATTAATTTATTGAATAAACAATTTGAAATGAATTGAAAGAGAAATTGAGCTTTTAAAATCTAATTCTTTTGTTTGTTGATGTGAAAGCCCTCCTCATCCTCCCATCCGGAAGGAGCAGATTTCATAAAGTAAAGTAATATGCCCGCAGAAATTAAAGATACGGTTATATAAAAAATTATTATTGATATCATGTTCATCTTTTCTAAATTTAGTTATACTTCCTTATAAATACTTTTACCATAACTTATTAACTGGTAAAAGATTTGATATAATTATAGCCGTTCAATAATCAGACCAAAATAAATATTTAACTTCATTCTGTATGGTTTGGAAAATTTTCCGAATTAACTTGATATTACTTTTATTTTTTAACAGATATGCACACAATTACATTTTCCTATATGAAAAGTAATACTTAATCCTAACTTGGCTTATGCTATTAATAAATTTTCATGAATTATTTAAGCAAAAATTACCGGTAGTATTTATCATTGGTTTTTCTTTATACTTTTTAAAATCATATTTGGATTTTGTTGTTTTATCATTAATCGATATTTATATTTAAATAATCATTCATTACTGTTTTTCAAAAAAAAGATTTATATGACAAACAAAATTATTCTTCAGACTAATTTTCCAAAGCTTAATTTGGTTAAAAAAGGAAAGGTTCGAGATATTTATGAAGTTGGGGAATATTTCCTAATTGTTTCAACAGACAGGCTTTCTGCCTTTGATGTTATAATGGCTCAAGGAATTCCATTCAAAGGGCAAGTTCTAACAAAAATTTCGGAATTCTGGTTTAATTATACTAATGATTTAATAGACAATCATCTTATAAGTACAAACGTTGATGACTTTCCATCTATTTGTAGTGAATACAAAAATGATTTGTTTGGCAGATCAATGCTCGTTAAAAAGGCTGAAGTAATTCCCATCGAATGTATCGTTAGAGGTTATATTTCCGGTTCCGGATGGAATGATTACAAAAAGACTGGTGAAATTTCCGGGATTAAATTAGCTGCAGGACTTTCTGAATCAGAAAAATTTTCAGAACCTATTTTCACGCCTTCAACTAAAGCTGAAATAGGTTTGCATGATGAAAATATTTCGTTTGCCCAAGCAGAAAAAATAACAGACAAAAAATCATTAAATAAAATTAAACAAGCTTCAATAGATATTTATAACAAATGCTCAGATTATGCTTTGACAAAAGGAATAATCATAGCAGATACTAAAATGGAATTTGGTATTTATAATAACCAAGTAATTCTGGTTGACGAGCTATTAACTCCAGACTCTTCGAGATTCTGGCCTAAAGCAAAATATAAAATTGGCGGTGCTCAAGAAAGTTATGATAAACAATTTGTTCGGGATTATTTAATTTCCATAAAATTTAACAAACAGCCGCCGCCTCCTCAATTGCCGGAAGAAATTATACAAAAGACTAGCGAAAAATATCTTGAGGTTCTGTATCAATTAACTGGCGAAAGAATTAGTTGAATGAAACCTGTTTTGATAAAAGTTCATAATCAAAAAGAACTTTTTATTAACTGGGATGACAATACAGTTACAAAAATTGAATTAAAAAAACTTAGAAGATTTTGCCCTTGTGCTACATGTGCAATGAATAGAGAAAATGAAAGTAAAACTTATATCCCGCTGTTTACATCAGACCAGATAAAGGTTTTAAGAATTTTTGAGGTTGGAAGTTACGCGATCGGAATTACTTGGAATGATGGGCATAATACGGGGATTTATGAATTCCCATATCTTAATTACATAGCTAAAGAAAATGATTCTTTATAACGAATTATGATACTTCCAAATCAGCTAACTATTTTAAGAATAATATTAACTCCAATATTTTTAGTATTATTTTTAGCAAATGATCCGTTATTAAAACAGATTTCTTTAATTGTGTTTATCGTTGCCGCATTGACTGATTGGTACGATGGTTGGCTGGCAAGAAAGTTTAACTATATTACAAATTGGGGAAAGTTTTGGGATCCGCTTGCAGATAAGGTTTTAACCTCTGCGGCTTTTCTGGGTTTTGTTTTTCTAAAAATCCTTCCCTTATGGATGGTAATTATAATAATTTTAAGAGATTTTTTAATTACAGGTTTACGGGCATTTGCAGATTATAAAGGTCATTCTTTCCCAACAAGCATTTATGCAAAGTGGAAAACCTTTATTCAAATGGTTTTTCTTTATTATCTGCTTATTGTTTATGTCGGGCAAAATACCGTTCAGATTTACACTGGCAATGAAAAATTATTCCATATATTAATGCACGGCACTTTTATATATACCGCCATGTTGATTATAACAATTATTACTTTTCATTCAGGAGTTACATATCTATATCAAAGCAGGCAATTAATAAAAAATCTTTTTAACCGTGAAAATTAATTTTTTCGAAAAATTTATTGGCTCAGGATTTTATACCGGATATATTCCATTTTCTTCCGGAACGTTTGGTAGTTTAGCCGGTTTGATAATTTATTATATTCCAGGATTCGAAAAACCATTTATATTGATTCCTGCAATAATTCTTTTTACTTTTTATGGCGTTTATGTAGGAACTAAATTTGAAAAAGTTTATGGCGAAGATCCTTCTGAGTGTACAATTGATGAAGTAGTTGGTATGTGGATTTCGTTATTGTTTGTTCCCAAAAATTTAATTATTTCAATTATAGCTTTTTTAATATGGCGCTTTTTTGATATAACAAAACCATCTCCGGCAAGGCAAATGGAAAAACTTAAAGGCGGATTTGGTATAATGATGGATGATGTAGTTGCTGGTTTTTATTCTTTAGTTCTTGTTCATTTAATTTTGTTTATTTTTGTGCGCTTATAAATTATCAACTATCCGAGAGGGAAATGAATGCTCAAATTGTAACTATTGGCGATGAATTATTAATTGGACAAACCATTAATACAAATTCTTCTTTTATCGGTGAACAACTTTCGAATATTCAAATAGATGTTAGAAAAATTTCAGTTGTAGGTGATGATGAAACCGAAATCTTAAAAGAATTTAAATCATCATTTAAAGAAAATGATTTGGTAATTGTTACAGGCGGACTAGGGCCAACGCATGATGATGTTACTAGAAAATGTGTCGTAAAATTTTTTCACACCGAGCTTGTTCCAAATAAAGAAGTTCTTGAAGATTTGAAAACATTCTTTAAAAAAAGAGGACGGAATTTAACAAAGATAAATGAAGATCAAGCTCTTGTTCCTAAAATTGCTAAGGTTATAAGAAACGAATTCGGAACTGCACCGGGTATGTGGATTGAAAAGGATGAAAAAATTTTTATTGTTCTTCCCGGTGTGCCATCTGAAATGAAAGGAATGATGAACTCGATTGTTATTCCTAACCTTAAGGAAAAAATTGTTGGACAAGAATTCGTAATTAAACGAAGTAATGTATTAACAACCGGAATACCGGAATCAATGTTGTTTGAAAGATTAGGCAATTTAGATGAAATCTTAGAAGGGGCAAAGCTGGCTTTTCTTCCGAGTCAGTTTGGCGTTAAGTTGAGAATTACTGTCAAAGAATCTGATGAAGAGCAAGCTATAAATAAGCTAAGCGAAATAGAACAAAAAATTAGAAGCAAAGTTGGAAGATTTATTTATTCGATAAACGATGAAACTTTAGAACAAGTTGTTGCTCGATTGCTAAAAGAAAGAGGACTTACAATTGCAGTTGCAGAATCTTGTACCGGCGGTATGATTTCAAACTTACTAACAAATATAAGCGGCAGCAGCAAGTATTATGATCGTGGAGTTATTACTTACAGTAATGTTTCCAAAATTAATTTGCTTAAAGTGAAGGAAGAAACAATTGAACAGTACGGCGCTGTAAGTTTGGAAGTTGCTCGCCAGATGGCAGAAGGAATTAGAACTATTAGTGGAACAGATTTAGGATTATCCGTCACCGGTATAATGGGACCAACCGGCGCAAGTGCTGATAAACCAATTGGGCTTGTTTATATCGGCCTGTGTGATGATAAAACATGTACTGCTAAGAAATTTCAATTTGGTGATGATCGTATTTTAAATAAACAAAGAACCACTCAAACAGCTTTGGATATGATTAGAAGATATTTATTGGGAATTCCATTTAATGAATAGGCTTTTTATTGCGTTAAAAATTCCGGATGAAATAAGAGAAAAAATTATTAATTTACGGAATGAAGCCTTTCCGAATTTTCAAAAATTTAAATGGGAATCTGAAGATAAGATTCATCTTACATTAAAATTTATTGGTGAAGTTAGTGAAGAGCTTACACAGCAAATTGCAGATCAAATTAATTTTATTGAGGAATATAAAAAGTTTAATTGTTCTTTAACTAATTTTGGATTTTTTTATAAGCAAGATGTTGCAAGGATAATGTGGATAGGGCTTTCAATTAATAGTAAAATAATCGAATTAGTTGATAAGTTGAATATTGAACTTGAAAAATTTTCTATTCCTCGTGAAAAAAAGAAATTCCAAGCACATATTACAATTAAAAGATTGAAAGGTGATGAAGGGAATTATTTTATAAACAGTTTTGAAAAATTTAGAATTCCGAAAATTGAGTTTGAAGCCGGTCAAGTTATATTGATGAAAAGCGATTTACTTCCAACCGGTTCTAAATATACTGACATTAAATCATACTTATTAAAATGAATTGGAGGAAAAATGAGTTCCGACAGAGAACAGAAACTAAAAATAATTGAAGACGCCATTGCAAGTATAGAAAAGACTTACGGCAAAGGTTCAATAATGAAACTTGGCAATGGAGTAATAGCCGATGTTGAATCAATTCCAACTGGCGCTCTTTCTTTAGATTTTGCACTTGGAATCGGCGGAGTGCCGAGAGGAAGAGTAACTGAAATTTTTGGCCCCGAATCAAGTGGCAAAACAACCTTATGTCTCCACATAATTGCTGAAGCACAAAAGACCGGCGGGCTCGCTGCGTTCATTGATGCTGAACATGCACTTGACGTTAATTATGCCAAAAGATTAGGAGTTGATACTTCAAACTTACTTTTGTCGCAGCCAGATTTTGGCGAACAAGCTTTAGAGATCACCGATACTTTAGTTCGAAGCAATGCATTAGATATAATCGTAATCGATTCTGTTGCTGCGCTTGTCCCGAGATCAGAAATTGAAGGTGAAATGGGTGACGCAACCATGGCTGTTCAAGCTCGTTTAATGTCTCAAGCATTAAGAAAGCTTACCGGCGCAATTTCTAAATCAAAAACTTCAGTAATTTTTATAAATCAATTAAGAAGCAAAATTGGAGTAATGTTTGGAAATCCGGAAACAACAACCGGCGGTAACGCTTTAAAGTTTTACGCTTCCTTGCGTTTAGATATTAGAAGAGTGGCCGCTATAAAAGATGGAACTGAAGTTATTGGTAATAGAACTCGTGTTAAAATTGTCAAAAGTAAAGTTGCACCGCCATTTAAGGAAGTTGAATTCGATATCTTATATAATGAAGGAATAAGTAAAACCGGCGACTTGCTTGACTTAGCTACTAACATGGGAATAATAAAAAAGAGCGGCGCTTGGTTCACTTATGATGAAGAAAGATTTCAAGGTAGAGAACAATTCAAGCAAAAACTTATCGAGCTTCCGGATTTAACTTTAAAATTGGAAAAAGAAGTTAAAGAAAAACTTGGCATGCATAAAGCTCAATCAGCTTCCGGTAAAGAGGAAAAAGAAAAATCTGAAGAGAAACCAAAAGAGCAAGCAACTGGAACTGGAAAGAAAGCTGCTAAATAGTTTATAAAATATAAGAAATGAGAATTGTAAGAGTAGAAAAGAAAGATGAAAAAAATGTAGTTATTTTTTTTGACAACGAAGAAAAGCTATTCTTATCTTATGAAATATTTTTGAAAAACGGCTTAAAGAAAAATGATGAAATTTCTGAAAGCCGTTTTTCTTTATTAATTGAGGAAAACCAAAAGTTCCATCTTAAACAAAAAGCATTTCGATTACTTGGTAGAAGGCATCATTCATCATTTGAATTAAAAGTTAAGCTTAAACAAAAAGGCTACGATGAAAATTTTATAAATGAAATTATAAATGATCTCAAGTCGAATGGTTATTTAAATGATTATGAATTTGCTTTGGTCTATGCTGAAGAAAACATTAAAAATAAATATTGGGGCAAAAAGAAAGTTGAAGCCGAATTATTTAAGAGAGGAATTGAAAGAAATATTATTGCTCAGGTTGTGAAAGAAAATTTTCCATCAAACGATGATTTAAGTAATGCAGTTGAACTTGGGAAGAAAAAATTGAATTCTTTATTGACCAGAAAAATTGAAAAGGAAAAAATTAGAACAAAACTTTATTCATTTCTTTTATCAAAAGGATATGATTATGAGATTTGTAAAAAAGTTATTGAGGCCTTAATATCTGAGGAATAAATGATTCATTTAAACTTTGATCCGAGTGAAGAAATCATATTTGAAATTTCCTTAGTCCGGATGTTATTTGCAGCTTCTTTAACCGGGAACCATTTCCTTTTTCTTTTTTCTTTATCAGGATAATTTTCTAAAACTTCTATAACTTCCATCGCAAAAACCTTGACATGACAAATACCAATTGATTTCCGATTTTCAAAATGCCCGAGTTCTATTGTTTCATTCGTTCCATAAACCCCAGCTTCTTCAAATGCTTCTTTCTTTGCTGATTCGAATGGCGTTAAATTAAATTCAACAAAGCCTTTTGGAATTATCCACCTCTTTTTCTTGAGTGAAGTTATAAGTAAAACTTCCAATCCTAGTTTTGTTTTACGAAATGGGATTACTCCCGATTGATTAAAATTAAATTCGAGTTTCAACTTTTAGCTTCTATAAACATTATTTCGAAAATTATTTTTCAACCTTGCTCAAAATATTTTCTGCTTTTAAAATATCCATTGTAACTTCATCAATTACTACCGGTTGTTTCTTATTATCTAATTCGACTACAACAATATAACCATTTACATCACCGGTTGATTTTAATGCTTCGATTAATGCTTCCTGGTCGCTTACTGCTCTAGTCCCATGATCTGACCAAATTTCGTTTGCACAAAGACAACCAACTGTTGGAGTGCTTGGGTAATAGGTCTTACCAAAATAAAATGATGGGTCGATAGTAGTTCCGTGAGAAATTATTTCAGTTCTACCAGCCTTCCCTGCATAAAAAGTTCCCCAGATTGGAAAATATTTTCGCCATGATTCCGGTAATAAATTTTTATATAAATTATTTCCCCAAATGTTGTTATTAATTTTATCGTGGAAAAATACTGAAGGTGAAGTTTCAAAAGGCATAATCAATTGAATATTTGGTGTACGCCCGATGAAAATTTTTTTAGAAGTATCAATTCCTTGCATTGAAAAAATTCCTTGCGGTGTATTTCCATTAGTCAGGTAAGTGGGCAAATTTGTTATTGATCGTGCAAGCTGCGGAATATTAAAAATTGTCCCATCGGCCTTCCTTAAAAATTTACCGTCAGGTTTTCTAATGATAGCTATTCCTTTATAATCACGATCATTTCTTTGCAAGCTAAAAATAATTGTACATTTTCTTTCGAAGTTATACGAAAATAAATCTGTTAATGATGGACGTTCTTTTGAAAAAACTTCCGGAGATTTGGTTAAATAAGTACCAAGAGAAAATAAAATCGGATTATCCTTCCAATCAGAAAATTTCTTATTGAGCAACTCTAAATAATAATCGTTATTGTATTTATTATTTTGGTCTTGCTTAAGATAATTGATTCCCATTGCAAAAAGTTTTGGATTTTCTGTCTTCTGAGTTACATCTAAAACTTCATTATAAAAATCATTCGGATATAAAGTGAATACAGTTTCCAGCAGATATCTTTGAAAACTTAAACTTCTTTTTTCAAATTGAGCAAATGCCGATTTCATATTTGATTTGTAAGCTTCATCAGCATCGAGTGATACTTCCATCGCATCAAAAGCATCCATCCAATTGCTTTCTGTCTTTTCGCTAAGTGCAAGCGAAAGATTTTTAGCAATCTCATTATTATAAAGATTTTTTTTGAATTCTTCTCTGAAAGTTTTAGTTGTATGCGGATCCTTAATTATACTTTCATCATTCAAAGTATTTTTTTGGATCGAACAGGCGACAAAACTCATCAGAAAAAATATTGCAATATATTTTATTGATTTTAATGAAATCATATTCAATTTTATCCTTTTGAAATTTCAAATCCAAATTCAAATGAGGAAGTTTCTCCAGGCAACACAGTTATATCATTTTTTAATTCCTCACGATTAAAAGCGTTTGTAATAAACTGCATAGGTTCAACAGCGATGGATTGTCGAATTCTTCGAGACAAAGTATCACCAGTGAAAACCAAAGTTACGCCGCCTTTTTGAAAGAGTGTAATAGTCAAACCATTATCCGGATCAAAAATAGCTGCTCTTGAAAAATTTTCTTCATCGGTTCGAAGATCAGCAAAACAATTATCAATTTTTCTTCCGTTAATTTTTCTTTTATCAATTGATATTTGACTACTGAAATTAAGCTGTGGGATATTTTCGATTTTCTCATAAGCCTGCGAACCTTTTAATGGAATCAAATTGTTATCAACTAAAATAATTTTGTTTGCATCGATTGTTAAAATTAAATTCTCAATTCCATTTTCTGAAGTTTTAAAATAAGGATGCCAACCGGTTTGGAAAGGAGCGGGCACATCTCCAATATTTTCGCCGCTTACTTGAATGCAAATTTTGTTTTTTTCTAATTTATATTTGACGAAGATATCCATAGCAAATGGATAGCCATTAAATTTACCAGGTCTGATTTTATCATAAAGAAATGTTGCTTCAACAAAATTTTCATTTAATTCTACGTTAGATAAATTAAATATTTCCCGTGAAGTTAGTCCATGAATTACTTGGGTACGCGGCGGAATTGGTTCCAATTGCAAATCCATTCCATTAAAATTATAAGCGCCATTAGGAATTCTATTTGCGAAAGGTGTCATTATCCAACAGCGGGCGCCGCTTCCGGCTTTCACTTCATCATCATTACTTAAGCCGTCTAAAATATTGAATGGTTTGCCGTTAATTTGTGTTATAAAATTTAAAGGAGTAGCGCCGCTTAAAAGTACTTCAAATTTGTTCCCGGTTTGACTATCGGAAAGAGAGATGGTTTTATAATTACCAAACATCCCCTCAATAAAATTAAATCTGCTCATTTTTATTATTAGGTTAAATTATTAAATGAATTTCCTTTTTTCAATTTCAAAAAGAATTGTAACAAAGATAAAATCAATAGTTTAATTTAACCAATCAAAAAATATAATTCGTCATGAAAATTTATTTAAAATATTTCTTGATTATGATTTATAAAATACATTAAAAAAATATTTGCACATGAATTTAACTAATCGATTTTATCACGAATTTATTTATCTTTCCGGTAAATTATGAGTTAAGTTTATGAATATCTTGCAAAACATACCATTAAAAAATTATAATACTTTTGGAATTGATTTATCTGCCAAAGCTTTTGTTGAAGTTTTTACAGAAGAAGATTTAAATGAAGTTTTAAGTTCGACTGAAGGGAAAAATAGTAAAAAGCTTATCCTCGGCGGAGGAAGCAATATTCTATTAACTAAAGACTTCGATGGATTAGCAATAAAAATTTCTATTCCGGGAATAAAAATAATTGAAGAAGATAATGATTTTGTTTTATTAAAAGCCGGCGCCGGTGTTAATTGGAATGATCTAGTAAACTTTTGTGTGGGAAAAAATTTTGGAGGCGTTGAAAATCTTTCGTTAATCCCTGGAACTGCAGGTGCTGCACCAATTCAAAATATCGGAGCTTACGGGCAGGAACTGAAAGAAGTATTTTATTCTCTGCAAGGAATTTTCATAGAAAATTTAGAAGAAAGTATTTTCAATAATGGTGATTGTAAATTCGGATACAGAGACAGCATTTTTAAAAATGAATTAAAAGGGAAATTCATTATCACTTCAATTAAATTAAAATTGCATAAACACCCAAAAATTAATTTAACCTATGACGCAGTTAAAAATGAAATTGAAAAATTGAAATTAGGAAGAGTTACTATCCAGGATGTGAGTAAAATTGTTTGTGATATCAGAATGAAGAAACTTCCAAATCCTAATGAAATTGGGAACGCCGGAAGCTTCTTTAAAAATCCTGAAGTAAATGCGAAAAAGTTTTTAGAATTAAAAAAAGAATTTCCCGATATTATCGGGCATAAAATTGAAGAAGGGAAAATTAAAATTGCCGCTGGTTGGCTGATCGAAAATACTTCATGGAAAGGAAAACGTTTTGGAAATGCCGGGGCGCATACTAATCAATCCTTAGTATTGGTTAATTATGGCAATGCCACCGGAAAAGAAATCCTTGAACTTGCTAATGAAATCGAAAATTCAGTACAAAATAAATTCGGGATAACTCTTCACAAAGAAGTAAATATTTATTAGAAGTGATTTAAAGTATTTTTTGATTTTTATAAGCTTTTATAAATCAAAGTCTATTGAATTTATAAGATTTGATTTTTAAGTTCTATAAAAAACAAAAACAATAATTTTAAGAATTCTGCCAAAAGCAATTGATCTTAAAAAAGGAGACTTTAATGTCAAACTCAAAAAATGATAAAGGTGTTTTATCTGCGTATGAAAAAGCCTTTGCAGAAGGCATTGACCCGAGATGCATTCCTCAAAAACTAAATGGCCCGGTACCGGAAGACAACAAAATTATATATCCAAATTATCCTGATTCTGATCATGAAATTTGGAATTTCCTTTACAATCGCCAAATGAAATATTTACCAGGACGAGTTTGTGAAGAATATCTTACTGGCGTTGAAAAGTTAAAATTCTCTCCAGGAAAAATTCCAGCATTAAGGGATTTAAGTTCTGTGTTTAACAGAACTACGAGATGGACGGTTGCGCGAGTTCCAGGCTTGATTGATGTTGACGATTTCTTTGCTTTACTTAAAAGAAAAGTTTTTCCTTCCACTGATTATATTAGAGGAAAGGATGAGCTTGATTATACGCCAGCTCCGGATTTATTTCATGACATGTTTGGACATATGCCATTATTAACAGATAAAAACTTTGCTTCATTTTATCAAAAATTTGGTGAAGCTGCACTCCATGCAAAAGGTAATGATCGTAAAGATCTTGAAACATTTCATTGGTTTACTGTTGAATTCGGATTGATTAAAAAACAAGAAGGAATGAGAATTTATGGTGCAGGTATTGTCTCTTCTTTAGGTGAAGTTCAGCATGCTCTTTCAAATGAAGTTGAAGTAAAAAGTTTTGATCCGGATATAATAATAAAACAACAATATGATGTTTGGCATCTTCAACCTGTTTTGTTTGCGATAGAATCTTTCGAACAGCTTGAAGATGGTTTCATGAAATGGACTAAGAGCAGGGGATTGTTATAAACTAAAATCATTTTGTGTCTTATAATATACAATCTTTATTCAAACTTGAATGTACTTTTATAAATGGGTAATTTTAATTAATCTTTGGCAAGAATCTATTATTAAAATTTTTTAATCATCAGCATTTAAATTTATTGAGGAAAATTTTATGTCATTAAAAAATGGTGATAAAGCGCCATCATTTAAATTAAAAGATCAGAATGGGAAAACAATTTCACTTAAAGAATTTGTAGGGAAGAATGTCGTACTATATTTTTATCCAAAGGATGATACATCCGGTTGCACTGCTGAGGCTTGCAATTTTAGAGATGAGTTCCCAAAATTTGAAAATATTAATGCTGTTATACTTGGTGTAAGTCCTGATTCGGTTCAGTCGCATAAAAAGTTTGTCGACAAATATAATTTACCTTTTTCGCTTCTTAGCGATGAGGGTAAAGAAGCGTTGAATGCTTATGAAGTTTGGAAAGAAAAAAGCATGTATGGAAGAAAATATATGGGAGTAGAAAGAACTACTTTTATTATTGATGGAAACGGGAAAATCAAAAAGATTTTTAATAAAGTAAAAGTGCAAGATCATAACAAAGAAGTATTTGAAGCAATAAAAGATGAAAATACTTCCAAGAAGAATTGAAAGAAAAAGGGAACAAAATGTTTTATGTAACAAGGCGCGAAACCTTTAGTGCGGCTGAACCGAATCAGGACTTACACCAAGTAGATGAAGAAAATGAAAGGCTATATGGGAAATGCAGTAATCCAAATTGGCATGGACACAATTACACTTTGGAAGTCATAGTTGCCGGTGAAGTTAATCCGGAAACAGGATATGTTATCGATCTAAAAATTCTAAAACAAATTATTATTGATAATGTGATCAAAAAAGTTGATCATAAAAATTTGAATATTGAAACAGATTTTATGACGGGAATAATTCCTACTGCTGAAAATATTGCGGCCGCTATTTGGAGTCAGCTTGTAAATAAAGTTCCAAGTGGTAAATTATATTCCGTTAAAATTTATGAGACTGAAAATAATTATTTTGAATTTAAAGGAGATTAAAGTTGAATCGTAAAAATTTAGAGAATTTGATTTCTCAATTATTAAAAGAAATTGGAGAAGACCAAAGCCGTGAGGGTTTGATAGATACACCTAAAAGAGTGTCTCAAGCTTATGAATATTTAACTTCAGGTTATGACAAAAAAATTGAAGATGTTTTAAATGATGCAATTTTTACTGAAAAATATGATGAGATGGTAATTGTAAAAAATATAGATTTTTTCAGTCTTTGCGAACATCACATGCTTCCATTTTACGGAAAAGTTCACGTGGCTTATTTACCAGATGGAAAAATTTTAGGACTAAGCAAAATACCTCGGATTGTAGAAGTATTTGCAAGAAGGCTTCAAGTCCAGGAAAGAATGACACAGCAAATTGCTGACACAATTAATAAATATATTCAACCCAAAGGTGTAGCGGTCGTATCCGAAGCATATCATATGTGTATGATGATGCGCGGAGTTGAAAAACAAAATTCATCTGCTACGGCAAGTGCTGTTCATGGCATTTTCAAAGAAGATGCAAGAACAAGATCAGAATTTCTAAACTTAATTTCTACGAAGAATTTATAATGGATGGGAAAAAAACCGGTGTTTGGATTACCGGGGCTAGTTCGGGAATTGGCAGAGCCGCAGCTATTGAATTCGCACGTGTGGGAGCCAATGTTTGTGCAACCTCCAGAAGGGCTTCGGAATTACAAAGATTAAATTCAGAACTGAATCAAGAAAAGCTTGGCGTTAATATTTATCCTTGTAACATAGCTTCTGCGGCTAATGTAGATCAAACTGTAAAAAAAATATTTGCAGAAAATCAAATTGATTGTTTGATAAATAATGCAGGTGTAACTTCATTTAAAAAGGCTGAATCAAACTCCATCCAGGAAATAAATGATATAATTAATACAAATCTACTCGGTTCAATTTATGCAATTAAATATATTTTGCCGCATATGATCGAGCAGGGAAGCGGTACTATAATAAATATACTTTCGATTGTAACAAAAAAAACTTTTACACACAGCAGTGCTTATGCCGCATCTAAAATGGGTTTGCTTGGATATACAAATTCATTAAGGGAAGAAGTTAGAAAATATAATATTAGAATAATCAATGTAGTGCCGGGTGCTACCGATACTTCAATGTGGTCATCTGAAGTTAGAAAAAATAATACCGATAAAATGATGAAGCCTGAAGATATAGCTCGCTTAATTGTTTGGCTCTATCTGCAAAAAGGAAATATGGTAACTGAAGAAATTATGGTTAGACCAATTACCGGAGATTTAGATTGATGGTAGAAAAAAAATTATCAGTAATAACCGGCGCAAGCTTTGATAAGCGAAGTTGATATCCGACCTGCTAACCCGAAATAATTTATAACTACCTGAACAAATTCAATTTTCAAAATTTTATCTAGTGTGAATTATTTTCACTTCCAGCGTTATTATTTCGTAGTAAAATTTTAAATATAATTTCACAAAAGAAAAATGATCGATAAATTTATATTTTTTGAATCATTTGATAATAATTTGTAATGGCATAGGACATGTTAAGTTATGTAAAGAAATAAGTTGCATAAGGAGGCGTTAGGAAATGAAAGCATTAAAAATATTTCTTACAGTTTGGGCTCTTGTAACAATCTCGTTTATTTTATTTCTTCTTGATGGCTGCTCTAATAGCGCAGGTCCACAGTCAGGTAATTTTTCTATGAGCGTTAAATCGGGAAATCAATTATCAAAAGTTCAATCGGATACTTTAATGATAACATCTGCTGCAATTTTGGTTGAAGATTTAAAATTAAAAGGCACCACAACCTCTGTCGCAAATGGTGATGACGATTCAGTTGTAGTTTTTAGAGATGACCACTCAGAAGATAATGAAGTTGAGTTAAAAATGGGACCATTTGTCATCTCATTAAATTTAAATGGTGCAGTCAATACTTTTGCGGTGAATAACGTACCTCCAGGTACATATGTTGGTGCTAAATTTCAGATACATAAATTAGATAGAGATGAAGTCCCACCTGATTCAATTTTTGCTGATAGTTCTTTTAATAACGGCGGTTATTCTGTTGTAGTAAAAGGATTTTATAATGGAGTGCCGTTCATTTATAAGTCAAAGGTTACTGCAAACGAAAGAGTATATTTCGCAAAACCGATTGTAGTGAGCAATATTAATTTTATAAATGTAACCTTGCAGGTTGATCCGTATTCGTGGTTTTATGTTGATGGTCATTATCTTGCCCCTAATAATATAAATAATAGTGAAACGATTGATTGGTTAATTAGACATTCGTTTAATAAGGGCTTTGAAGATGATCATAAAGATGGACACGAAGATTAGGAAAAGATACTAATGTACTGTCAACAATAGGCGGCATTTTTGCCGCCTTTTTTATTTTGTGCGCCCGGCAGGGCGCTTGCACTATAGGGTGAAAGTCCCGAATGAGCCTGGTAAGAGGAATCATTAGCTGAACGGCAAGGGTGTCCGCCGTAAGGTAGAATCTGAAGGAAGCCGAAAGCAAACCACTGGGCCGACGAACAGAAACCACATAAGAGGCATGTATACTGGATGAGGAGGCAAATAACTCACAAAGTCCAAAACTTACCCGGAAAGTATGCAAGTATATGAGGCGGTTATAAGTGAGAAAGTGCAGCGCATTACCCGGGGAGATCTCTAAGACTTTCTTATGAAATAAGAATATCGTCATCAAGAGGTGACGAGAAGGTAATAGAGAAGTCAGCAGAAGTCATAGTAGTCCGGCAAACGCCGGAGGAAGGACTGAACTTAAATTTAGGAAAAGGAACAATTATTCATAAGGAAGACAAACCATAGAAAAGAAAGTTGAAATACTTGAAGCTTATAGAAGAAGTATTGTACGGAATTCGAGAGGTAATCTATGAGTGTGGTAAATTCCATATCGAATAAGGAAAATCCATTCCCTGAAAGGCCAGCACTGATTGAGCGTATATTAGAACGCAAGAACCTGGAGGAAGCTTATAGGCAAGTAGTAAGGAATAAGGGAACAGCCGGAATAGATAATATGACGGTAGAACAATTAAAACCTTACTTACAGAACCATTGGGCTTCAATCAAAGAGGAGTTGTTAACCGGAAGTTACAGACCGAAAGGGGTGAGGAAAGTAGAAATACCAAAACCTGGAGGTGGAATAAGAATCCTTGGAATTCCAACAGTAACAGACCGGATGATACAACAGGCAATCCACCAAATTCTAAGTTCCATATTTGATGCAGAGTTTTCAGAATTCAGTTACGGATTTCGAGCTGGCAGAAGTGCCCATCAGGCGATATTGCGAGCTAAGAAATACCAAGAGGAAGGAAGAAGATATGTAGTAGATATGGACATAGAGAAATTCTTTGATGAAGTAAACCACGACATACTGATGAGCAAAATATCACGGAAGATAAAAGACAAGAAAGTCATGAATCTGATCCGAAAGTATTTGCAATCAGGAATGATGATAGGAGGAATAGAAACCCATAGAGAAAAAGGGACACCGCAAGGAAGCCCGTTATCTCCGCTATTATCAAACATAATGTTAGATGAGCTCGATAAAGAACTGGAGAAAAGAGGTCACAAGTTCTGCCGTTACGCGGATGACTGTAATATATACGTCAGAAGTGAAAGGTCGGGACAAAGAGTATTAAAATCCATAAGAAAATATGTGGAGAAGAGACTCAGACTAAAATTAAACAGTTCAAAGAGCAAGGTGGCAAGAGTGCATCAAAGAAAATTCTTAGGTTACACATTCACTAAAGAAAAAGAGGTAAGAATAAAAGTAGCCAAAGAAAGTATACAGCCGTCCAATTCTTCTGCAAAATTCCTTACCTCCGATAGCTTGAAGTAGTTTATCCAACCTCTTATAAAAGGTGTTAATTCCTCTTTTATGAACTTGCCGATATTTCTTCCTCTTCCCTTTCT
>JAMCWE010000249.1:38812-61240 GCA_023475265.1 Bacteroidota bacterium
ACAAGGTGGCAAGAGTGCATCAAAGAAAATTCTTAGGTTACACATTCACTAAAGAAAAAGAGGTAAGAATAAAAGTAGCCAAAGAAAGTATACAGCGGTTCAGGAAGAAAGCAAAAGATTTATTCAGAAAGGGAAGAGGAAGAAATATCGGCAAGTTCATAAAAGAGGAATTAACACCTTTTATAAGAGGTTGGATAAACTACTTCAAGCTATCGGAGGTAAGGAATTTTGCAGAAGAATTGGACGGCTGGATAAGAAGGCGTTTAAGGTTAATCCTATGGAGACAGTGGAAAAGACCTTGGACAAGAAAAGAAAAGCTAAAGAAAGCCGGATTAACAGAAGAGCGGGCAATAATGTCAGCCTTCAACCGGAGAGGCGCCTGGTGGAACTCTGGAGCCAGTCATATGAATGATGCCTTCAGAAAGAAGTACTTTGATAAACTTGGACTTGAGTCAATGCTCGAAAAGTTGCTAAATTATCAGTAATAATATTTATAAATTTAAGAACCGCCGTATACGTGAACCGTACGTACGGTGGTGTGAGAGGACGGAAGGTGTGAACCTTCCTCCTACTCAATATTGAGAATGACTTTGTTTGTAAAAGTTGAGCTTAAAATTTTAGTAACAACTTTTACCAGCAGGGTGGTAATTTAAAGCTGTTACTATTGCTTCAGAGTAAAGAAATTTTTATTGCAAAATTAAATATTCACAGAGGTAATTTATAATGAAGTACCTACTTTTAATCTAAAATTAAAAAAGAAAGTAATTATGCCAAATTTATTATTGTCCATTGTAGATAAAACAACCGAAGGACCTAAAGCGAATGAACTAAAAGCCCAATTTTCTCCAATTCTTTGAACGAGTATATCTATAACATACTGCGGTCTTCTGATATCGCTGTTTAACATTCCATCGAAACGAAAATCAAAAGTACTGCCGGCTAGTGAAAGTTCTCTGCCGGTAAATCCAACATGAAGTTCATTTACATATTTTGCAACATAAAATTTCCCGCGAGTTGAACCAAATATTCTTATTGGATAACGCAGCTCCCAATTAAAATAACCGCCATCAAGAACTTTTGCCTGGTATCCCAAAGTATCGTATTGATGATATAATTGTAGTTTTTCTTTGGACGGTGTATTAACTGTTTTCAAATAACTAAATTCGAAAAAATTTCCCAATGGAATTGTATAGCCTACTTGATAACCGAATGGAGTATAAAGATTATTGTGATTATTTTGTTTCTTTAATTGGGTCAATTCTTCTATATTGCTGAATACTCCTCCAAATACACCTAACAAATGTAAATCAGCTTCTACAAAATTTGTTTCTAATGGCCCTGAATAAGGCGTACCAAAGCCGAACGAAATTCCAAGATCTTTTTTAAATGGAAGACCAAATCGTTCTCCGCCAAAAATTTGAACAAATGGATTTATGTATCCAAGAGTTGAAGAAATTTGTGTGGGGCTGGGTGGACTAAAGATGTTTCTTATTTTAATTTTACTTATGACACGTGTGAAAACGCTTCCGTAATTAATCGTTTCTTCTAAATTAATTTTAAACGGATATGTTATAATTTTTGCTCTTGTCTCTGGTGTAAAAGCAAGAAAAGGGTAAAGTGTTCCTTTGATTGATACGGTTTGATTATTGGCATCTCTAAGGTCGACAATTATTTCTGCTTTCGGATCTGGCGGTTCAATAAAAACCTCGGATTGGATTTTTATAAACAAACTATCGTCCAAAGGTTCCATTTGGTAGTAAACGATTTTTTCTCCTTCCCCAGAAACTTGACTGTAAGTAGTATTATAAAAACTTAATAGGATTAAGAATACAACTGTGGTGAAAATTATATAATTTGTTCTCATCGGATTTTAGATTGAATTAATTATTTTGAAAAGTCTGTAAAATAAAATGAATCGCCTGCAGTTACGTGTGCTTTGGAAATTTTATCATCCGCTGTAAAAAAGAAATTAACTTTATAACGTCCATCAGCCTCTCTTAAATTTCCATATCTGTCCAGCCAATCGTCAAACTTGTTTTTATTTGAAGCAATACGCAATGAAACATAATATACAGAATTACCATCAGCATCTTTATACGGGCCAGTAACACTTATCGGGCCAGTATGGGTAATTTTTAGTTGATCGGGTCTTTGGTAGATTATTGCAACATTAAATACAGTTATATTTTGCAGATCTTGAGCATAAATATTTGGACTACTCATTTTTGTAGTAACTCTTTCAATTTTAATTTCCGGCTGCTTCATCGGGAGAACATTGATTTTTTCTTCTTGTGATCCGTACTTTGCAATAACTTGTGTTTGATCCATTAAATTAAATTTCTTTTCTTGTCCGGGCGGAACGACAACTAATGGGCTATTTAATTTTTTTGGATCATAAATCGATGTTGATACATCACCGTTATTTTTTACTATGTTCCAAGTAAATTGAAGAAATGTTTGAGTTACGGAAATTGGTGATTGCAAAACTGTCTGTTCTTCTTGCTTAGTGACTTCTTTAGGAATATTATTTTGAACCGGAGGAATTTCTTTTATCTTTTCCGTTAAGGTTGCCATTCGCTCATTTAAGCTTGCAACCTTTTCTTTCAGTGTTACATTTTCCGCTTCAATATTGGGATTTACCTTTATCTCAAATTTCAATCCGCTTGTAGTCAATGAATCTATTAAAGTTACAAGTGAATCTTTAACACTTTTATTTACAGCATTGTTGGTAGATATTACTTTGTCGAGATCTAAATCCGCACCTTTTAATGCTAAGACTGTTACAACAAAAATGTAAAGTACCTGGTAGATGACAAACTTGCTGTCATTATTTTTCTTGATCATTTATTAGTTTTATTTTTTTGTAACTATTGCTTCCAAATGTTTTAATCCTGAAATCGTTTTTTCATCACTCAAAGAAGAAGTAGCTTT
The DNA here is from genome assembly GCA_023475265.1 of Bacteroidota bacterium. Classification (GTDB taxonomy): domain Bacteria; phylum Bacteroidota; class Ignavibacteria; order Ignavibacteriales; family Ignavibacteriaceae; genus FEN-1297. The sequence goes on from JAMCWE010000249.1 coordinate 41,744, forward strand.
CATTATAGATTCAGAAATTGATTTGAACTGTTCTATTTTTTCGTTACTTAAATCACTTATTGAATTAAATTTTTCAACAAGATGATTAAGTGAGCCAAAGTCTTTACTTAAAGAATTACTTAGTTTAGAAATATTTTCTAATATCGTATTGAATTCTTTTAAATTATGTAAGGTTTCGTTTGAAATTGATGGTGCTGAAAACTCATTTCCGCTGCCTAATTTATTTAGAATATTCTTAGAATTTTCAACCTGAATTCTTGAAAAATATCTATCTTTTAAATCCCTTACATGATTTACAATATTTTGAAATTCAACACCTAATTGATCAAGAACCGGCTCAAACAATTTGCCAAGGGCAAGAATAATTAAAGCCTTAATTTCAAATGGAACTGAGAATCCAAGGAATACAGCTTCACCAAGGCGAATGCTGATCAATAAAATAGCAGCTCCAATCAGCGGCAATGCAGTTGAAATACTATCAATAACGCTGCTATAGCTAGTTATAACTCTATCAATTGTTTCTGATGCAGGCGTTCTAACTAGCTCCAATTTTAATTTTTCATAGGCAAGTTTTACCAAAAAAATATATAAAATGTAAATAAGAACTGGTAACCACCAAAAACTAATTGGTTCATAATTAGCAGCTGCAGGCTTCCAAAAAGGGAAGAAATATTTTGCAATAGTAAAAGAGATATTTCCTAGGATTGGTACGTTTGATAAATCTAGAAAAAAAGAAATTATCAATGCAACAAAAGAAATAATTGCAGGTTTGATAATAAGAGAAAATTTGATTTTTGTTAAAGAGTCCTTAACGAAATTTTCTATTTCTGTTTCTAGACCATTTTTTGATAAAATATCCGAAAAATGTAAATGGTTCTCATCAACTTTAAAATTTTTTCCTAAAGCAGGCATTCAGTTAATCCTTGATAATTAGTGTAGTTCAAAAGATTAAAATAATTTTTTCAAGAAAGGGTATTATCTAAGCTCTAATTAAACATTACAAATGACAATATTTATGCCAGTATAACGTGCGGCTAATTGAATGTGTAATCTTGGATGGATGTGTAACTCAACTAGGAACTAAATTCTATTCTTCGAAACAGATATAATAAAATATATCAGAGATATTAAATTTTGGTAAATATCTTATGAGCTTTAACGGATGTAAATTTTGCCTATTCAATTTCCCCAGCTATGTAAATTTTTCCGAGAGGAAGAAAAATCTTCATATTATATTAACTTTGCTTCAAGCGATTTTTTTATTTTAAAACTAAAGTTTACCAAAGTATTGCTTGCATGAATTATTATTTATAAAAATTAAATAAATAAAAAAGCCCGGTTAAACCGGGCTTAAGTTTATCAATTCATCATTCGATTGTGCATCATTCGTCGCATACTTTGTCTCATGCCTTTGAATAACGGTGCTTCTTCTTTCCAAGTTTTTTGTTGCTCAGGTGTTAATACTTGATAAACATCTAAAAGATGATTTGCAACGGCTAATGATATTGCATCCCTGCTTTTATTTATCTTTTCTACTGCTGCAATAACACCATCTCTATTCAAGTCACCTTTTACTTTTAATCCTTGAAGATCAAGCTTATTCTTTTTTAAGTCTGCTCTCAAATCTACCATCTTCTTCTGAAAGCTAATTCTTAAATCAGCAATCTTATCTTTCTGCTGTTCAGTTAAATTTAATTTTTTCATTAAATCCATCCGATGCATCATCATTCCCTGAGGCGGACGTTTGTTTTTCATCGGCATTGGTTGAGCATTTACTAAACAAGTAGCAAAGAATGTAAGAACAACTAATACTACTAGGACTGACTTTTTCATTATTTTATCTCCTTCATTAAATTAAGTTTTGAACTTTTGACATTAAGAAAGTAATTTTGGTTTAAACGAAAAATATTAAACCAGTCTCAAGGATATATTGTCAAATTAAACAAAGAATAATTGATGATGACAGATTCCAGTAACGATTTTGAACTTGTAAATAGGTTTATTTCAGGCGATGAAGGCGCGTTTAATAAGATTGTTCTTAAGTATCAACAAAAAATTTATTGGCATGCTAGAAGAATGACCGGAAATCATCTTGATGCCGATGAAATTGTTCAAGAAGTATTGATGGTGCTCTACGAGAAGTTAAAAAATTTCCAGTTTAAATCTTCTCTTTATACATGGATTTACAGAATAACAACTACTCGCAGTATTAATTTTCTTCGGAAAAATAATTTAAGACATATCTTTTCTTTTGAAGATAAAGAAAGTAGATTAGTTAAAAGTAAAGATGATATTGTTAATAATATTGAAACGAAGGAAAGACTTGAAAAATTGGAAAAAGTTCTAATAAAAATTCCGGATAGACAAAGAGAAGTTTTTATATTAAGAAATTTTGATGAACTTAGCTATGAAGAAATTTCTCAAATTACTGGTAAAAGTATTGGCGGTTTGAAAGCAAATTATTTTCATGCAATGAAAAAAATAACGGAGCTTATGAAAGAAAATGAAAACGGATGAAAGAATAATTCTTTATCTTGATGGTCAAATGAATGAAGATGAAAAAGCTTCATTTGAAAAAGAGATTATTAGCTCGCTTGAGCTGACCGATGAACTAAACACGTATAAAAAATTTCTTTCCGGTATTTCAGATATTAAAAATGTACCGGTAGATAATGAATATTTTGTACAAATGATACCAAAGTTTAGAGGCAGATTAGAATTACAGAGAAAATTAAAATTACTTCCAAAGCTTGTTTTCAGTGTTACAACCATTGCTGCTGTTTTAATCTTTTTTATCTTTACTTTTAATAAAAATAATAAAAATGTAAGTTCAGCTATTCCAACTACTGTAAGTCAAACATCAACTCCAAGTAGTTATTCTGAGTTAAGTTCTTTGTCGGATCAATTCAATTTTTCTAATATGTCTAGCGAAGAATTAGCAAACTCAAATGCAATTCTGGATTCTTTACTAATACAGGAATTAAATCTAACTCCTCAAAGTTTAAATACTATATCAGCTGACAATAACAATACCGATTTGAACACCTTAGTGCAAGGTATAAATGAAAAAGAAGCTGATAGAATTTATAATGAAATTTTACATAAGAAAATTTATTAGGAAAGGATATGAAAAATATAATATTCGTATTTTCAATTCTACTATTTAGTACTTTGGTTAATGCACAAGGGATGAGACCAAGAGACATGGGGCCGTTAAAAAAGATAGAGGAATTAGAAAAAATTAAATTGATCGAAGCTCTTGGAATGGATGAATCTACAACTCTTAAATTTTTTGCAAGAAGGACAAAATTTAGAGAAGAACAAACGCAGCTTTTCCAAGATGCCTCAAAGATTTTAAATCAAATGGAAGAAAGTGCAGATAAAACAAATGATAAAAATGATCCGGAAATCAAAAAATTAGTTGAACAATATTTTAATGTTGAAGATAAAGTTTTAAAACATAGAGAATCTTTTATTTATTCTTTGAATGACATTTTAACTTCTAAACAAATTGCTCAATATTTGGTTTTTGAAAAGCGATTTAGAGATGAAATAAGAAACGTTTTATTCAAAGAAAGAATTAGGGGCCGTAATCCTCATTAAATTTTAGAAAACTAAAATTAAATGCTTAATTTCCAAGTTAAGGGGTTGATTTTCTTATCTCACAAACCTATTTTTTTGATGTGAATTTTTGCGGAAGTGGTGAAATTGGTATACACGCTACTTTGAGGGGGTAGTGCCTTAATTGGCGTACGGGTTCAAGTCCCGTCTTCCGCACCAAAAAATATTTGTAATTAACTTTAGTTTGATACCCTTGCACCTGCAAGGGTTTTTTATTTAATTTTTGTACAAAAATTATGTTAGATAAACTAAAAAAAATATTGAATGAAAAAGGGAATAAAGATACAATTAAAATTTTAGTGCTTATAACAGCATCCGCAGTTTTAAGAAAAGAAAAATTTTTTAAGCAATTGTTAGCTTATGCAAAACTAAAGAAGATTAACTGTGAAAAAATTTATGAAGCAATTCTTCAAACATATCTATTTGCCGGTTTTCCCGTAGCACTAATTTCATTATCAATTTTTAATGAATATTTTCCATCTTGTCACAATGAAGATGTTCAACAAGTCAATAAAAATTTCGATAAAATTGGCGAAGCAACATGCAGAAAAATTTATGGAAATAAATTTGAAAAGTTAATATCCAATACTAAAAAATTCTCACCGGAACTTGCCGAGTGGTTAATTGTAGAAGGGTATGGGAAAGTATTGAGCCGTGACGTTCTTAGTCTAAAAGAAAGAGAATTAATAAATATTTCAATATTGACTGCTCTCAAATTTGAAAATCAATTATACTCACACATAAATGGTGCATATAGACTGAATACAAAAATTTCAACGATAAAAGAAATAATTTCTTGTCTGGATATTTTAGGCAGTAATAAGTATAATATATTTGGTACAAAAGTACTTCACAAATTTATAGAACAAAAAAGGGTGAAATGAATCATTCACCCTTATAAGAAATATAATTAGAATAATAAGATTAAATTTAATGTTATTCCATTAATATTTGATTCATTGCTGTCCTTCCCAACCAAATTAAATAATTGATATTTTATACTCAAATCTAAATCGATGGAAGGCAATGCAGTTATTTCAGCGCCTACGCCTAAAGCACCTCCATATCGAGTCATTCCTGGTTGAGAGCCGGAACCAAGCTGCGAAGTTTCTTGAAGATCACCAAATTTATTATAAGAAATGTCAGCAGCTACATATGGCTTTACCAATGGAAGAGGTATGATGATAAGCTCACCTTCAACGCCAATTGAAAATATGTTAAGAGATGTTTCAATATTATTTGAATTTCTAGAACCGCTTCCTCTCAGTATATGATAATCAATAAATGCTGCTGGTGTAATCGGAATTAACGGAAAATTAAATTTTACAATTGCTGTTAGATGGTAATTGTTTGAAAATCCCAATCCGTTATTTTCAATACTATTAACAAATGCATCCGGAGATTTTAAAGAAGTTAAGCCTCCTCCTAATCCAAATCTTACTAATTGAGCAGAAGCAATATTACTTAGAAATAAAAAGAAGAGGAAAACAAAACAGTATTTAGAAAATTTTTTCATTTAAGCTCCTTTATTTTTTCGAAATTATAACCCAATTAAAATAACAATATATTGTAACTTCAAATTCTTAAATACAAGTTACGTTTTCAATTATATAGAATAAAGAAAAATTATTTCTTAATAATTTGGTAAAACTTTTCAATTGTTTCTGATAATTCAAATTATTTTTTTTTATTTTAAGTAACAGAAAAAATGACTTATTTATTGCGAAAGATATCACTTGATATTTTTTAATTTCTTAGCCGCTTTTATTCTTGCATCAATAATTGCAATAATATCTTTCAAACTGAAATTTTTAACTTGGAGAGGAATCCTTGCTCAATTTATTTTAGCAATATTGATATTTGGATTCGGAGGTTTGAAATGGGCAGTACCAGTTGTTATATTCTTTTTTCTTTCTAGTATTTTGACAATAATCAGAACAAAGAAGAACAAAAGTGTGGAAACATATTTCGAAAAGCCCGGCCAAAGAGACCAATATCAAGTGCTGGCAAATGGAGGAATTGGCGGCTTATTAGTATTACTTTCCCAATTTATTAAACCGGAACTTTTGTATTACATTTACGTCTCATCTTTAGCTTCGGTGTGTGCAGATACGTGGGCAACTGAAATCGGAACTATGTGGAAAGCCAAGACTGTAAGTATATTGAGTTTTAATGAAGAAGGACAAGGAACGTCTGGAGGAATTTCTTTAAATGGAATGATTGGTTCGTTCTTAGGCGCAGTTATAATCTCTTTATCATCGTTATATTGGATTGGGCTGGATAAATTAAATTATCTTTTTATTATTGCCTCTGCGGGCTTTTTAGGAAGCATTGCAGACAGCATTTTGGGTGCGTCAGTTCAAGCACAATTTAATTGTAGTGTTTGTGGTAAAATTACCGAAAAGAAAATTCATTGTTTGAAAAATGCCTCAAAAATTAAAGGCTTTTATTGGATTAACAATGATGTTGTGAATTTTGTAACCTCATTGATCGGTGGTTTTTTCTTTTTCCTATTTCGAATTATTCTGAAGGTTTAAATGAATAGATTATTCACATTCGTATTTATTGCTTTAATAATTGGCTTTCAAAATAATATTGCACAAACAACTGGTGAGAAATATTCGGCGGCTATGAAAGCCTATAACAATCACGAATATGCAATTGCCGCTAACTTGTTTCGTGATTTCTTTTCCGAATCAAAATTAACTGACGCTTTATATTCTACCGCGAAATTCTATCAAGCGGACGCATTCCTGAAACTTGGAGAATTTAATGCTGCCGCTACTGAGTTTGAATTTTTTATAAACAATTTTCAATGGTCGAATTTTAGAGATCAGGCATTGTATAAGCTTGGTAAAATTTATTTTGATTCGGGCGAATATGAGAAATGTCGGGAAAGATTTAAAACTCTTCTTGATGAATTCCCGGAAAGTGATTACGTAGGATCATCCTTATATTGGATCGGAGAGTCGTATTCAAAAGAAAATAAACTCGAAGATGCAATAGCATTTTTAAAAGATGCAATTACAAATCATCAAGATAACCGATACATCGATTACTCAATTTATACTCTTGCAAAGATTTATGAAAAAATGGGTGATTATGAAAATGCAGTTAAATATTATGACAACCTTTTATCTTATCACAGTGAAAGCTCATTAACAACCGAAGCTCATATTAGAATTGCAGTTTGTTATTTCAAATTGAAGCAATATGATTCTTCAGTTCTTGAATTAAATAATCCGGTATTAAAAGTTCTTCCGGAAGATGTTTTCTCAAAAAGTCTTTATCTCCTTGCCAATACTTATTATAGACTTCAAGAATATTCTGACGCAGAAAAAGTTTATCTGGAAATAATTAATAAATTTCCTTCCTCAGATTTAATCCGAGATTCAAAATATGGATTAGCTTGGACTTATTTCCAGGAGAAAAATTATAACGATGCATTTAAAATATTTAACAATATTTCGGAAGGCGATGACAGTCTTGCAATCAAATCTTTTTATTGGAAAGCTGAATCTAAAAGATATGCCGGTCAAGAATTAGAAGCTTACAATTTGTATCGTGACTTTTTAAAGAAATATCCGAACAGCGATTTGATTAAAGGAGTTGAATATCAACTTGGTGTGCTTTATTATAATTCTAAGAAATTTGATATCGCTGAAAAATATCTTCAAAATGCAATAATGAATTCTGACAGCTCAATTAAGGCTAAAGCTTACACCTTAATGGGGGAAATGAAATTAGAAACGAAAAATTTTAGTGAAGCGGAAAAATATTTTGAAGACGCAATGAATATATCGGGCATAACAAATGATTTAATAAATCGCGCAACTCTCGGATTAGGCGCTTCTTTTTTCTATATGCATAATTTCAAAAATGCTGTAGCTGCTCTTGATGAAATTAATTCCAGAGATCCAAACTATGAAAAGGACAAAGTGAATTTTTATCTTGCTGAAAGCTTTTATTCTATGAAAGATTATAAAGCCGCAATAAAAAATTATAACCAGGTAAGTCTGGATAATGACGAACTGGGCAGCATGGCTTTGTACGGGAAAGCTTATTGCTATTTTGAATTGAGAGAATATGAAAATGCGGCAAAAACTTTTACTCAATTTATTAATCGATTCCCGAATAATTCAAGGCAGTTAGATGCACGCTTACGACTTGCAGACAGCTATTATGGAAGTAAAAATTTTGTGGCTTCGAGTAATGTTTATAAGGACGTTATAAAGTATGACAAAAAATCTTTAGATAATCCATATGCTTATTATCAATATGCTCAAGCATTATATAAAGCAGACAAGCTGCAAGATGCGATTAGTGAATTTAGTAAGCTTCAAGAAAAATTTCCAAATTCAGAATACGCAGATAAATCTCTTTACGTTATTGGCTGGATTTATTTTCAGCAAGGAGATTATAATTCATCAATTACAAGTTATAGAAATGTTTTAGATAAATATTCAAACTCTTCTATTGGTTCGTTGATCTACTATTCAATTGGAGATTGCTATTATAATTTAGGGAATTATGATTCTGCAATTGTAAATTATCAGTATGTGTTAACAAACTATCCTTCATCTTCTCATGTTTACGATGCAGTAAACGGAATTCAAGATTGTTATGTTGCGGAAGGACATCCGGAAAAAGCAGTTAATTTTATTGATCAGTTTATTGGGCAATATCCAAATTCAAGTTTTTCCGATCAAGTATTTTATAAGAAGGGTGATATTTATTATAGCATGCATGATTACAATAATGCTTCAACAAGCTATAAAGAATTTATTACTGACTATCCTAAAAGTAAGTATGTACCTCAAGCTTATTTTTGGATTGGTAAATGTTCGGAGAATATGAATAATTTCCCGGATGCGATTTATAATTTCAATATTATTTTCCAATCCTATCCCGCAAGTGAATCAGCGCCAGCTGCTGCAATTGAAATCGGAAATATTTATAACCAGCAAAAAAATTATGATGCTGCTTTAAATATATACGATCAAGCTTTAAAATCACTTCCGGATACAAAAAGATTTCCGGAAATTCTTTTCAACAAAGGAATGACTCTGGTTAGTAAAAATAATTTTGACGACGCGGAAAATATTTTTAATCAGGTAATTCAAAATTTTAGCGGAACAGTTTTTTCGGAAAAATCAAAATTGGAGCTTGGCTTAATTGCCCAGCAGCAAAAACAATACGATGTAGCAATTCCATATTTCCAGGAATTGGCTCAAAGCAGAACTGATGAGATAGGAGCTCAGGCCCAATATTATTACGGCGTCTGCTTGTTCAATCAAAAAAATTATAACGATGCAATTACTGCATTGGTAAGAGTAGGTACAATTTTTCCGGCTTATGATGATTGGGTTACTAAATCCTATCTAAAATTAGGAGATTGTTATTCTAAATTAAAAGACTCACAAAAAGCAAGAGATATGTACAGAGTTGTTTATTCAAAACATCGAAGCGACGATTATGGTAAAGAAGCAAGAATTAAACTTAGGGAGTTGAGATGATTAAAAAATTTATTATAGCATTATTCTTAATCTCAACTTATTTATTAAATGCACAGGATCAGCAGCAAAATACAGATGTTGAATTACCTGATTTTGTTATTACAGGTAAAGATGTAGTAACAATTAGAAATGTTCAAAAAATTCCACCGGATTTTGTTTCTACAATTTCTGAAGAATTTCTGAAACCGGTTTTCCCAACAGAGAATCTTCCGGTTAAGGAAGTAAATACACCAATTAAAGGTGCCGTCAGCTTAGATGATTCATTAAATTATATAAACGGAAGTATTGAGGCATTGCTTGGATCTTACTATTTACCGAAAGCGAGCTTAAATTTTTCATCGCCTTTTAGAAATGGGTTATTTGAAGGTTATGCTAATGCAGAGAACAGAAGAGCGTATGTAGATAACAGTGAGCGGTATTCACTAAATGGCGGTGCAAGCTTAGCATTATTTGTTAATGATGATGCAGGCTTTCTGCCGGGAACAAAATTTAAATTTAATGGTGATTATGGTACTTCAAACTATAAATTTTTTGCCTCACCAACACCATTATTAAAAAGAACGTTAAATAATGGAGATGCTTCTGTAAAAATTGAAAATTTAATGAGTAAGTATTTTATTTATTCCGGAAAACTTTCTGATGAAATATCGTTATTAGGAAACGAAAACTTTACTGAAAATATGTTCAACATTGACGGTTATGCAAAACTTTCGCTCGCAGCTTTTAACCTTCGTGCAAATTTAAATTATAAAAAACAAACTATAACTAACGATCTGAATTCGCACAGCCGGTTCAGTTATATTGCTGTGCGACCGGCAATGGGTTTGGATTTTTCAAAACTAATGAAAATAAATTTTGGATTTAATTATTCGCATGAAGGTAGTAATAACTTCTTTTCGCCATATGCTGCGCTGTCGGTAAAATTAAATCAAGCTTTTACTTTTTACGGAGAATTTTCTCCACAAACAGATTTTTTTGGGGGTGGGCATTTCCTAAAATCAAATCCTTATTTTATGCCGCAAAAGTTTACGAATCTATTTTATAAAAAGAATATAAATTTTAATGCTTCAGTCAAATACGAATATTTCACTTATGTTGAAATTGATGGAGGTATAAAATATTATTCTTCAGACAATCTTCCATTTTTTATAGATACTTCTGACGTTGGAAAATTTAATCTTGGTACTACAAATGGAAAAAGTGTTACCGCTTTTGTGAACCTATTATTCCATCCTGGCCCGAACGGAGTGTTTTATGCAACCGCCGAAGTAAACGATACCAGAGATGCTGCGAATAATATTATCCCTTATTATCCGAGAGCAAAGGTTACTATGAATTATAATTATGATTTTAAAAATGGTTTAAATGCCGGAGCGAATTTAATTTATTTTACTGGAATGTATTCGGATATTCTAAATCAAAATTCTTTAAACTCATATATTAATTTAGGAGTTAATTTTGATTATAAGCTTAATCAAAATTTTTTCTTAACTCTTAAATTTTCTAATTTGTTGAATCACGATAATTATATCTGGCATAGTTATAAGGAACTTCCGTTAGATTTGCAAGCTGGATTAAACTACCGATGGTAGAAAAGATTTTTCTCTGATGACATTTTATCATGAAAGTATTCTAAAATTTTTATTTATTTGATAAGACAAATAAGATGTTTTATAATCAATTAAAACGGCAGTAAAACCAAACGTTATAAATTAGCATTGTAACTAAAAAATGACCAAAGTAGAATTAATAAGAAAAGTTGCAAAAAGAAACGGCGTCCCGGATTCTGAAGCAAAAATTTTCTTTGAAATCTTCCTTCAAAAAGTTTCATCAATACTGCAGCCCGCACAAGCATTAAAGCTGAAAGGGTTTGGATATTTTCAGCTAAAGAAAACGGTAACGAAATCTTCACTGAACGAAAAATCAAACCCAATTTATTCTGACGTTATTTTATATACTCCATTTACAGAAGAAGAAAACCAGGAAGAGATAATCTTCAATATCCCATCTTCAAATATTGAAAAATATAATTTCGTTGATTCATATTTTAGCTTAAGCTTCGGCAAGATGGTTATACCTTTGCAGGGCGTTAAGGATACCGATTTCTTTCTTCCTCCAACCGGATTAGAATTAAAAAAATTGATTGGATCTAAAGTTAATAAGCTTATAAGTGAATCTGAAATAATTACTGATTATGTAAAAGGCGGTGAAGTATTAAATTTAAAAAATCCTGAATTAAATGAAGATCAGATCAACATAAATTGGAATGAAAACCTAACTGAAGGAAGCAATCTATCTGATAAAAAAGCTACAAATCAGTTTGGCGAAGAATCTGAATTTGGTCATGTAGCTTGGGATTTTGGTGAAAATCTTTCAAAGCAAATTGAAGAAGAATCTATTTTAGATACAACATCCGAGACGAGTATATTATCATCATTTCAGACTGGAGTTGAGACCGGTTCATCAGAGTGGAATTTTGAAGAACCGAATGTTGCAGATGAAGCTATCAGCAATAGTGAAGTGAGTGGAATAGAATCCTCTGCTGAAGATCAAAACTCATACGACAATTTTACAACAAAAGAATTTGATGCGAGAGTAGAGGATGAACTAAAGAGTTTTGAACGCGTCAAATCAATTACTTCTGAATTTGTACCTGAAGAAATTCAACCTCGATTAACCAAATCAGAGTTAGATTTGTCGTGGGATTTTGGTGATCCTAAAATTGAAGATAAACATGATGAAAATAATGACACTAATTTGGCAGAAACAAACTTAACTGAAATTCAAGACTTTAAAATAAGTAGTGAATCAATTGATCATGATAAAGAAACAAATGAAAAAGATAAACCAGTCATTGATAAAAGAAATTTCCAAAATAAAAACCATTCAACAGTATCAAAAGTAAATCACGAAAATAAAACTCAATCTCAAGAATATTCATATTCGAGGAAGAGATCTCCCTTTGTATTCTTTATTGCTATGGTTACAATAATCACGGTTAGTGCAACAGTTATTTTCTATATTACAAAAACTAATCTCTTTTCATTCACTAATAAGCTTTTAAATAATAAAGCAAAAATTAAAAAAGTTGTTCAGGCAGATTTAATTGATAGGACTTTCGAAGTTCCGGTAACATATCCGTATAATAAAAATGCTTCTCAAATTAACTCTGATAATGAAATTGCACCCGATGCGGTCATTAAAGGAAATGCAACTAATAATTCTAAAGTGATCGATCAGAAAAATAATTTAGCCGAACTGTTAAATAATACTAAACCGGATGAGACTGTAAAACCAAATGCTAAAATTTCGCTGCCAGTAAATAATGAAGTGCAGAAAGCTCAGAATTATGAGAAAGTAAAAGAAAATATATTTAAATCTAATAACAATTTTATAGTTCAAGTCTCCTCATGGCGTTCGAATTCAATTGCGAATATGGAGATGGAAAAATTTAAAAAGAGAAAGTTAAATTCATTTGTTGAAAAAGCATCTTTGCCTGGACGAGGAATTTGGTATAGAGTTAAAGTTGGAGGTTTTAAAACTCTATCTGAAGCGGAAAACTTCTTAAATAAAAATAAATAATGTTTTTAAATATGTCTGATATAAGCCGCGGGCCAGTGAAAAATTTTTCGCTGTCAATTTCAATATTATTTCACCTTATTGTTTTCTCGTTACTGTTATTCGTAAAATTCTCAGTTGACTATCCGCCTGATAAATATGTTGAACTATCATTTGGAAATACAGGAATGCCGGGCTCATCAGGCGCAATCGGAAATCAGTTAGATAATATTGCACAAGTTGCAAAGCAAAAGGAAGAGGATCAAACCAAAGATAAAAGTGAAGAAGTAAAAAAAATGGATCTACCGCAGTCCACAACTTCAACGGACGAAGATGTTATTAAAACTGCTGCAAAGAAAAAGGAATTAAAAAATCAAAATAAAAATAAGCTAGCTGTTAATTCAAATATAAACGCTGAAGGAAAAGGTAACCAGCTTAATGGTACAGGCAGCTTCGGTTATGATATTGATTGGGGCGGCCAGGGCCAAAGGAAAATTTACAGCTACATAGTCCCGAATTATCCGGAAGGCGTTGATAAAGAAATTGATATAAGATTAAAATTTACGATAATGCCTGATGGAACTGTGGGAACAATAATACCGCTCATCAAAGCTGATACAAGATTGGAAAGCTCCGCGATAAATTCATTACGCCAATGGCGTTTTGAGCCGTTAGCGCCAAATCAAAAAAAGATGGAACAAACTGCCGTTATTGTTTTTCCTTATCGACTTCAGTAAAAGTATCTTTGTAATACATTTTGTAAAAGAAAATCTCGCCTATCGTTAAAAGAGAAATGGAAAAAGTATCTCTGTCAAAAAAAATTCCGAATCCTTTAGGTTCCATTATTAATTGCGAAATTAAACCTGTAATAGTCCATCCGACTGAGAAAAGAATTCCGATTAAACCAACATTAATAAATCCCGCGGAAAGAGATTCTTCCTGCCATTTTTTTGTAAAAATGATTAGAGCAAAAATGAAATGTGCAGTGAATAGAATTGCGGTAATCATATTTTGAAGCTTAGTATAATTTTTAGATTTGAGTTCGTTTATTTATAAAGGTCATTCCAAGTAAACCGCCAAGCAAACCGAAAATTGTATTTATAACCAAATTACTAAATAGAATACCGAAAGCATAAAAGGTCGAGAAACCGTAAGTAGTAATATCATAGGACATTTGCTTCAGCAGAGTCATCGTCTGATCGAGTATCGCATTTAGTTTATAATGTCTGATAATCATTTCAGTTTGTGGTAAAGCTTGAACAAAATCATTTGAGTGAACTATATAAGTCATCAGCAAATCAAAAAAGGTTGAGAATAAAGTGGCAAATAAACCTGTAATTATCCCAAACCATATAGCTGATTTTGCATTGATTGGTAAATCAGTCCGGTTGATTTTATGATCTAAGTATAATGATAAAACAGCAGCAAGCGGGACGATAAGACAGCATGCAATGTTTTTGATACCTGGAACTGTTGTTAAAACTGCCGCACCGAATCCGCATACGAGAGGTGGTAATAATTTTTTTTGGTTCATTTAAGAAATTTTGTCTATAAAATTATTTTCAATTGCAGCCAAAATATAAATAAATACTACCGAACCAAAAAATAATCCGGTACTAAATGATAAAAATTTTATGTAATTATATGCTCCAATCCAGGTTAAAAATACATCTAATAACATTGGCAGCATTGATAGATAAAGAAGCTTTAGCCCCCAATTCATCTTAGGGAAATAAAAAAGGGAAACAAATGAAAATATTAGCGCCCCCAAATATATCCCGGTACACCGGGCGCAAACAAAAAATTTGTGGCCGTTTATAGAAAATGTTTTTGCTTCAATTTGATGACAAACAGTTCCGTAAACTTTTTTTAATATAGGCTGGCTTATTGCTGCATAAACAGGATTAGATATCAATAAGTTTGAAACAATTCCCAAGCACCAAAATAAAAGCAGAAAAAAAATAAATATTCTTAAAGTAAATTTTGGAATTGAAAAATATTTAAACAAGTCCAATGATTTTCCCATTTCAAAATGATGGATTTATTTTTTGAAGAAGCGATTGCAATTTTTAAGTTAATATATTTTGCTGATTGGGAATTTAATTAATCTTGTTAAAAACCTGTATTTCATTCTTTGTCAAAATGTACAGCTTATTATTGAATATTAAACTGCTGACAATATCATCAGGACTATTGGATGTTATTAAATCTATTTTCTTTAAGGATATTTCATGCAAATTCAGATTTGCAAAATATATTTCCTTTTGATTATTAACCGTTAATAAATTGAAAATTATATTTATTCCTGTTTGTTCTGAATCCAATTTGATAATAGATAAGCCATTACCAAATTGATCAAAAATTACTAAACGGTCTTTATCCAGCACGAAGATTTTATTATCGGATGAAACAGAAATTTTCTTTGGGCTCGTAAGTGAATAATTACCGGCATCATAACCTCCGAAATTTTGAACAAAACTTCCGAACAAATCAAATTTTATAATACGTCTATTTTCAGAATCTAAAACATATAAATCGCCCTGCTGCGAAACTGCGCACCCAAGCGGATAACCAAATCTTTCATCAGTAGTATCACTATTTCTAGTTGATAATTGCCAAATAAAATTTAGATCTTTATCAAATCTTTCAATCCGATGATTGTTTTTATCGCAAATATAAACTGAAAGGGGATTAGCGTAAACATCGGAAGGATTATCAAATAAACCATCATCCCAACCATAACCGCCGGCATATTTTAAAATATTTCCGAGCGTATCAAGCTTAAAAACTTCATCAGTACCGGAATCAGTTAAATAAATAAATCCCGCGGAAGTAATACAAAAAGAAGAAGCGTTCTTGAATTTTCCAAATGAATTGTAAAAGGAATATTCTTGAGGAAAAATTTTAATTAGCGGGCATAAAAAATAAACTATTAGAAAAAAGGTTTTCAAAAATAAATTCCGGTTCATTTTCTACGATAATAAATAATATTATTAAAAATACATTCTATTAAATTAAATACAAAGGTAATTTCATAGCTTTGTAAGCTTAAATTAAAGATTTTAGTGTTATCTTATTTGTATAGTAAAAATAAAAATTATATTTTTGGACTAAATTTTTAAAGATAACTTTTGCCCCGTGGTGTAATTGGCAACACGTCTGACTCTGGATCAGAAGACTTCAGGTTCGACCCCTGACGGGGCAGCACATTTCAAAGTAAAATCAAACAATCTCATCTGATATTGTACAGTTCCAGTGGTGAACTGTACAGTAATTTACTGATCACTTACTGTACAGCTGCTCAATCATAACATTTATGGAGGCAGCATGTATCTTATAAAAAGATCGAACAGTATTTACTATGTCGAATATACAGATGAAAATACAAACCAAAAGAAAAGGATTTCAACTCGAACGAAAAATAAATCAGCAGCGGAAATTTTTCTTGAGAGTATAAGAAGGCAAATTTCCTTCAAAGAAATCAAAACTGTTAACCAACAAAGTAGGCCTGAAATTACTGTAAATTACTTCTTAAAAGAATATAATGTAGATGATTAAATCTTTGTTCCTATAATTTTTGTTAGTGAGTCTTTTGTAATATTTGAATCAAGATATATTGCACTGCAAATAATTTTATCAAGTTCTCTAATGTTGCCATGATAATCATACTCAAGCAGATAATTATATGCTACGGAATCTATTTCGCAAATCCCCTTAGTCTCTCTCGAATATTTATCAATGAACATTTGAATCAAAATTCTAAGATCATTCTTTCTTTCTCTTAATGGTGGAACTGTTAATTTGTGCGATGATATTCTTTGTAAAAAATCGTTTCTTATTTTTGTTAGGTCAGATAGATTTTTCATTGGTTGCTGTAATTATTCTAGCGTTGGAAGATTTTTTTTGGCTGTTTCCAATCTTTTTGAATTCACCACTTTGTAAGAATCTTAAGAATTTTTCTTGAGCGTTCCAAGATATTGTTCCCACTTCATCTAAAAATAACGTTCCATTGTCAGCTTCACCTACTAGCCCATCCTTATCATTATTTGCACCAGTGAATGCTCCTTTAACATAACCAAATAGTTCAGATTCAAATAGGCTTTCAGAAATATTTGCACAGTTTATTGACGCAAACTTCCCTTCCTTTTACTTTTCAGATGTATGTAGTTGGCAAGATGTTCTTTGCCACCTCCACTTTCACCTTGAATTAAAATAGGTTTTCCATATAAAGCGTATTTTGCAGCATCCATAAATACCTCTTGAATGGGTCGATTTGCGCACACGTAAATTTGTCCATTAATAATTAATTTATGATCGGGATTAAGATTTTCGAATTGAATTTGAGAATCTAAATACATTATCGCTAATTTTAGATGCTTAATAATAATATTTGCATTTTTGTAATTAGGAAGTGCGGCGTTTACATTATGATGGAACATGATTGAAGCGGATAAGTAGTCATTAAGTATAACTATAATTTGCAAGTCAGGTCTGATTGAGCGAACGTCAACTATAAGTTCGTTTCCTTTTCTTTCAGTAAATTCAAATCCTGTTATCAATATATTAATTTTTTTAATTATTTTTTTAAGCATGCTAAATGAGTTTTCTTGAATGATACTATGACTTGGAAATACTTTTCTTATATTCAATTCTAGATCATTTATTATCCCATCTTCTAATCCAGCCAAATAAATATTACAAATGGATCCGCATCAGCAAAGGCAATTGGAAGGAATATCATCGCTGGCTCTGGAACAAACCAACGGCTATATCCCAAAAGGGATGATCTTAAGGTTTAAGAATGGTGATTCTCTCGAGGTTAGACTTGATAATCTTATGCTAATAACCATGGCAAAAAATTCTCTGCTTAATACGCCGGAAGATTTCCATAGCACCCATAATGCTGCAATAAACCTAACAGATAAATACGTTGCTTCAATGTTATCCCATAGAGATAGAAGACTCAGAAAAGAATTGCTGAAAAGACCGGAGACAATCGAACTCAAACGACAACAATTATTATTAAGGAGACAAATCAATGCAGCTAAAAATAAACTTTTGCAGATGATCGGCAGCTCATATATGTACAAAGCGCGCACACACAAAATTATTGCCACAAGAATAAAAGAAGAATCTGTTTTCATCTCAACAGATCTCGACCTCATCGAACTCAACATTAACGATTGCGAAAAAATTATTCATAATGATTTTCTTCCGGCAGAATCCGGCAGCCCGCAAGAAACAGAATCAGCACCGGTTCTTTATCAAGAAATTAAAAGCGCCGGATTGATCACCGATCTGAAGAGCAACATCGATCAGCTTAAACAAGATCCATCTTACATCAAGCAGGCAATGGCAATTAACAGCACCGTTAAAACCATGCTCGATATTGTTAAGACAGAGCTGCAGATTAAAAAGGCGGGCGGTAAATCATAATGGATAAAATTGAACAAAAGAAATTGGCAGCAGCCCGCACGGCGGTAGAGTAAATTCTCCGCACCACAATCGACTGGGACCAAACCGTCTACCATGGTGACGTTACGATAATGAACATCGGCAAAGCTGCCGACAAAATAATTAAATACTTCAAACCAAAACTACGAGGCAAAAAGAATGTCTAAAACAACTTTGCATTCGCATTGGCATATGGTTTTCCACTCTCTTAAATATGCTTTAAGGGAAACTTCAATCTCATCTTCGCCGTTTGGAATACCTATCCAACAAAAGCGGAAGCCCGCAGAAAATTCGATGAACTTCGCAAACTTCCCGATTCCATCGCAGACTATATAGGCAAGGACGATCAGAGCAAACTTATTGCAGCCGGCTTTAACATCCTTCGAAAGATGGACGTTATAACGTGCGCTCCTAGAAACAACGAGTGATATGAAATTAAAAAATGCACCGGCAAAACATGCGGCCGGTGCCTCGTAAATAAATATGAATCAGAACTTCAAAGGAACAGCATATTCAACGCCATGCTCAAACAGCCAGAAAATATTGAAGGATAAAACTCGTAATGACAGATCAAAAGATAATAGATAGAATTAAAAAACTTCTTCGCATGAAAAACGGCGGCACCGCTGCCGAAGTTGCAACGGCTCTTTTCCTCGCCCAGCAGCTTGCCGGCAAGCATGGCATCGACATAAACTCAATCGATGAGAACGAACCCGACCGCGAACCAATAACCCACGGAGGCTTGGAATCTCTCTCCCGTCTTCAATGGGAATGCAAATATGCGGCTCTTATAGTAACCGGCTATTTCAACGTAAAAGCATTCTATCGAAAATTTATCCAGGTGCAGATTATATTTGTCGGGACAAAAACCGACATCGAAATAGCGCGGTATATTCCTTCCTTTTTATGCCGGTGCATTCTTCCAGGGAATTTATCTTGTTATGTACGGATGGTTTTTTAGAAAACAGAATAAGCCAGGCATTGAAAAAGAGTAATAGCCATGCAATTTGTAACTACTTTTACGCATTTGTTTTTGATCTTAGTAGGCAACATTTTTTAAAGTAATAAACTATTAATTTATGTCAAATAAATATTGATATTTTATTCGAGCAACTTAGCTTTTGTAAATTGTCGTTTGCTTAGTGTTGAAGTTTAGTCTTTATAGAGTAACTATTTTTTCTTAGTCAATTTGTGATCGATTTGTCCGGTTATCTTTAAATTAACCCGTTGTTCGAAATTAAGCCAAAGCATGTTTAATATGGTTCAAGGGTCTGTTGTTAAAAAATTTATTTAAGTATTGTAAAATAGTAAGAGCAGAAATTTTAGAAACAACTCTTGTTCTGAAACC
>JAMCWE010000106.1 GCA_023475265.1 Bacteroidota bacterium
ATGAAGCAGCGCTTGCTAAAATTTGTCCGACAAATGCAATTGCAGTAAATCCGGTTAGCATTGATTTAGGAAAATGTTCGTTCTGCGGAGAATGTGCTTTTCAGTTTCCGGCTAAGGTTAAATTTACGAGCGATTACAAACTGGCAGCAAATGATAGAGAAAAATTAATTGTCAGAGAAGGCGATGATAAAGCGATTGAATTGAATTCTGAATTGATAAGAAAAGAAATCGTTTCGTTCTTTAGCGGATCGTTAAAACTAAGACAAGTTTCTGCCGGCGGAGATAACAGCGCGGAGTTAGAACTCAACGCAGCAGGCAATGTGAACTTTGATATGGGAAGGTTTGGAATCAATTTTGTCGCGTCGCCAAGACATGCGGATGGAATTGTTATCACCGGACCAATTACGGAAAATATGGCGGAACCTCTTCAAATATGTTACGATGCAATTCCCTCTCCGAAAATTGTGATTCTATGCGGCGTTGATGCAATCAGCGGAGGAGTTTTCCAGAATAGTGCCGCACTGAACAGAAAGTTTTTAGAAACACACAAAGTTGATTTGTACGTTCCCGGAAATCCTCCTCATCCGTTAACTTTTATTAACGGTGTGTTGGAGCTGATTAGGAGGAAGTAGCCAAGAATTAATGTGCTTTCTTCTTCGCATCATTTTTTTTTTGCGCAAATAATGTTTAGTAATATTTGGAATATAATTGTTCTTTATGTATTTAGGTGTATGAAAAATATCAGAAGGTATCGATGACAAAACATAAGTTGATTATTGGCAGTTGTGCCAAGATGAAAGAAATAAGAAATGAGCAAGTGCATTTGATGGTTACCTCGCCACCGTACTTTAACGCTCCTTTTGATTATAAAAAACTCTATTCTGATTATGAAGAATACCTAACTATTCTAAAAAGTTTTGCTGGCGAGACTTATCGTGTTTTGCAAGAAGGTAGAATCGCAGTTCTTAATATCGACGACATGCTTGTCGATGGTGAGAAGTTTCCAATCGTTGCTGATGCAATTAAAATTTTTCAAGAAGCTGGTTTCAGATATCGTGATAGAATAATTTGGAAAAAACCGGATGGTTATATACGTATTAGCAGAAGAAGTGGTGTAATTCTGCAGAATCCTTATCCTATGTATTTCTATCCTGATAATTTTTTGGAGAGCATTATAATATTTCAGAAAGGAAGGTTCGATTATAAATCCATATCCAAGGAAGTAAAACAAGAATCTCAGATTGATAAACATGAATTTCAAACTAAGGGATGGTACAAAACTTTGTGGGAGATAACTAATGTTTTGCCTGGTTCGGTGTTGGAAAAAAATGTCGCAGCTTTTCCTGAAGAGTTACCTTACCGAATTATAAAACTGTTCTCTTATAAAGATGAAACCGTTCTTGATCCATTCGCAGGTAGCGGAACAACTATGAAGATTGCTCGAAACCTTGGTCGCAATAGCATTGGAATAGAAATAAAAAAACAATTGATTCCTATAATTAAGGAAAAAATGGGGTTTGGCAATTCCCAAAGTATGTTCTCAAATAATTCGGATACATTTGAAGTGGTCATCAGAGGGAAAAATGGAAATTAGTGCTGAAATAAAAGGAGTGGGCTATACTCCTTTTTTATGTAGAGAACTAAAAGAATTTCCACTCAAGAATTTAAAAAAGGCATTCAATTCTGAAACAGCATTCATTGTTGAATTAGACAAGAATAATAAATTTGCTGTTAGCTGGTGGGTTTCAGCAAAGAGAACTCGTTCTTATCCATATGCTAGAGTATATGATACCTTAGCATTTGCTGGTAAGAAGGTTACAGTTATACCCGTCTATAAAGATGAAGGGCTGGATGGTGATAGAGACTACATTCAGTGGGATACAATCTCTTTAATGAGCCTTTTAGGGATTTATGTGATCATTGCATTTTATAAAGCAGCTAAGCAGAGCAATCGATACAAAAATAAAATTACTGGACAAGAATTTGATATCGGTTATATCAAATCCCAATTGATACTTCTTTCGAATTATCAATCTGATGCATTGCATTGGAATCTATCGCAGATTGATTCAATCGGAAATATTGCGCAGAAGGCATTGAACGCATATAATAAAATATCCAAAGACCTTGGTGTTAAAATGCATTCACATGAAGCAGCCCGAAGGCGAATTCAAGAGCTTAACAAATCTAAAAACGATTTTATGAATTTCTCACGCTCTTTAGCGAACCAAGCTCAAACTCGCGAAAGTCTCACCACTCAACCAAAGGAAAATGTTTCTGGGGAGAAAGGAATTGTAACTATAAAGAATTATTTAGGTGGCATTTATTTTTTTACAGCAGATGAAATTGAACTAGAGTATAAAATTGTTAATCTAATAGAAGCCAAGCATTCGAAGACATTTTTAATGCCTTCAGTTGATGATATCAAAGACGGGCTTCTGAAGATGATACTATTTACTAATATTTCTCGAGCAACCCTTGAAAAACAGGTGTACAAGACGCAAGCTGTTCTGAAATTAACAGCAAAAGATCCGTTTGACGAAAACAAATTAGATGATAAGAGAAAAGCATTGTTCAAGAGATTGGTTAAAGAATCTGAAAGAAATAATTTCATTCTTAGGATGAAATAGTTAGACTAGAGTGAAATAATTTGGTGCCCAATGAATTCGATTTATCATTTCTTCAAAGCGATTTATCTTCACCGAGAAGTACTATCTGCAAGCAATATATTAGAAGAATTCCCGTTCCAGAGAAATCTCCTTTCTTGTATTAATAGAAAAACGTTTCCTAATCTGGCAATCAAGATTAATAAAAATGGCAATATGTTTAGTGGGGGAGAGCTCATTGGATTAAAAGACAGTAACAGTTACACAGTTTCATCTTTCAATTCTACTGTTCCGGTTGGTTCGGCAGATATTTCCAAAATAATCGAAAGCCGTAGCAATAATATCAAAAACCAAATGGAAAAAGCGGGGGACGATATTTTATCATTACTAACTAGGGACGTTTTCTATTTGGTCCGAGGGAAAAAATCTGGTTCAGTAAAAGTTGTTTTGATGCATGGAAGTTTTCTCGAAACAATAGGTGTAAGATATTTACTTAGGAACTACTTTTCACAAGTGTTAGCTAAGAACATTAAACAGAGTAGGCTAACAATTTTACCTGCTGTCCAGAATATAATTCTTGATTTTCTTTCCGAACAAGAGAATTTCAGTCGTGTAAGAGAAGTTGAAAAAGCTTCTGTTAAACTTAGATTCAGAATAATGACTGAAGTTAAAGCGGAAGGTAATATTTTAAACAGCCAGCAATATCCAAGCATCCTTGATAACACATTGAATTTTATCCTACCTAAACATGATCAAAGCGATCAAACTTTGACTGAAAGCAAAATGAAGGAAGTTTTTTCCGGAAAAGAATTAAAAACTTTCAAGGCGTTCGATATTAAACATCACTTCAACGGATATTTCAGAGTATATCAAACAGCTATTAATAGCTCTGCAAAAAATGAATAACCAATTGTAAAAATCACATATAGGAAAATTTTGTTAATCAAAAATTATCTTATAACTC
>JAMCWE010000128.1 GCA_023475265.1 Bacteroidota bacterium
TGATCCTGCTTCATGAATTAACTGGTATGTGCTGTCATATTGCCCGGTAGCTCTGTATATGTTAAAACCTTTTATATTCGGATCAGTATTATAAACATCCCATGCCAGAGATATTCTATCTCCGCCTGATGTTACTGTAAATGATTTGGGCGGTAAAGGCGGTTGCTCAACATTATATCCACTGTTATAATTTGCTAATGCATTTCTGAAAGTTTGGAAGAGCGAATCCTGACCAGTTAATACTGAATCATTCTTTGCTTTAGCATTTATCTTTCCGTTTTTATATGCTATTCCGATTCTGGTAGCAGCTTCCCTACTAAGACCGGCAACACCTTCAGCCATTACGATGTGAACTGATTCTCCAGGTTTAATTGTATATGGACCATAACCATTTGCAAATGAAAAACCACCGGTTGTACCTAATGAAGGATCACCTGTTGGCTGATCAAATTTTCCATCCGGTTGAACTTTCCATGCGTGTCGTGGTGATTCATGACCGCTCGACATAATAGTATATTCACCTTGCATTTTTGTTGGATTGAATGCATCATTATTTGATTCATATGGATCGTCAGAACCAAAATAATTTGTAGTCGACGGCTGGCTCGGATCATCAGTTGTATCTTCGGCAGATTTATCAGCATGTAATGTTACAACGCCGTAAAATTGTATTGCTGAAAGTCTTCCTACGGTATCACCCTTAGGAACATATTGGGCTATTGTCCATAATGGTCCGCCTAAATTATCATAAGTTGTGAATGGAGGATAGTGTCCGTGGTATGACCATTGTGCCCTGAATTGTTGATCGGTTGGGTCTTTATATAATGCAATATTCGTCGCACCATCTCCGCGTGCATCATTCATTGTATTTATTCCCCAGCCAGTAGCATTTCCAATTTCATATCTTGTTTCTTCATTAGAAGAATTTCGATACTGCCAGAAGAAATAAACTCCGGTAAGTGTATTATTCGGCAGTTCGATCGTTGGATCAGCATTAACATTTCCTGTATTTGTAAATGTGAAATCATAAATCATATAATTATCATTGCCGGGCGTGCTGAATTGATAAATCTTTCTTGTCATAGTTAATCCGAGCTGCGTATTCACAACATTAACTATTTCCATGTCGGGTTTAATCGACGGGTCTACTGCATCAACCTCAGTGGGGTGATTTACTGAAGGAGAACCATCAACAAATACTTGAGGCATATCGAATCTTGTAATTAATTTAAACTGCTGCGGGAAAAATTCTCCTGCACCGGTTACACGTGGGCCTGCATGAACAACTTTGTATTGCCATGTAGCTCCTTTTTCATCTGTAAAGTTTGTTGCACCGATCCACAACCCGCGTGCAGCTTTGCTATCCTGGTTCGGATGAATTGCCGGCCATTGACCTCCGTATTGCTGCTGCTTTACAAATCCCTCTTCAATTTCACAACCAATTTCAGAATACCAATCCTGAAAAGAACCCGCGGTCATCCATTTATTATTGTACTGCGCTTTAGCCTTGCCGGGCATTAAAATCAGGCAGGCGAAAAGAAGGATTGCTAAATTTTTTATTTTACTTTCTAATTTCATTGATTCCTCTAATTGAGATTTCATATGTTAATCATTTATCGCAAAATTTAATTTTAATCCCCAGAATATTTGTCTGGGATTAAGGAATGTTGAATATGTAAGGTTCGGCATATCAATATATGATTTATTCTTTAGCCATACATCTTTCTGTGCTTGTGAAGCATTTGGATCCCATGGAATATATGTGCCGGTACGTGAATCGCCTGGGCGATCATCACCAGGAATGTTTCCATATCCCAGTTGGTTACCAATTGCTGCAGGGAGATGTAACGACTTCATATACAGAATAAAATCATTAGCATCGTAAAATCCACCCATTGACATATATTTATAATTGAACAAATTATTTATCAGACAGTAGAATTGTAAATCAATTCCAAAAACACTTAAGGTTTTTGTAATCTGCAAATTAACATTCAAATAATCCTGCCACTGAACGTTATTAGAAATTCCCGGGATGCTTCCGCCGCCAGCCCATGTAAACCAGGTACCTGAACTCCATGTACCAATAAAGCTGAATCTCCAATCTCCGAATAAATTATTTCCGCCGACTTTCGGTCCGAAATCTGATGGTGTGAATAAATCAATATTAGCTCTTGCATAAGGAGTAGGTATGGGTTTAGTTTGATAATATGATAATGTAGTAGCCTCATAACTTCTTTGATCAGATGGATTTTGGTAATAAGTGCCGAAACCAAAATTTCCACGCGTATTGACATCATAAGTATAATTAACAAATCCCTGGATCCAATTACCCCGGTTTTTAGTTAAAGTTACTTCGAAACCACGGGTATCATTGTAATTATTTGGTTCAACTATATTGTAATTAATTTTATTATCAGAACTAATATAATTAACTGTAGTTGATTGTAATGAGTTATCCTTATAATAACCTGCAATTCGAACTAAAAGCTGATCAAATATATTTTGTTCATAACCTAATTCGTATGCAATAGTTTTTGGTAATGGTGCCTCAGGATTTGCGACACGGGTAACTGCATTATTATCTGAAAATCTTCTTATAAGATATAAATTATCCGGTATTGGCAGCTGCCTGAAATGACCATAGTTGAAATATAATTTACTGTTATCTGTTATCGGAAATGATATTGCCAATCTAGGAGAAAGATCAAGTTGTTTTACAGCTTTTATTCTTGTTAAAATTGTATCGAAATCTATTGGAGATGATGCTGAAGCAAATGCCGATGGATATGCGGGGAATTGATACCAATATCCATTCGGATCGGAATAATCTAAACGTAATCCTAGAGTAGCAATCATACCTTCAAACTCCAATTTATCCTGCGCATATAATGCCCCGCGGATTGGGAAGGTATGCCATTTTGATGTGAATCTTCCGTTTGGTAAATACACATCTACAGAACCGGAGTTTACATCATTATCGGTGTAACCGAATTCTGCACCGGTTTTTATTTCGTTATATTTATCTAACTGACTTTGATAATCGAATCTTAAATTATATTCCTGAACAATGCTCGTATCTCTTGAATTACTAAATCCAACGCTCATTCTCATTCCGCCTATTCCGGTTGATGGAGATGTTATAAATCCAAATGGAGCTTCGTCGGTATAATAATTATTTCCAAACAGATATGCTCTGCTAGTATCTCTTACTCTTCCTGGATAAGTATTGTACCTTGAGCCGAAAGTACTAGCTTGAACTTCAAAGAAAGAAGTCGGGTTTATAAATTGAGTATATTTCGCACTTACAGCATTAATATCTTTTGTTGTAGGGGCCCAATAATCGTTTGTAAAAATTCTTGAGTCAATAAAACTTACCTCATCAATTGCACCCGACGGATCATCCGGTGTACCTACAAATGAATTCGGAGATGTGAAATAACCTGGTAATCCTGAATTGTTATTATTTGTCGCATTTACTCGAGCGAGTAATCCTTGTACCATCAACTTCTTTCCTTCGCCAATATCTGATGTCAATTTTAATTGCCCGGTAAATTCATTAACGCCGGAAGTTGCCAATGGAATCATATATTCAGTTTGTGTAGTTCTATAAGAAGCCAAAAATCTTAAGCCGCCAAGCTGCTCGCTTACTAAAGGAAAAGGCCCGCCGAATGAAGCATCAAAAGTATAATCCGGTTGAGTTATATTAATATTCTTTCTATGCTGCCATAAGAATAATTTCTCTGCAGCTTCGGGAGTTAAGTCATTACTTGGATCACCGTCTTTCAATAACTTATTGGTATAGGAAATCCAACCTTCCCATTGTGGATATTGCAGTTGTGTATTTGCATCCCAATATGGTTTACCGGTTGCTGGATTGATTGCCTGCGTACCATACATTGCTACAGGCCCATCTACATATGGGCGAATCCAATACGAATCAAGAGAATTCGGTGATGATCCGAAATGTTTTGGATTAGCGCCGCTATATTGCGCAATCATATTGAATGTATATTTGTTTTTACTTCCTTCTTGCGTAACAACATTTACTAAGCCTGACCTAATGTTTCCGTATTCGGCACTGAATCCACCTGTTTGTACTTGAACTTCGGATATTGAGGTGTAGCTGATTCCAGTAAATGGAGTATTATCACGTTCATCTCGCAATGTTAAACCATTTATCATGAATCCTGTTTGATCTGCGCCGCCGCTTCTTATTACTAATCCGGATTCAATTCCGGCTTGTAATCCAACAACCGAAGAAACGCTTGTTACAGGAAGATTTGCTATTTCCTTTGCATCAAGGTTTACCCGGCTTGCTGCAACGTCTTTTTGTACTATTGGTGTTTTTGCAACCACAACAACTTCTTGTGTCTGAATGGATTTTTCTTCCAGTAAAACATCAATATTAGTTGTTTGATCAATATTTACTCTTACATTTTCAATAACTGCCGGGGCATAACCTACCATAGAAATTCTAAGTGTATAAGTTCCCGGTTGAACATTTAAGATTACATAATAGCCGCTGATATCCGATGCAGCTCCCATTTGGGTTCCTTCAATTAAAATATTTGCACCGATCAATGGTTCGTGGGTTTTAGAATCTCTAATTATTCCGGCTATCTTACCCGAAGCAGCCAAAGTAAGGTTTGTTAAAGTGAAAAGTGTTAGAAGGCCTAAAAGTAACAATGACCTCATAAGTTAATACTCCTTTTTTAATCAGAAAGACATGAAGAATATTCGGGTCAGGTTATAATAAAACTAAAAATCAATACTCATATTAGAACGCTAAATCATTTATTTCTACAAAAAAAATCTAACGCTTTTTTCTTCTATTGTCAATGTTAATGTTGTTTATAGTTAATAATATCTTGCAGAAATCGATACTAAATTAACTTTTCCTTTTTATTAAATATTCAGTTTCTTCAAAATTAATTTCATATAATTATTTGAACCCCACGAACAAATGTTTGAATTTTTATTTTAAGATGCAAGAAAAAAGTGATAGAAAAATTCAATTTAATTTTTATTGCATTTTATTTTAATGAAATATAACTTGCTTTTCTGAAAATAAATTTTATTTACCTTTCTAAATTTTTTATCAAGAATGGAAAAATAATTAATGTAAAAAATATTTTTATAATCTTTATTATCACCAATTCATTTCCAATATTATAAAATCCCAGCACCTTCTATCCGGACTTCTACTCCATTAATGAATTTAGAATTAAAGAATCGAATGCTTACAAAGGGAATCCAACATTAAGCTGAATCACAGCATTAAATCCGCCGCTCGCAATAAAATTTCTCATTGGTTGTGAAGAATTTTCTGAAAGGGGCATCTCACTGCCATCATCAGCCTTCATCCTGTCTATCGAAAAAATTGTATATCCGGCAACTCCTTCAATACTGATATATTGATCGACAATAGCTAAAATAAATCCCGTTCCGAATGTATAACCTAAAATAGTATTTTCATTATTGTATCTTTTTACTAATGTAGTTGGACCTGGTATGTTGCGTGTGTCTGTAAAAGTTACAGTATTAAATAGAACAGCTGCATCAATAACTTTCCAGCTCAATGCACCAGATATGGTAGTTCCCAAATCAATTCCTACTCCCCAATTTTTTAAATCTAATTCATATATTATTGTTGAACTACCGCCATCAGAATTTATTGTTGCAGATTTTTTTTCAATTAAGTATTGATAAAATCCTTTAGTGGTTAATATAAATCCTTTTATGTTAGCTCTAAAAAAATTGATCCCCACCCTGTACCCTTTTGCCTGGCCGAATTTCCCCATTGGTGATGACAATGAATCTTTATTATAGCTGTTAAAATTATCAACGTATGAATTCAAACCCTTTGGATCATAAGCTTGGTAACTATAACCGCCATATCCGCCTACGAATCCCAGACAGCCGAAACCAAATGATTGGGATTTTGCCTTGTCGCTTATAATCAAAGAAAAAATAAACACAAAAAATATTAACTTTTTAGAATACATAAAATTTCTAAAGCATAGATACATTTAACATAACAATAAAATGTTTAAAAAAGAATTATTATCTAGAAGATAGGTATGTATTAAATCATGTTGCAATCGTTAATTTCAACTCCATTCAAAATTTACTTTATTTCTGAATGCGCTCTGAATATACTCTGATTGCACTCTAATTATATATCATCTTTAGAAAATGAAAGAAATAACATTTTGCCTAAATAATATTTATCATTCTACTATTCACACATACGTTAATTCTATCTTTCATGTTTCACTTACTTGTATCTTCTTAGAAATTCCCGTCTCCAAGCCGTGCCCACGTGGCCCTAGCTCAGATCTCCTCAAAAGAAATGAGAACAACATCCCGAGAAAACCTAGAATCGAAAATACCCACATACCCAAAGTATACTCACCGCTAAAATCATTTGCCCATCCTATTATCAGATTAAATCCTGCCAATCCAATATTCTGAATCATCGTCATTAATCCGTATGCAGTTCCGAGTTTTGATTCTTGAACTATTATTGCAACTGAGGGCCACATAACAGCAGGAATTAATGAAAATGATAATCCCATCAT
This sequence comes from Bacteroidota bacterium, assembly GCA_023475265.1. Lineage (GTDB taxonomy): Bacteria > Bacteroidota > Ignavibacteria > Ignavibacteriales > Ignavibacteriaceae > FEN-1297. Next base: position 6,585 of record JAMCWE010000128.1, read on the forward strand.
TGCCATCGGGATGAACAAATTAATCTTGGTGTAAGCCATGAGAAGATACACTGGAATTAATAATAAAGATCCAAACATCATCAACAAAGATCTTTTACCGTAATAATCGGCAAACAATCCGAACAAAGGAGTTAGCACCATTGCTGAAAGAGTTAGCATACTAGACAGAAATCCGCCAAACTCTCTGGTCGTCCCATGAACTTCCATAAAGAATTTTACTGCAAAAGTTTGAAATGGAAATATTCCTGAATAGAAAGTAACGCATAACATCACCACAAACCAATACGACTTCGTAAAAGAAAATATTTCTTTAAAATGAACTTCATCTTGTTTAGGAATCTCCCTTAAAGTGAATTTCTTTTCTGCATGAACATCCATTCCCCAATAAATAATAACTGATACAATTGAAATAACAGCGGTTGCTGCAGAAATTAAAAGCGGCATTTGCCAATTGTTATAAAATTCATTTCCCCATGAAGGTGAATTAAGCGCTGCAAATGAACCGAGTCTTGCAAGAGTTAAGTTCAATCCGAAAGCAAACGAAAGTTCTTTTCCTTTGAACCATCTTCCGATAATTGTAGTAACTGCAACAATTAATGATTCAGCGCCAAGACCAAATATTAATCTGCCAGCCGCCATCATTGTTAATGTTCCGGTCGATGCTGTAATTGCAGCGCCGGCTAAACATAGCATAGCAAAAATAAAAGTGGATATTCTTGTACCTATCTTATCTATTATTATACCGCCGATTAATACCATAAACACATTTGGAACGCTGTATATTGCATTCAACAGCCCAATATCCGAATCTGAGAAATGAAGCTGCTTAGAAAGGAGGTCAGCAAGTGGACTAATGCTGTCGTAGACATAATAATTTCCAAACATAGCCAGGCTGATAAATAACAAAATCAACCATCGGTAAAATTTAGATGGCTCAGGTTTTAATGCCGCATTCTTTATTTCCATGAAGTGTTCCCTTTTAAAAGAAAAATTAAATGCGGAGAGGTTCTCTTATCAAAACTTCTCCGCTTCAATTTAATTTTGTGGTATGTTCTTTAAGACATTAGCTAAAAGATCCCAGAACTTTTGTACTGTACTGATTTGAACTTTTTCATCCGGTGAGTGAGCTCCCATTATTGTAGGACCAAAAGAAATCATATCCATGTCTGGATATCTTTCATTAATAATTCCACATTCTAATCCGGCATGTATTGCTTTAACTTCAGGATCAGAATTGTAAAGATTATTATATACGCTCTTCACCACTCCAAGCACCGGTGATTTAACATTCGGCTTCCATCCTGGATAGCCGTCACCTTGTTCAACATCTGCTTTTGCTAACCTAAATAAAATAGCAACAGAATTTGAAATATCATGCTTCTCAGATTCAACAGAGCTGCGCTGGCTTAATGTAACTTCAATTGTTTTCCCCTTAGTTACAACAACCGCAAGGTTAGTTGAAGTTTCAACTAGTCCTTCAATATCTGCACTCATTTTAATTACGCCGTTGGGAACTGAGTATAGTGAACTAATTAAATTAGTTGTCGTTGCTTTATCAATCACCTTTGCACGCGATTTAATTTCTGCACAAGTTACTTGCAAATTCGGCTCTACAGTTGCAAGCTCTAATTGAACAACTTTACAATAGCTTTCAACATAAGAGAGAACATCTGCAGAAACTTTATTTGCAGCACGAACAACAGAAAAACATTCTCTTGGAATCGCATTGTGCTTACTTCCGCCATTGATGTTCACTAGCCTTATACCAAACTTATAATTTAATTCGTGAAGCAATCTAACCATTATTTTAATAGCATTACCTCGCCCCGTGTTAATATCTAATCCTGAGTGCCCGCCTTTTAATCCTAATACTTTCAATTCAATCGCAGTAGTGTTTGGTGATGCATCATTCTGATTACATTTAAACTTAACAAATGTATTTTGCCCGCCTGCGCATCCAATATAAAGTGCTCCGTCTTCTTCAGAATCAAGATTTAAAAGAATTGAAGATTTTAAGAACCCAGGCTTCAATGCTTGTGCACCGAACAGACCGGTTTCTTCATCAAGTGTAAATAGAGTTTCTAGCGGACCATGTTCAACTTCAGTAGATTCTAGAACAGCTAATGCAGCAGCTACTCCAATCCCATTATCAGAACCTAAAGTTGTTCCTTTTGCTTTTACCCAATCGCCGTCAACATGTGGTGAGATTGGATCTTTATCCCAATCATGCTGGACATCATTATTCTTTTCAGCAACCATATCAAGATGACCTTGCAGTACAACCGGAGTTAAATTTTCTTTTCCGGGTGTAGCAGGTTTTCTTATCAGTACATTTCCAAATTCATCTCGTAAAGTTTCAAGTTTATTTCTCTTCCCAACAGAAGCAACATATTGAGCAATCCTTTCTTCCTTCCTTGAAGGACGAGGATATTTACAAATCTCTTCGAAGTGGTTCCACACCGCTTCAGGTTTTAGGCTTCCTAAAATATTTCCCATCTTAATTTCTTTCTGTTTTTATTTCGTTAAATTTTATCCTCTTTACTCATTGCATATTTATATAATGTGAAAGACAATAAGACAAAGAAAATAAGTGCTAATACATCGCCCCATCCGCCAATAGAATCAGCAAAGGATGGTGCGCTTGAGCTTGTAAATATACCAAGCACAGTTTGATGAACACGATCTATAAATGAAATCGGATTTCCGGCAGCATCTTTTCCAACAGTCCATCCAATTAAAACTGCAATTAATATTCCTGTAATTGCACCGCCGGCAATCAAGCCTGAACTAAATAAAGCACCAGGTCCAATTTCAGATTCAGCTTCCTTTGATTTCTTTCTTTTATCAACAAACCATTTAACCAAACCACCTACAAAAATTGGAGTGGTTGTTGATAAAGGAAGATATGCACCGACAGCAAATGCCAGTGATGAAACTCCGCTCAGTTCCATTACTAATGAAATACCCATTCCGATAATTACCAATCCCCATGGCAGATTCTGGCTTAACAATCCTTTAATAACTGTTGCCATTAAAGTAGCCTGTGGCGCTGGCAATGGTTCAGGATGTGCAGCAGTTACTGGTCCAATTCCCACTGTTCTTTCAAGCAAAAGGACAGTAAATCCAATTGCTATAACAGAAGCGAGCACTCCTATTATTAAACCTAATTGCTGTTTGATTGGAGTTGCGCCAACAATGTATCCGGTTTTAAGATCTTGCGATGTAGCGCCTGCGTTTGCAGCGGCAATACACACAATTGAACCTACAACCAATGCCAAAGGTTCGTAGAAATCACCTGTCCAACCTATACCAACAAATATTAATGATGTCGCCATTAAAGTTGCAATTGTCATTCCGGAAATAGGATTTGAAGATGATCCAATAATACCAACTATTCTTGATGATACGGTTACGAAGAAAAATCCGAATACTACAACCATTATAGATGAAATTAAGTTTGTAGGAATATTAGGAATAAGAGCCATAAAAAGAATTAAAACTAAGCTGCCCGCTAATACAAAAACAAGAGGCATATCCTTTGCAGTTCTGGATTTTTCTATAACAGTATTGTTATTCTTATTAGCTCTAGATTCTTTTAGATCTTTGAACGAATCCTTAAATGCACCAATGATTGTTGGAAGAGATTTAATAAGTGTTACAATACCGCCGAATGTAACTGCACCGGCGCCAATGTAACGAATATAATTACTCCAAATTTCACTAGGACTCATTTGTGAAATCAATTTAGTCCCCGGTGAAAAGACTGTGGATAAATTATCTCCTAACAAAGTTATTAAAGGAATAAGTACAATCCAGGAAAGTACTCCACCGGCAACCATAATGCCCGCAATCTTTGGACCTATAATATATCCAACACCTAAAAGTTCCGGAGTAATTTCACCGTTTATTGTTCCGTTTGGTAATGCAGATTTCCTGCCGAATACATATGTCGGAACATCTTTCCATAATCCTAAAATAGACATGAAAAATTTATATAGAAAAGCTATTCCTAAACCATAATAAACTTTCTTAGCAAGGTTACCTCCTTTTTCACCGGCTACTAACACATCGGCGCAAGCTGTTCCTTCCGGATATGGAAGTACACCATGTTCTTTTACTATCAAAGACCTTCTTAAAGGAATCATAAAAAGAACACCTAGAATACCGCCGGCTAAAGCTAAAACAAATATTTGGAAGTATTGAAAATATGCCCGCCCGCCTGGTAGAAATAATAATGCCGGTAAAGTAAACACAACTCCGGCAGCAACTGATTCTCCGGCAGAACCAATTGTCTGAACTATATTATTTTCAAGTATTGTAGACTTACCTAACTTTTTGAATATTGAAATTGCTAATACGGCAATTGGAATAGATGCGCTCACAGTTAATCCAACTTTAAGACCAAGATATACCGATGCAGCTCCGAAAATTATTCCGAATATTGCACCAAGTATTATGGCTTTTAATGTAAATTCAGGAATAAAATCTTTTGCAGATATATAAGGCTTGAATTCCGTGGCGGGTGAATTATTTTCTGGCATTACGTACTCCTTTAATTATTTAAGAAGCAAAAAATTGTCGGTAAATATTTGAATAAAAAGATAGAAACACAAACATTAATTTTTATAAATTAAAATTTCATTTTCCTCATTCCAATATGGCAAATTGCAAAATCATATTTTACCGGATCAGATGGATCAAACTTCTTTAGATTTTCTGTTATATCTTCTGCCATCGCCCAGCTAACATTTTTTCTTTTAGTAAGCTTTAACGTTCTGCAGATGCGTGCGACATGAGTATCAACAGGAATTATTAATTTGTCTGTAGATATTTCATTCCATAATCCAAAATCAAGTTCATCTTTCCTCACCATCCAACGAAGAAATAAATTCATTCTCTTGCATGCGCTGCCAAGCTCCGGTAATGGAAACATAAACTTAAGCCCTAAACTTAAATTTTCCCCATTAAATTCTTTAGCGGTGTTTATAAGATGATTAGAAAAAGTAGACAAAGAATTTTTTATGGTTAAATAATCTTTATGATAAAAGGTTGAATAAAGATTTTTGAGCATTTCATATTTGCAATAAATTTTATTCAAGATTGAAAAAAGGATAATTACATCTTCATCCGAATAAAATCTATGTTTCAACCCTTTCAGTTTAACCGAATAATTTTTCTTCTTAAAGTTGATGATAAAATTGTATGGCTGGTTATTAGAAATTAAAAGTATTTTGTTTAGAGTGTTGATAATCTGTCTAACATTTCCATAAGCGAAAATCGAAGCAATAAATCCGATGGCTTCAATATCTTTTTCATCATTAAACATATGAAGAAATTGAAGTGGATCAGGAGATATCTGTGATTTATCAAAAGCTTTGTAATGGTAATCGAGTTTTTGTTTGAGAGTCATCGAATATTTAATCATTGAAAAAGAACCGGAATTTCATATCAAACTTTTCACAAATATTGCAATTAGGATAGCGGATAGCGCAGAAAGAAATGTTCCAATAAGTACATATTCAGCAAAGTTTCTATCATCTAATTCACGGAACCTGGTGAAACCTTTTGCGGCAATTATAAATCCGATTGCAGCATATTGATTTAAGAGGACAAAGAAAAAGATCAACACTCTTTCCAACATGCCGATAATTCTTCCGGCATTATATTCTTTCCTATCAATTTTATTTTCGTTTGTATTATTTAATTCCATCGGAGTCAAATTAAACTTCTCGAAGAAATAACGGATTGCAAAATTTGTCTCGTTCAGCAATATTAATATTCCAAACAATATAAGGTTAAATTGTAACCAATTTATTTTTTCCAATCCGGAAATTAAAAATGAGTTGTTTCTAAACTGAAGGATAAAATTAAATAAACCGTAATTATATTCTGAAGGAATTAGGAATGATGAAAAAATTCCAAATACTATTACAAAGGATAGAAGAGTTGATAATCGCACTGAATTAAGATTACTGCTTCTAACTTCCAGAAGAAAGAAAATAAGATCAATAATTAGCAGTACCAGCAGCAATAAAATAAAGTTTAATGAAAGCCCAAATGCAAGAGAGAGAATTATCTGGATAATTATTGCCGGGAGAAGTTTTTTCTTGGTAATAGACTTATCTTGAAAACCAAAAATCAGCCTGGAAAACATTATTGAATTAAGAACGTAAAAATATTGCATTCTTATTTTTTCCGTAATAGATCATTTAACATGGCGGTTACACCATCGGTAATTTCGATAACTATATCGAGCGCGCCGGCATCGATATTTTTATAAACAGCTTTATCCGTTATTCCCAGTTTACCGGAAATTTCTTTTACCGATTTGCCTTCATAAAGCATGTTCAATATTTTCAACCGGGTTGAGCTCCATTTATAAGCAACGTGCGAAATTAGAAATAAACTTTGTTTTGCTAAATGAAAATTTGTTTTTCCTTCATCAATAATGGTAAAAAGGGAATACGATTTTTTTAACTCCATCAGGCCTTGTCTTGCATTATGAAAAGCCGGACCGTCCATTCCAATGCTTTGTTTCGTATTTATTCTAGTTGTCAGTTCACCAACACCGATAGAAAATCTTGCCTTTTCAGGATGGAGTACAAGAAGTATCTGCCAGATATTCTGGAAAAGATTGACCGGCCTATTATACAAAGCCTGAAATTCGTCTCCCAATGTAATTGTAAATGGCGAAGTTAAATTTTTATTGCCGGAATTTATTTTTTCAAAAAGACGCAAAAGTCTCTTCTGAACTTCGGACCTGTTCTTTATTTTTTTTGAAGAGACTATATCTCCGATCAGAGCAATTTTTTTCATTTCATATAACGAATATTTACGAGAGCAACTTAATCAACAGGAAATTCATTTTCAACCATATTGGTTGAATTATCCATTTTCAACCAATTTAGTTGAAAAATATTTTTTCAACCAAACTGGTACTTTGCATCTATCTGATAAGCCTAATCATTTCCTGAACTGCCTCTTTCAATCCGACAAACATCGCTTTTGCAATTACAGCGTGACCAATGCTAACTTCATCGATGTCCGGAATTTCTTTAAAGATTTTTATGTTTTGATAGTCAAGCCCATGTCCGGCATTTACACCAAGTCCAAGTTTTTTTGCATGCTTAACTGCAATTCTAATTTTATCAAGCTCATCAAACTGCTCTTCTTCAGAAATTGCATTTGCAAATATGCCTGTATGAATCTCAATGAAGTCCGAATTTATTTCAGCGGCGGCATCAATTTGATTAATATTCGGTTCAATAAATAATGAGACTAAAATTTCAGAACGATGAAGATCACTGATTGCATCTTTAAGACGACTTATATTATCAATTACATTTATGCCGCCTTCTGTTGTCAGTTCTTGTCTTTTCTCAGGAACTATTGTTGCAAGTTCCGGTCCAACGTCGCAAGCAATTTTAATTATTTCATCTGTTGCAGCCATTTCAAGATCAAGCTTGGTAGTAATTAATTCTCTAAGCAGACGAACATCTCGTTCATTTATATGACGCCGGTCTTCTCTTAGATGAACAACAATGCCGTCAACACCAGCTTGTTCAGCAATCAACGCTGCTGTTACCGGATCCGGCTGATCTTCCCCTCTTGCATTTCTTAACGTTGCAATATGATCTACATTTAATGAAAATCTCATTTTCTTTTCCCTTAAATAATTTGTTTGATAACATTCAATAAAGAATTTATTCCCGTACCAAAATCATTTACTCTGTAACGAAGAGTAGAAATTAAATCTATACTAAACATAATACCGGCATGAGTAATAACGCAATAGTAAATTGATCGTGTGCGATAAGCCAAAATACCAAGCGCAAGTCCGCCAATTATTGCTCCAAAAGTTTCAATCGGTGGTTTACCGTCGTGTAAAATTAAAAATGGAATCATTTGAAAAATAACTGTATAGTAACCGAATTTTTCTTTCAATCCGAAAAGCATGTATCCGCGCCAAATAAATTCCCACGCAAAAAGATAAAAAATTAAACCGAACTCATAAAGAAAAAATATTTTCCATGAATCACGCGCTTGAGCAAGAAGCGGATATGTAAGCGCAAATGCCGGTTGAGCAGTTATAAACCAGATTGCCGGTATCATAATTAGTAAGGACAGAAATGTAAGCTTCAAACCAGCAGAAACATCGCCAAGTTTAATTCCATAATCAGTCATCTTTTCTTTTAAATAAAATTTGATGATCAAAAATGGAATTACGAACAAAGTTATAAAGTCGCCAACATACCAATAAGCAAATTCGTAAATGTAGACATTTGGATTTGAGCTTAATGCTTCGTAAAAGTTTAAATGGAAAAATAATCTCGAAGTATAATACCAGGAAACCGTTTGAATCACGGCTACCGACAATAATACTGCTACAACTTTCCGATCAAGATTTTTTATGATCGATAAAAGTGTTCTTGCTTCTTCCTTAAATTTAAATTTTGATACTACCATTCAATAAAATTGATACTTTATGAGGGATATATTTCTCAACTAAAACCATTGAACTGAATTGCAAATAAAAGCAAATATGAATTATTTTTAATTACGTAAATATTTCAATATTGAAGGGAAATTATTGTTATGAAAAATTTATTATCAATCATCTTAGCTTTGATTTTAACTTCAGCTTTTTGCTATTCACAAAATAAACAAAATAAACAAAATAAAATTACATTTATAGTGCTCACTCCCGGGCTTGATTCAGCTTCGACAGTATATGTCGCTGGTAATGATTCAAGTTTAGGATACTGGAATCCAGCAGAAACAAAATTGAATAAAATAAATTCTTCATCATGGACGAAAACTTTTTACTTTAATCCGGGCCAAGAAATTGAATTTAAATTCACAAAAGGATCGTGGAATACAGAAGCATTAACAAATGCCGGTACTGTTCCACCTAATTATAAATTAAATGTTAGAAATGATACAACTATTTATTTTATTATAAAAAAATGGAAAGATGAAATTAGCCAGGTAAACCAGATACAATATAAAGGACAAATCACCGGCACAGTAGAATATTTTCATGACATGAAAGGTGAAGGAATAAAACCAAGAGATATCATTGTCTGGTTGCCGCCATCCTATAAAACGAATACAACAAAACGTTATCCGGTTCTCTACATGCACGATGGACAAAATCTTTTTGATCCAAAGACATCTGCATTTGGAATCGATTGGCAGCTTGATGAATCGGCTGACAGTTTGATAAAGGCTAAAGCAATAAAACAAATAATTATCGTTGGAATTTATAATACATCTGATAGATCAATTGAATATAATGACACTAAGCTTGGTCATGATTATATGAATTTCATAATTGATTCTTTGAAACCATTCATCGACAAAAATTTTAGAACGTTGCCAGATCGCGAAAATACCGCAACCGGCGGTTCCTCAATGGGAGGATTAATTTCTTTGATGATGGTTTGGGAACATCCGGAAATATTTTCTCAAGCTGCTTGCCTATCTCCAGCATTTCAAATCGGTGACATTGATTATGTAAGAAGAGTTCATGATTATAAAGACTTAAAGAAACCAATTAGAATTTATGTTGACATCGGAACTGTTGATCTTGATTCGCGACTTAAGCCTGGTTCAGATGAAATGGTAAAGGCCCTTGAACAGAAAGGTTATAAGTTAAATACAGATTTAGAATATTTCGTTGCAAAAGGCGCAACTCATAACGAAGCTGCGTGGGCAAAACGAAATTGGAGATATTTGGAATTTATGTTTGGAAAAAATTATTAATCTGACAATTTTAAAATTATTTTAATAGGATCATTTTTTTTACGGAAGAAAATATATTCCCACCGGAAGTTGAAGTTACTTGCATTCTATAAAAATAAATTCCGCTTGATAAATTATTTGCACTGAACTTTATCGTATACGTCCCTATCTGTTTTTCTTCATTTATTAATGAAGCAACTTCTCGACCAAGAATATCAAAGACTTTTATGGAAACAGATCCTGGTTTAGAAATTTGATACTGAATTTCAGTAGAAGGATTAAATGGATTAGGATAATTTTGTTCCAATCCATATCTAGCTGGAACATTATCAAAATCATGTTGATTTGAAGCAATTACACTAGATGAAATTTTTAATGCAGGATCGCCCAATAAAGTATAACGCTGAAGAATTTTACCATCTGAATAATCAATATTTTCATTTGTTAATTTTGTTTGAAGGAATGCATCTCCGATTGAAATTAAAGGATGACTAAAAATATTTTGATAAAAGGTTTGTAAGAAACTTGATCCAATAGAGAGCAGACTTATCCCGGATGAAGCAATTGTAGCAATAGCTCCATTATTTTTAATCACCATAATTTTTTTTACTATGCTGCTGTCATTTGGCAGATCAAAGTTCTGGCTGCAAGATGCTGAAGTAAATATAAAAGGAAGGCTATTCTGCTTTAACGAATCAATATCTTCATACGTAAATAAATTATATTGTGACCATCTATCTGGCGCCCCATGACCGTAATAACTAAGAAATAAACAACCTTTATTTAAAGAATTAAATAAATGCTTTCTTGTAATTTCTATAGAGGAATCATTTCCTGCAAATATGGTTATGTTTGAGTAATTAGACGGCACGGTTGAAGTAATAAATTGATTCACTTCATAATTAAATGCTGCTGAATCTTTTTTATCTGTTAAAAACAAAAAATCTGTCGGATAAGATTTTCTTGAAAGTGAATCTTCAAAAAATATTGTTTTAGAAATAATGTTGCCTAACTCTTGATCATTGTTAACTGGAAATCTTCCAATTGCAATATCGGGCTTTGTATCTACAGCATTGCTATTTATCGAATACCATTCATCTATTGACACGGAATCCTCGTGCATAGAAGTATCGGAAGCAAAAATAGATTCAACTTTATATGAAGGAAGAAATTTTATCCCTCCTACTAAAAGCACATATTTAGTACCTTATCAATAAAATTAAAACCAAAACTGGCAAGAAATAGATTAGGCGTTAACAAAATTGAGGCTTGGTATAATCACTAAATTCTTCAACTTCAAACATGTGATTATTACTTGTCTTCCAAATTCTGTTACGTAATATTTATAGGTTTTGCCAACCTTTCTAATTAA
>JAMCWE010000026.1 GCA_023475265.1 Bacteroidota bacterium
CTTTCGCAGAGCGACGGGCTTATCGATTGGTGGAACGATTACCATTACGGATACAATCACGCCGATACAACACCGTGGTATCTTAAAGCCATCGGAGATTATTATCATCAAACCGGCGACATTGAATTTATTAAGAAGAGCTGGAAGTCGATAAAGCAGGCTTACCAGTGGTGCCTGAGCAAAGACAGCGACCACGACGGACTGATGGATTTGAAAGGCGCAGGGCTCGGCGCGCTTGAGTTCGGAAAGTACGTTCACATTTACGCCGACGCTTACACTTCTGTTATCTGGGTTGCCGGAATAAAAGAAGTAATCGAGATGGCTGACGCGATGAAGGATGAACAGCTAAAGAAGCAGGCGGAAGAGCAATTGAAGAAAGCTGAGAAAGCCCTTGAAGAAAAATTTTGGGTAAAGGATCTCGGCTATTACTGCTACGGCGCTACAGAGGAAGGCAAGCAGGTAGAAGAAAAAACTCCCTGGCCTGAATTGGGTATGGCGTTTGGAGTTTTGAACGATGCTCATTCGGTTGAATGCTTGAAAAACCTGAACGATGCGGACCTCTGCACTGATTGGGGAATCCGTTCGCTTTCGGTTAAGTCCGAAAATTTCGATCCGCTGAATTATAATTACGGCGCGGTATGGCCTTTCATCGCCTCGTTCTTTAACACGGCGCAGTTTAAATATCATTTTATTCCGGCAGGATTTCAAACTCTGCAGGCGACAGTCAATCATGTTTTTGAATATAATCCAGGTACGGTGCCGGAAGTGTTTTCAGGATTAATGAACCAAAAATTATCCGAAGGCTATCATGACCAGGGATTCTCAACAACCGGATTTATGGAACCGCTGACCCGCGGGCTGCTAAATCTGGATGTCGATGCAGTCCATTATAAAATAAACTTCGCACCGAATATCCCGGCTGACTGGGACAGCTTGAGAGTTGACAATATAAAAGTCGGTAATGATATTGTCGATTTGAAAATTATGAGTTCAAAAGGAAAGCTTATTCTGACAGCTAAAAACAAAGGCGCAAACGAGGTTGAAATAAATTTCGCACCTGCTTTTGGTTTGGGAACGAAAGCTGAATCCGTTTTGCTTGATAACAGTCCGGTTCATTTTGAAGAAGAAGATGAATCTCAGGCGGTAATCGTTAAAACAGATTTCAAAGTGAAGAACAATTCTTCACTTGAAATTAATTATAAGCCGGTGCCGGAAATTTATATTCTGCCATTGAAAACTTCACGAGGAGAAAGCAATCAGTCGTTAAAAATTCTTTCACAAAGTTTCGCTGATGGAAAGCTGCATATACAGGTTGAAGGATTGAGCGGAAGAGATTATCAAATCGGAGTAACCAACCCGGAAAATATTTCTTCTGTTGAAGGGGCGGAAGTTTCGGGAGACAGATTGAGGATTAAAATTAATCCCGGTTCGAAAGATCAGTTTGTGAAGCAGGAAGTAGTAATAGGAGTTAAATCCTAAGAAGTATTTTTTAATAAATCTATTTAAACGATATATTTAGCGCCAAAAGTTTTAATTTCTTTTTGGAAGTATAAAAGCAAAGGAACAGCCTATGACCGCAATCGGACTATCGCCAGTTGATTGGCTAATCATCGCAATCTATTTCGGCTTCGTTATCGGGATAGGATTTTATCTGAAGAAGTTCACAAAGAGCGAGGAAGATTTTTTTCTTGCTGGCAGAAAGAACAGCTCATGGGTTGCGGGGCTCGCGTTTCTTTCCGCAAACCTCGGCGCGCTCGAAATTCTTGGAATGACCGGCAATACTTTTAAGTACGGGATGTTCGTCGCACACTTCTACTGGATTGGTGCAATACCGGCAATGCTCTTTCTCGGAATTTATATGATGCCGTTTTATTACAGCAGCAAAATAAAATCCGTCCCCGGATATTTGAAGCTCCGTTTCGATGAGAAGACGAGAGTGCTGAACGGAATTGCATTTGCTATTATGACGCTCCTCGTCTCCGGAATAAATCTTTACGCGATGGCTTTAGTGCTTCATACTTTCTTCGGATGGTCCTGGCATGTAAGCATGTGGGCTTCGGCACTTACTGTTGCTGTTTATGTAACTCTCAGCGGATTGATGTCCGCAATCTTCACAGAAATAATCCAGTTCTTTTTAATCTGGTTCGGGTTGTTCCTTGTTTCGGTTCTCGGATTAATTGAGCTTGGCGGTGTTCATCAAGTGCTTTCAAGAATTCCGGAATCATTCAATACACTTTGGTCGACATCCAGCAATCCGGCACAGAATGGAATGATGATTACATGGGGAGGCATTGTTCTTGGCCTTGGTTTCGTTTTGTCTTTCGGTTACTGGACAACAGATTTCTTAGTTGTCCAGCGAGCTTTCTCTGCTAAAAATCTTCATTCAGCAAGGATGACTCCGATACTTGCATCGTTTTTTAAAATGGCAATTCCATTCATCGTTATTCTTGCGGGACTTATTGCATTGGTACTTGCAAATGATCCTAAAAGCGGATTCCATTTATTGATGGATAACGGACATATAAATTATGATTCAGCTTTGCCGCTTTTGATTGCAAGATATTATCCTGAAGGATTAGTCGGCCTGGGTGTTACTGCTTTGCTCGCCGGTTTTATGGCAGGGCAGGCAGGCAACATAAGCGCATTTAACACGGTTTGGACTTACGATATTTACAAATCGATCATCAACAAAAAAGCCTCCGATACACATTTGCTCTGGATGGGAAGAGCAGCTACAATTGTTGGAATTATTATAAGCCTAGGAACAGCATACTGGGCAATGAGCTTTCCGAGCATTATGGATTATATGCAGGCAATATTCTCGTGGGTTAATGCGCCGTTGTTTGCAACAATGCTTCTCGGAATGTTTGTCGTTTGGATTACTCCGGCTGGCGCGTTTTGGGGATTAATTTCCGGTATGGTCTCGTCCTTTATCATGTATCTCGCGGTAAAGTTCAGTTGGGTTGGCTTAAGCTTAATTACATTATCAAGCCCTTCAAGCGATATGGCTGCAAACTTCTGGCGAGCTTGGTGGGCGTGGTTGATTTGCTTCGTCGTTACTATTGTAATCAGCTTGTTCACAAAAAAGAAACCTAAGGAAGAGCTAGTTGGATTGGTAAAAGGCTTGACGAAAGAAAACCTAAATGAAAACGTTCCGTTTATAAAGCGCCCGGAATTTTATGCGATTCTTTCTTTAATAATTTTGATTTTATTAAATGTATATTTTTGGTAGGAAGGAGAAATTGAAATGAAACCAATCTGGTATTTTGTAGGATTGATTCTATTTATTATGGGAATTATAATCGAAGTGAATGGAATTTATTTTTTAATAAATCCGCCGGTTGATAAAAAAGTTTTAGCCAATATTCATCCCGACGTTTGGTGGGGAGGAATTATGATTATCGTCGGTATTATTTATATACTGAAGAATAGAAAAGTAAAAATATCTTGAATTAAATTACAGCATATATAGATAACTTATCCGATTTTCAAACTGCATTTGAGGTTAGAAATGAAAGTTGTTAAAATATTTTTGTTCGCTTTATTTTTTACTGCTTCTGTTTTAGCTCAGACTGAAGTAGATAAACTTGTTCAACAGCTAGAATCCTTGAGCAGCTACTCATTCGACAACTGGAAGATAAGCCAAAACCTGAGCGAAAAGAATGTTGTGTTTAAAGGAAATCCTTACGATATAAATTTTGATGATTCAGCTTGGGGAACTTTGAAGATCGGTGAGAATAATTACGATGATTCTTGCTGGCTGAGAAAAGAAATTATTCTGCCGGATAAAATTTTAGGTGAGCCTGTTCAAGGGAAGATTATGCTTCTCTTAAGCGTTGATGATTACGGCTACCTATGGATCAACGGAGAGAGCAAAGGCTATTTTCCGTGGGACGGCGATTTTGTTCTTACGGAAAACGCGAAGCCTGGCGAGAAATTTATGATTGCAATTAAAGCAATTAATACCGGCGGACCATTAAGACTTCTCCGAGCAGAGATTCAATCCGACAATGCAAAACCATTTCAGCTAAAGATAAAAGACTTTGCACTGAGTATGAGAGTCGGGCAGAAACTTCTCTCATTCGATACTTACCAAACTAACTCGCATGTTAAATACGATCCGCACATTGATAAGTCGACACTTGACAAGAATGAAAAAATAAAACTAAACGCTCTTCTCCAAAAGCTTGCCGGGGAAGTTGACATTGACGCTTTGAAGACCGGTGATCTTTCAAAGTTCAATCAATCGCTTGAAGCAGTCCGCTCGCAGCTTACGCCGATAAAAGAATTCGCAAAGAAATTTACTTTGTACTTTGATTCAAATGCACACATTGATGCAGCTTGGCTGTGGCGTTCAATTGAAACCGAGCTTGTTTGTAGAAATACTTTCGCCTCAGTTCTTCACATCATGAATGAAAGACCGGCATTTACTTATACACAAAGCGCCGCGCAGTATTTCCAGTGGATGCAGGATTTGTACCCGGATGTTTTTCAGGGAATAAAGGACAGAGTTAAAGACGGAAGATGGGAAGTTGTCGGTGGAATGTGGATTGAACCGGATTGCAATTTGCCTGACGGAGTTTCGTGGGACAGGCAGCTTCTTTACGCTAAAAATTATTTCCAGAAAAATCTTGGCGTTAATGTTACGCTCGGCTGGAACCCGGATTCATTCGGCTACAATTGGAACATGCCGATGTTCTACAAGAATGCAGGCATCGATGCTTTCATTACACAAAAGCTTGGATGGAACGACACAAACGTTTTTCCTTACCGGGTGTTTTGGTGGGAATCTCCCGATGGTTCAAAAATTCTTTCTTACTTTCCGTTCGATTATGTGAACACGATTACTCAGTCTTATGAACTTGTTGATTGGTTAAGACAATTTGAAGCGAATACTGGCTTTAGAAATTTTATGATCTTGTTTGGAGTTGGCGATCACGGCGGCGGACCGACGATCGGAATGATCGACCGCATCGAGCACTTAAAGACTCTAGACATTTATCCGAATATTCAATACGGCACTGCGGGCAAGTATATCGATTGGCTGAAGAGCCAGGATCTTTCAAAACTTCCTGTTTGGAAAGACGAACTTTATCTTGAATACCACCGCGGCACTTACACAACACACAGCCAGATTAAAAAGTATAACCGGCTTAGCGAGAATCTTCTTACCGAAACAGAAAAGTTTTCTTCTCTTTCAACTTTGTTCGGGAATAAGTACGACGCTTCCGATATCAACGATGCATGGAAGTACACTATGTTCAACCAGTTCCATGATATTCTTCCCGGCAGCGGTATCAGAGAAATTTATATCGATGCAATGGAAAAATATAAGAAAGTGCAGGAGATAGGAAACTTTGTTTTGAACGGCGCACTCGGCGATATCAATAAAGATATTAATACTTCGAAGATAAAAGGCGGAGAGCCTTTGACGGTTTATAATTCTTTAGCGTGGGATAGAACCGACGTCGTTAAGTTTTATCTTCCGCAGGGCGATAAAAACGAATATGAAATTTTGGATGCAAGCGGAAAAGAAATTCCTTCGCAGATGGTGAAAAAGAATCGCTTTACAAATGAGATTATTTTTGTCGCAGAAAATGTTCCATCCATCGGATATAAAACTTATATTCTGAAGAAAGGGAAATCTTCTAACAAAGATTCTAATCTAAAGACAAACGTTGTCGAAATTCAAAACCAATTCTTCGATGTAAAGATAGATACTTCAACCGGCTGGGTAAGCGGCATTCTTGATAAAAGAAATAATAAAGAAGTATTAACCGGCGAAGGCAACAAGCTTCAGCTTCTTCAGGATGAGCCGAAACAGTGGGACGCATGGAACCTCGGTTTAACCGGTGTTGAATATCCATCGCAATTTAGAAAAGCGGAAGTTGTTGAAACCGGTCCGGTAAGGTCTGTTATTAGATTGTACCGCGATTATCTAAAACCGGGAGTTAGAAAAGATTATCCGACTGAAAATTTTCCAAATTCCTTCTTTACTCAAGATGTTATTTTGTATAACGGGATCGACAGAATCGATTTTAAAACGGATGTCGATTGGTGGGAGTCGCATACAATGCTGAAGGTTACTTTTCCGGTTGCAGTGCAGGACACGGATGCAACTTATGAAATTCCATATGGAACAATTCAGCGTTCCACCCAGCGGATTACAAGCTGGCAGAAGGCGCGTTACGAAGTTCCCGCTGAGAAATGGGCTGATCTTTCGAACAACGGATACGGAGTTAGTCTTATAAATAATTCCAAATATGGATATGACATAAAGGATAACGTTATGCGGTTGTCTCTTTTGCGCTCTCCTAAATGGCCCGACCCAACAGCCGACATGGGCAAGCATTCCATCGAGTATTCTCTTTATCCTCACGCAGGCGATTGGAAAGAAGCAAATACAATCCGCAGAGGATATGAATTTAACCAGCCGCTGATTGCTAAGCTTAATTCAATCATGCCTGCCGGACAGGCAAGTCACAAAGGAAAACTGCCGGAAGAAAAATCTTTTATTAAGCTGGAAGGCGATGATGTAGTTTTAACATCTGTAAAACAAGCGCTGGATTCGAATTCATGGGTTATTCAATGGTATGAATCTAAAGGCAAAAATACTGAAGCAACATTGACTTTGCCTGCTGTCCCAAAGAAAGTCCTAGAGTCGAATTTTATGGAAATCGACGGCAAGCCGGTTAAGTTTGAAGGGAATATTGTAAAGGTTCCGACTAAGAAATTTTCAGTAATGACGATAAAAATTTATTACTGATTTTAATATTGAAATTTAAAATGCCATTGTTTTGAAATTCAATTCGATGGCATTTTATTTTTCTTCTTCCAATAATAATAAACGGGCAAGCCCAAGCCAAGCATAATTATTCCTGCAATTGCCTGTTCGGGTTTTTCAATTAAAGTATTGATGACAAACCAAACTGCAACCATAATAAAAAATAAAGGCGTAAATGGATAGCCAAATGTTTTGTAATCCCGCTTTTCATCCGGCAGCTTTTTTCTAAAGATAAAAATTGTAGCCGCAGTCAGCGCAAAGAAAATCCAATCTGTAAAGACGACATAAGAAATTAGGTTTTCAAATGTTCCCCATAACAAAACAAGAATTATCGCCCATGTTGATTGAAATATTATTGCATAATAAGGCGTGCTGTATTTTGGATGAATCAAGCTTACTTGTTTAAAAAATATACCGTCGGACGCCATTGCAAAATAAATTCTCGGTGCTGTTAAAGTATAAATGCCTGCGGTTCCGAATGTCGAAATAAAAATTGCCAACGCTATTAAGCCGCCGCCAACCGGACCGATAACCGTCTTTACAGCATCGGCTGCAAGACTTGATGAAGATGCAATTGAATTTACCGGCAGCAAAAACATGTAAGCAATATTTATGGAAATATAAATTGCGGTTACTGCCGAGGCTGCTATTATCATTGCGATCGGAACATCCCGCTTCGGATTCTTCGCTTCACCTGCAGTATAAGTTGCATGCTGCCATCCTCCGTAAGACCAAAGTACGCCAACCATTGCTATGGCAATTCCGCTCCAACGAGTTTCGGGATTTAAAATCGAAATTGAAAAATTTGTTATATGGCTGCTGCCTAATAAAAAGCCGGTTAGAATAACACCGAAGATTCCAAGCAATTTTAAAAGTGTAAATATGTCGCTGAAAATTCCGCCGATCTTTACACCGAAAACATTTATAACCGTAAGAATAAAAATTCCTGAAACTGCTACGATCTTAATTCCCAACGGATCGAGGTGAACAAAATATCCTAAATAAGTTGCAAAAGCTACGCTGAGCGCTGCAATACCTCCGGTATTCACAACTAAAAAGTAAGCCCAGCCATAAAGGAAGCCCGCAAGCTTGCCGTATCCCTCAGAAAGAAAAACATAAACCCCGCCGGCACCGGGCATAAGCGCACCGAGCTCTGCAAAAGTTAAAGCCCCGCAGAGAGCCTGCAATCCTCCGATAAGCCAAACAAAGATTATTAGTGATGGAAAAGGAATTGCGCGGGCGATGATTGAAGGAGTTAAAAATATTCCTGATCCGATCATTGATCCGATTGCAATCATAGTAAGATCGAAACGGGTGAGTTCTTTTTTCAGTTGGGGCATAAAAATAAATCAGTCTTTATTTATTTGAATTGCAGAATGGCATGGGTGCATGAACGCATGATTGCATGTTTTCAAACGTGTTATTAATTTCATGCATCCATGCAAGCATACAGTCATGCTTTAATATATTAGAAACATTAATCTAAATTTTAATTTCATGTAATTGGTATAAGTTATTTTAGATAAAATCCTGCCGAGAACCATCCGCACCAATGCTTTAATGAGAACGGTGCCGTCGTTCCTAGATTTGTATGCTTAATCGGAATTACTCCTTCGGTCCACGTGTCTGAATGTCTAAAAACTTTACCGGATAATTTTTTACCGCTTACATTTTCGATTATCTTGTTTGTGGTTAACAATCCAAACGGAACCGAAAATTTTCCGCACCAAACGGGGCTTGGCGGATTATCGGAAGGAGTTCCCCAAAGTTCTTTAGTTAAGTTTTGAATTTTATCTTTGTCTAAAGTTCCGTCAAAAATTTCTTTAACAATTCTTCTGTCGTTGCCGGTAGCCTTTTGATGAGCATTCTCATCTTCGCCATATGGAATATTATCAAAGTCTTTTCCGTAATGATCGGCATCTATTGAAATTAAAAAGAAAATATCTTTTCTTAACTTCAAATTATTTTGTTTGATGTAGTCTGAAATTATTCCAGCTAATTCATCGCTTATCTTTTCCATTCTATCAAACGGCATTTGAGTAATCATTATCGGAGTAATTTTTATTTCGTGGTTGTAATATTGAAGAAACGGAACAACCGCTTCAATTGAATGCTCAACATCTTGAGCCTTATCGCTTATCATGAAGTCATTTTTATTCAACTTACTTTTAATAATTTCCCGCAATGGTGAGATTGAAACATTTCCGAAAGGTCCGTGCCAGTATTTATAATCATCAAAGATTAAAACATTCTGTGGGTCGTTCATTGCTTTGCGGACGGTACCGTGAGTGACACCGAAGATTACAACTTCCTTTGTTTTGATCAATTTATAAAGCGGGTAATAAACGCTTCCAGCATAAAGATAATCATCGTGCGGCGAGATTGCTGCCACGAGATTTTTCGATGAAAAGTCATCGGCTTTTGTCGAATGCGTAGAAAGATATTTTATCAACTGGTTCATCTCGGATATTGTCCAGCAAAATCCTACGTTATCACGAATCGGTCTTATTTCCTGCGCCATAGAATTTCTTATGAATATTATAAAGAAAATAAAATATAAAAGGTTCTTTTGAAAAGATTTTAAAGACTTCATAATTACTTACATTATCAGAATTTTAATAAAAATAAAATGTGATGAGAAATTATATAAAAGTTTTTAGTTATTTTATAAATGCATAATATATTTTATATAATATAACCATTATACAAATATATTATACAAAAATTTTTATCTGTGAAATAAATATTGTATCAATTAACAGGTTGAAATTGTAATAATGAATCAAGAATTAAATGAGTATCTTCGGTTATTTTTTAGCGTAAACGATCCTATTTTTTTCTCAATATTTATTACAGTAATTCTATTCGTTTTAATTTATATCATTTTCAGATATGTAATCTTTCCGCTTCAAAGAAATTACCAACTTGAAAAAAAGGAACTGGAACTTAAAAACGCACAATTAATGTCTTTATTTGCTGAGCTAGATCCGGATCCGGTATTAAGAATTAATTCGGAAGGAATAATTATTTTTACAAATGAAGCAGCCCAAAAACTTTCTCAGCAAAATTTATTGGATGGGAAAAATGTGAAGGAGATTCTGCCGCAAATAAAATTTAATATCAAGAATTATATTGAAGAAAATAAATCAGGATCTTTTTTTCATACAATAAATACTAATTATTATTCGATTTTATTTAGAGGTATATCTGCATTAAACATTGCACAAATTTATTTTCATGATTTTACCGACAAAAAAAAATATGAGAGAAAATTATTGCATTATAATAAAAGATTAAAAGAGCTTTCAAATAATTTACTAAATAACCTGGAAGAAGAACGGCAGCGAATTGCACGTGAACTACACGATAGCATTGGGCAGAATTTGTTGTTAATGAAAATGAAATTACAAAATTATGATAATACATTACACATGGCTAAAAATGGGGAAAAAAATTATAATGAAATAATTGAATCCTTAGAAAAAACTATTGTTGAATTAAAATTTATTATTTTCGATCTAAAGCCAAAAATATTAGAGGAAATGGGTTTAGGACCGGCTCTCAAATCTCTCTGCCAAAAAATATCCGCGGAATCTGAAATAAAAGGAAGTATTAATATCAGCGGTGTAAATAATAGATTGAATAAAAAGATAGAAATATCTTTATTTAGAATTATTCAAGAAGCATTGAATAACATTGTAAAACATTCTAATGCCAGCGAATTTAATATCCAGTTGATTCACAGTGAACAAAAGATTCGATTAATGATTTCTGATGACGGCAAGGGAATAAATAAAAAAAATATTAAAAATAATCGAGGATTGGGATTAGTTAATATGCGGGAAAGGATTGAAAATTTAAAAGGAAATTTCAAAATAGATTCGTCTCCAAATCGTGGAACTTTATTAATATTTGAAATACCAAAGGAGAAACAAATTTGAAAGAAAGCAATTGTATTAAAGTTCTTTTAGCAGATGACCACCAGCTTTTTAGAAGCGGTATAATTAGCCTGTTAAAAAAGGAAGATGAAATTTATATTGTCGATGAAGCTGAAAATGGAGAGGAACTTATCGCTAAATATTTCGAAAAAACCCCTGATATTATTTTAAGCGATATTTCAATGCCCACGCTGTCGGGAACAGAAGCCATAATGAAAATTAGAGAAAGAGATAAATCAGCAAAAGTACTTTTCCTCTCAATGTATGATACCGAGGAATATATTTATTATTCGATCAAAGCAGGCGGCCTAGGATTGGTCAGTAAAAATATTTTACGAAAAGAGCTTATTAAAGCAATTAAAATAGTTAATAAAGGCAGAAGATATTTCGGAAATATGTGGTCGGAAAAAAATCTTTCTGATCTCTTAAATCGATATGATTCAATATTAACACCGCAAATTTATTATAACAACTCTTCGCTTTCATTAAGAGAAGTGGAAATTTTAAAATTTATAAGTGAAGGTTTCACGAGTAAGGAAATTGCAAACAAATTGAAATTGAGTAAACGGACAATTGATACATACCGGACTAATTTAATGCAAAAACTATTTCTTAAAACTTTGCCGGAACTAATTAGGTTCGCTATCCAATTTACAATGAATAATGGGAATAAAAATTTTCCAGATTATGTATTGAAATGATTTGATTTTGTTATTCGACTGACAATTTTGATTAATACCTCTCTTAAAATATCAGAAATTACTGCCGGCGTTTTCTGAGTATCTTTATCAATTCTTAAATTTCGGTTAACCTGGATTGAAAAATAATTTGATCATATCTAAATAAATTAATATCTATTTTTTATAAGCTTGCCAAACAAAGGAAGATTATTGAATCTACGGATAATGATTTTATCAAATCAGTCTTTCTCAACTATATGATCACAAAATGGAAATAAAAATCACTGTTGAAAAAAATAGTATTGAGGTTTTCATTTTATTTTTCTTTCATTGATGGAGGAAAGTCTCTTGAATCTGATCCCCAACTCTTATTTGGGGCTGAGCTGAACCATACCGAAAGGAACAACTGCACCAGGATAAGTGTGCCCATGTCCGCCGGTGCCGATAAAAGGACTTACATAATTATTTGGATCAAATTCATTTTTGGAGTTTTGTGCAAAGAAAGGTGAAATAAAAATTGTAAATAAAATAAAAGTGAATAAGATTTTTAATATTGATAGTATATTTGGATATCATTATTATGCCTTAAGAAGATATGGTTTTTCTTTGTGGATTTTTAAAATCAATTCACCGAAAAGTGTGTTCGCCCAGGCAAACCACTTCCTTGAGAATTTGGTAGGATTATCTTTATTAAAAGATTCATGTATAAAGCCTGTATCAGCATCAGTCTCCATTAATGTTTTTAAGCAAGAAGAAATTTCTTCATCTTTGTCTGAAGTTAGCGCCTGCATTATCAAGCTAAGCGGCCAAATTTTACCTAATCCGGTATGAGGGCTTCCAATGCCTTCACCAAATTTTCCTTTGAAGAAATAAGGATTACTTTCGCTCAATGCAAATCTTCTTGTGTTTTGATAAACTGGATTTGTTTGAGACAGACAATCAAAATAGGGAAGAGATAAAAGTCCTGGAAAACTTGGATCATCCATAAAAAGTTGATTGCCAAAACCATCAACTTCATATGCAATCATCTCACCGAATTTTAGATGATGAGTTAATGAGTAAATCTTCAGCGTTTGTTCGACTTCATCAGCAAGTGCTGAACATTGATGCGCAAAATCTTTATCGCCAATAATTTTTATGAATATTTCCGATAACTGTCTTAATGAAACAACAGCAAAATAATTTGAAGGGACGTAGAATGGAAAAATTGTTGAATCATCGGAAGGTCTGAAAATTGAACAAATCAATCCTACCGGTTTTATTGGATTTCCGTAACCGCCGCCTGCAACAGTATCCGATTGTACTGCTGTTCTACGCTGAAATTTATATGGGCCGTGTCCATCTTTCCTTTGCTGCTGTTTAAAAGTTTGCAAGATTAATTTCATTGCAGATTGCCATCGATCATCAAAACAAGAAGTATCTCCGGTGGTTTTCCAATAATTGAATGCAAGTCTAATTGGATAACAAAGAGAATCCAATTCCCACTTTCTTTCATGAAGCTCCGGTTTCATTACTGTAAAATCTTTATCCCATTCACTTCCGGTTGGACCGTAATTAAAAGCATTGGCATAAGGATCAATCAAAATACATTTAGTTTGCCTGTTGATAACTCCAGCAAGGAGATTTTTTAGCTTGTCGTCATTTTTAGCAAGCGGCAAGTACGGCCAAACTTGCGCAGAAGAATCACGCAGCCACATTGCATTAATGTCGCCGGTGATAACAAATGTATCAGGCTTTCCATCAACAACTTGAAAGTTAACGGTAGTATCAAGTGTGTTTGGGTAGCAGTTCTCAAACATCCACGCTAGCTTTTCGTTCTTAATATCTTTCTTTACTTCGTTGATTTTTTTCTCAACAGCTTCACTTACAAATTTGCGTTCATTCAACGCCGGTCTTTTCGAGACATAATTATTTCCCTTCATAATAACTGGTAGGTTAAATCCTTGTAAAGATAAACCGGCAATTGCAAGTCCGCTTGTTTTGATGAAGTCTCTTCTGGTAGGCATAAGCTTATTTTCTTTATTTGATGAAATTAAATTTAGAAATGAATATTTCGTTGTTGTTCATAGCAGAAAATAATGTTGAAATTTCCTAATTGAATAAAAGCATCGAAAAACTAATTCATATTTATTTCTTAAGCAATATTGAATAAAAAATTTTGAAGATAAAAAAAGAGGAGAATCAATCTGATTCTCCTCTATAATGAATTTAAATCATAAGCCGTTTATCTTTCCCAATAAACTCTTATGCTTTTTTCACCTTCACCATATTGGAATGAAAAATTCCCCTGATATGAACGTGATAAAGCTTCGCCAATTCTTCGTGCAATATGAATTCCGGTTGTAGTTAGAGTTGCATGGTTTTTATTAAATTTCATATCCATTATTCTTTCGAGAGGCCGATCCTTTTTTTCTAATTTTTCAGTATTTATAATAAGGTTCGAAATCTCTTTCTCATGGTCGCTGAAAAATCTTCCCTTTAATTCAATAAAACCTGCCGGATAGTTATCATTTATTCTTTTGCATGCCGGACAAACAGTTTTCTTCATAACTTTCTCTGTCTCTTTCCATGACCATCTACCATGAGCAAATGTTGCACCGCAATTTGTACATATACTTTCGGCTGGAAGCGTACCGGCTCCTAAGTATACATCTTTTCTCCTTTCCTGGATCAATCTATCTTTTCTTTTGAGCGAGCTTCTGATCTTCATACCTCCTCCTTCGAGTTGGATTTAGGTTAATGAATTTGATTTTATGAATTGTTTTCATTTTACAATAGAATTATTTATTCCGCAATAAATACTAATCACTCTTTTATTCTTACGAATGTTTCCCTCCTTTGTAAATTAAAGTAACAATAATTTATTTCTATCGAATATACTTATTCCTTTCTTATTTTTATTTTTTGATTTTAAACGAAGTGAAATTATTGTAGATATTAGCAAATTAGAAATCCTTTTTCTGCTGCCGATTATAATGTAATTTTCTTTATCTCAATTGTCAATCTTATTATTTGGTATATTTTTGATTGAGTGATTATTTCCACAAAAAGATTTTAATTAATAATAATCTTTTTGCCATATTTCCGTTTAATGAAAATTCTTATTGCCTTTTGTCTAATATTTGTAGTATTTTCAATATATAAAATTTTATAGGAGGGGACTTGGAACTCGTCATTAAAAGCTCTGAATTTAAAAACAATGATTTAATACCGGTTAAATATTCTTGCGACGGCATAAATATTTCTCCTCAATTAAGCTGGACTTGCAAAAATGAAGAGGTAAAATCATTTGTACTTTTCTTTGAGGATCTTGATGATAAGAATGGAACACCCGTTCATTGGATCCTCTTTAACATTCCTTCATTTATCCATCAACTACATGAGGATATTACAACTGTTAGAAATATTCCGGATGATATACGTTTTGGTACAAATGATTTTGGTAAAATTGGATATAAAGGACCTTGTCCTCAATCCGGAACTCATCATTACGCATTTAAGATCTTCGCGCTAAATAAAGGACTTCCGCTTGAATCCGGTTCGTCTAAAAAAGAAATATTAAAGGCAATGGAAGGGCACGTTATAGCTAAAGGCAAGTTGATAGGGAAGTATAAAAAATCGAATAACAAATTAGGTTGAGTTAATATTTCTATCAAAAAATTGTAAATTTGTTAAGCCGCTGCTTTTAAGTAAAAGTTCTATTAAATATGCTTTCATCCTCTCCAATAATTGCTAATCTTTTTATCAATAAGGTTATATTTAAATGATTAAATCCCAAATAAATTTTTTCAATCATTAATTTTTATGACAACAATTCATGGCATTATCGACATCTACGTTTACCATAACAACGAAACTGGCTACAGCGTTGTAAAGCTGGAAGACGGAACTACTATTGTTGGTATCTTGCCGCACTTCAACGCAGGTGAAGCAGTTGAACTTAGCGGCGAATGGATAAATCATTCTAAGTTCGGCAGGCAATTTAGAGTTGAAAGCTTTAAGACGCATTTGCCTGCAACCGAAGAAGGTATTATTAAATTTCTCGGTTCAAGAATTATAAAAGGGATCGGAGAGCGAACTGCAAAAAAAATAGTTGAAAGGTTCGGCGACAAAACTCTCGATATACTTGATAACAACATAGAACGCCTTGGTGAAATTAGAGGCTTCAGCAAAAGGAAGATTGAAGAAGTAAGAAAAGGTTGGAAAGCTCAACGGGGAATTAAAGATGCGATGATAGCTCTTCAATCCTTCGGCATTACTTCCGGAATTGCAATGAAGATTTACAAAGCATACGGCGATCAATCTGTAAAGATTGTTGAGACTAATCCTTATCAATTAACTTATGATGTTTGGGGAATTGGCTTTAAGCTTGCAGATAAGATCGGTCAGGGAGTCGGAATTAGCCGCGATCATCCTTTTAGAATAAAAGCCGGAATTATTTTTATTCTAAATGAAGCCGGTAAGAACGGACATGTTTATCTTCCTGAAGATGAACTCATTCAACATTGCAGCCAAATGCTTGACTTCGAACTTGCACAGTCCGATCAAATGCTGATTGATCTTGAACGCGATGGACAGATAGTTGTAAAAGATCGTAAAGTTTATCTTGCAAATCTTTATTATGCTGAAGCCGGCATTGCAAACTCAATTAAGAAACTTATCAGCACAAAATTAGAAACATCCCTTGAATCTGAGAAGCTCTTGAAATCAATATCGGACAGATTTTCTGATGAACAAGTTGTTGCAATTAAAAGTTCGATTGAAAATAAAATACTTATTCTTAACGGCGGACCAGGCACAGGTAAAACTGAAACACTCAAAGGAATCATTAAGCTTTACGATGAAATGAAAAAGAAAATTTTTCTTGCTGCGCCGACTGGAAGAGCCGCCAAGCGGATGAGCGAAGTTGTCGGGCGCGAAGCAAAAACAATTCACCGGATGCTTGAATATAATCCTACCGTTGGTATATTTAATTATGATAAGAACAATAAGCTCGAAGCTGATTTAATAGTTATTGATGAAGTTTCTATGATCGACACTTATTTAATGTATCATCTTCTTGAAGCGATTAATGAAAACACTGCGCTTGTGCTTGTCGGTGATACAAACCAGCTTCCTTCAGTTGGCCCTGGAAATGTTCTTCACGATCTTATCAATGCTGAAATAATACCGGTTGTTACATTAACAAAAATTTTCCGGCAGGCAGAACAAAGCCAGATCATCATTGCGGCGCATCAAATTAACAAAGGCACACTTCCTAACTTCTCTAATCAGAAAGAAAGCGATTTCTTCTTTATTGAAGAAGAAGACAACAGCAAAATACCGGAAATAATATTAGATCTTTGCAAGCGACGCCTTCCATCAAAATATAATTTCGATCCTATGACCGACATACAAGTTCTAAGCCCGATGCACCGCGGTGAAACGGGCACAATTATCTTAAACAATACTTTGCAGGTAGGCTTAAACAACGGCGAAGCTATATTAAAATACGGCGGCTTTACTTATAGAATTGGCGATAAGGTAATGCAGCTAAAAAATAATTATGAAAAAGAAATCTTTAACGGTGATCTCGGAATAGTAACCGGAGGAAATACGGAAAAGAAATCATTGTCATTAGACTTTAACGGGAAAATCTTTAACTACGATGCCGCAGAGCTTGATGAAATAACTTTAGCTTATGCCGCAACTGTGCATAAAAGTCAGGGCAGCGAATACCCGTGCGTTATACTTGCATTAACCTCATCCCATTATGTAATGCTTCAAAGGAATTTGCTTTACACAGCCGTAACCCGCGCAATGAAGCTGATGATAATTGTCGGAACAAAGCGTGCAATTTCGATGGCTGTCAGCAACAATAGAATTAGTAAAAGATATACTTCGTTGTTTAAGTGAATTGATAGATAATGTGAACAAAATTTTATAAAAATATTTTGTACTAAGCATTGATAATGAAAGAATTATAATTTAAGTTTTAATTAAAATTGAAACGAGGAATTTTTTGTTAGATAAATTTTCCTCATTACCGTAATCGTTTCTTTCCTTTCACGTTGTAATTGAAAAATAGTTCGGGGACTTTTTATGAATAAAGTGAAACATCATTTAGTAATATTATTTATCATTCCAATTATTTCCATTTCATTTGATCTATATTCACAAAATATTGTATTTAATAAAAATAAAATAATATTTAAGTATGACTCTCTAAGCTCCCGGTTAGCGGATACTGTGATTATTTATAATACAGGAGATAATGAATTAAAAATTGATAGTATTTATTCCTTAAATTATTATGGATATAGGTTAAATATTTTTCTTCATGATACTTCATTCAATTATTATGTTTTTGGAGGACAAGATTCAATAAATATTTCAATAAGTTCTAATGACTCCGCAAAATTTATTTTTTCAGATCCTTCCATTTGTCCTATTTGTAAGAGACTTATGAAAATCGCAGCCTTTAAGGATACTATTATTTTTCATAGTAATTCAAAAAATTCTAATTACACATTTTTATATGTGGAAGCATTAGGATATGTGCATATAGATGATGAACAATCAATAATTGAAGAATATTTACTTTATCAAAACTATCCCAATCCCTTCAATCCTTCAACAACCATCAGCTATCAGCTTCCTCATGCTGGCTTTGTAACATTAAAAGTATTAGATGTCCTTGGAAGAGAAGTAAAAACACTTGTTAATGAATATAAAGGAATTGGAAATTATTTTGTTAGTTTTGATGCCTCAGATTTACCAAGTGGGATTTATATTTATCAATTAAATGCTAATGGATTTTTTTCAACTAAGAAGATGTTGCTGATTAAATGATCCCGCAAAGCGGGATTTGATCTTCCCAATCATAGCTGTCCAAAATAATTTTAAAATCAATAAATTGTTAACAACAAATGAAATGTATTAATCTTCTTTTGGCTTTATGGAACTCATCCCAACCCTTCTCTTCCAAAGAGAAGGGCTTATTAATTCTTATGACTTGACGTTAATATTCAGTCAGAACATTTTTATTTAACGTTTTATTGTCAATAAGTCTCTCTCTTTTGAAGAGAGAGATTAGAGTGAGTTCTTTTTATTTTGAACAGAGATCTTCCCGATAAAAACAGGACGATTCATTCGGAGGTTCTATAAAATGGAGAAAAAAAATTTACTTCACTACGTACTTATACTGATGTTTTTTATAAAAAAGTTTATTACATTCTTTACAAGATTTAAGGCAGTAAAAATTTACCGTTAATGCTGCCAAAACTTTTATAAGGGATGAGAGAGAGATGAAAAACTTCATTAAGATAAATTACTGCATTACCGAAATCATTTCCTTCCCATATAAAGTTTAAACTGTTAAAAATATTTCGGGGAACGTTCGTGAAAAATGCTTATTTAATTTCAGTTGTATTCTGTTATATAATTAGTATTCAAGAGATATTCTCTCAATTCTATCCAATTGCAAAAGAAATAATTCATAATCCTTTAGGCGCTGAGTGCTTTTCTAAAACCGGCTTGAGTAAAGTGAAACTGCACTTAAATAGAATAAAAATTTACTAACCCAAAGATGGTCTGTACTAAGCCTAAGAAAAATATGACATGGCTTAAGAAAATCAGTACTTGGTTTGAGGAAAAATTTACTAGGTAAAAAAATTTTTGCACTAAGCTAAAGAAAGTTTGCACTTGATTAAAGAAAAATTGGACTTAGCTTGAGAAAAAATGTACTAAGCAAAAGAATTTTTAAACTTAGCCAGAGTGACTTCGGTATGCGTCATATTGACAGCCACAATTAAATAAATAACTTCACTATATAATGGAGGTTCTAATGTCTTCGCAAAAATCTTTTCAGTCAATTTTGGGTAAATTTTCAGATGGGTTAGATATTGTAAAGAAAGTACCTTTATATAATCCGAACAAACCGGAATTAAAGGTAACAGCTCTTGAGGCTTTGAAAACTACCGGTGAGACCAAAAATTCTGCTGTTGTAAATGCAGAAACCAAATTACATGAATTACGTAATAACCGGAGAGCTATGTCTTTTAAAATAAAAAATGCTGAAGATAATTGTATTGAAAACCGGATTAAATCAATAGCAAGTTATATTAAAGCTGAAAAAAGCGATAAGCATCCTGCTTATTTAAAGATCACATCTATAATCGATAAAATACATCCTCCTTATGAAAAGAAAACACCTCCGGCAGAAGGCGAAGAACAAAAAAAATCAATTTCGCAAAGTGAAAAAAGTTATCAATCTCTTGTTGGATTTGGCAATGATGTGAACACAATTATTACAAATCTGGGTACGGATTATAACCCATCCAACATTAATATCAGCGCTGGAAATTTCAAAGCAAAAGTTGATGAGCTTGCATCATTAAATTCGCAGATAGTTACGGCGGAAGAAAATTATTCCACAGCAGTAAAAGAACGCAGTGAAGTTTATAAAGGTGAAGCCGGGATTACTTCTATTATTTCATCCATCAAAGATTATCTTGCAAGCCTTGATGGCGGAAAGAAAAATCCCAGTTATGTTGCGTTTACTAATGCAGTGAAGTAGGTATTATCGATGGCTAAACAAACATTAACACCGCAATTCATTGCGGTGAAAAGACGACACCCAAAATGAATAGCCGTTTCAACGGTTTAAATTGTCGACATTGCAAAAATCATAACATTAAATATAGGAGGACAAAATGAGCAGCGAAGAAAATTCAAGTTCATATGAAAATGAAGAAAATAAAAAAATGCGGCACAGCCATACTGTAAATAAAGACTGCGGCATGATGGGCGGAGTTTATGGAATGGCATTCATAGGAGCCGTAGTATATTTTATACAACATGCTGAATCATTTTGGATGGGTGTGCTTGGTTTCTTAAAAGCATTAGTTTGGCCTGCACTGTTAATATACAAGCTGCTTGAGTTTTTGAAGATGTAGATATAAGAATGTTACTAAGGTTGGAAAAAAACATGTAGCTTTTATAAAAGAGCAAACCAATTAAATAATATCATTGAAAAGCCATATAAAAGTATGTATGTTTGTCAATAAAAAGAAGGATTAGCTTTGGCTAAGGCGGTCTTTGAATGGGATGAAAATAAGAATAAAATTAACAAGGAAAAACATAATGTTTCATTTGAGGCTGCTCAGTTAGCTTTTGTTGACCCTAAAAGAATTATAGCATTAGATGCAGGACATAGTAAAGTTGAAGAAAGATATTATTGTTTTGGCAGAGTTGATGAAGAAATTATGACAGTTAGATTTACTTTTAGAAAAAATAAAATAAGAATAATTGGAGCATGATATTGGAGAAAGGGCAAGGAAATTTATGAAAAAGAAAATAAAATACACTGATGAGAAAATAGGGAAGGTGAAAGTAATTAAGGATTTTTTACCAAAACCAGATGAACTTATTTTTAAAGAAGAGAATGTAAAAGTTACATTGAATCTTAGTAAATCTAGTGTCGAATTCTTTAAGAAAATTGCACACAAACATGGTAATCAATATCAAAAAGTAATTAGAAATTTACTTGATAAATATACATCTCATTATTCTGAATAAATTAATTAAAGATACCCGGTCTCTCTAAGAAACCGGGTATCAAAGAAACATTAAATCCTCGCTTACTATTAAGACATTTGTCGCCTTAACCTTCGAGGTCTAAATCAGTGACCTAGAAGGTTACTGCTATCACTATTTCATCAATACCATCTTCTTCGTTTGAACAGTACTTCCAACTCTCAATTGGTAAAAATAAATTCCGCTTGGCAAGTTATTACCGTCGAACATTATTCTATAATCTCCAGCAGCTTGTTCTTTATTTACAAGAACCGCAATCTTTTTGCCAAGTATGTTATATACTTTCAAGCTAACAAAGCTGAAGCTTGATAACTGATAATTTATGGCTGTAGTCGGATTGAATGGATTAGGATAATTCTGTTCAAGTGCAATTGACTGTGGAATTGTTTCGGGTTCGTTCTTAACATCTGTTATGCGGTTGCCTATAACAAACCAAACCGGAAATGTAGCATCTACTACATAAGAAGTTGATGTGCCGGTGCCCGTTATTAAATCACTTTGAAGCGTCATTTGCTGTAAGACATCGTGAAGAGCCGATGAAACAGTTTGCTTATCATGATATACAATTGTTTTATCATCACCGGAATATGATGGAAATCCCAACGCAGATGTTGAAGCAACGAGTGCAGATTTACCAGTATTGAAATCCGCAGCTAATACTTGATACGTATTATTATTTGTATTCCAGTAATCGAATGTAAATCTAGTCTGAGACGTTTTTGAAAATGATGGATCGCCAACGTCTATTCCTTTAGCTTGAGGCGGGAATACGCTTTCCATATCTCCGGTTTTTACATCAAGTATATTTATGTTCCAATAGCTTATCGTATCTCCGGTAGAGCTTTGAATCTGGTTGAAAGTATCGAACATAAGATACTGACCGGTAGGATCGAATGACATAGCATCGGCATAAAGCGCTGTCTTTGTATCCGCAACATCATACGATGGAGTTTTAATTTTGAATGCCTGGTTTGTATTGTTTACAAGATCAAAATAATAAATTGTTGTATCAATATACTTTGATGTAAGTGCAAAGCTGCTCAACCCGGGACCAATTGCAACGCTCCACCAATAACTGTTCGTATCCAAAATAGTTTCTTGTGGATTATTTGGATCAGCATAAACAGCGCGCAACTCGTTGTTTTGATCTACAAAAAGAATTAATCCTGAAGTATCTGTAACTGCCGGTCTAGTTAGAACCTTTGTTTGTGATAATGCGGAAAAATCAGCACTAGATTGGACAACTGTCTTTGCCATATAGATTGAATTTGGATCGGTATTATAATCTGTATTTACTGCAAGGATCCAATCTTGTCCAACAACTTGAGAAGGCGGTGGTGGTGGTGGTGGTGTGTTCTCATATACTCCGACATTATCCCAGGCTTTCTTAACAGCATTTAGTTCATTGCTTGTTGAACCGAAAAGATCTGTTGCCGCTTTCTCTGTTGCAATTCTAGCGTCAAGGAATTGAGATGAGTGGGTAAGATAAGTTGTTTCAGCTCTATACCATATTTTACCAGCGGAAGATCTGCCGATGTAAGAAGCTACAAAATAAAATGCATAATTAGGTATGCCGCTGTTTACGTGAACACCGCCGTTATCTTGAGTTGTATTTACATATTCAGTCATATTAGCAGGCTGCCAGCTAGGATCACCGGAGTTTCCACCGTTATGCGGATTGCTCATATCTCTTAATGCGCCGGAAGGAAATGTTGTTAAATCTTTAACTACCGTTGCACCAATTTGCCATGAAGTTGTATCAACCAATTTTCCGAATACGTCAGACATTGATTCATTCAATGCGCCTGATTGATCCTGGTATTCAAGGTTAGAAGTATGTTGGGTTACTCCATGTGTCATTTCATGAGCCGCAACATCAAGCCCGCCTGCAAGCGGTTTGAAATATGTTCCGCCATCTCCGTAGCACATTACAGTGCCGGACCAGAAAGCATTCTCCATCGGCTGTCCATTCTCGGTAACATGAATTATCGAATAGATAGTCATACCTTTATCATCAATCGAATTTCTATTTTGGATGGTGCGGTAATAATTATAAGTTGTAATAGCATTATAGTTTGCCGATATCGAAGTCGCATCGCTCCATTGATTATTTGTCGAAGTTACATAATAATATTGTGCGCTGCTGGATAGATCAGTGTTTCGCAAATCGAGGCATTCAATTGCGCCAACCGGATTGCCAGGTATTTGAGATTGTGAAGAATTGAACATTGGCTGCGAAGCGTCTATCATATAATAACCTGAGCCAACCTGGTACGTTCCGAATGTTCTGTTAACCCCATTAAGATCAACGCCGCTGCCGGTTGTCGCACCATCAAAACAAACATTATTATAGAAATCTAAAATTGAACCATTCTGCGCATCGATAAAATAATACCAGTCCTGCGAAAGTCCTGAACGAACTTCTGCAAACCAGGCTAAGTGAGGAATTTGCTGCTTATCGTACCAAATAATTTTTCTCGCTGATGGTCCATGATATTTAAGCAAATCCTGAATTTGATTTGAAAATCCGCTTATCGTCATCCTGCTTTTCAATTCATTTACAGCAATTGAAATAGCATCAGACGAACTTTTTTTTCCGCTGATATCCTGAATTGAAAGAGGTGTAGGTGCAAATCTACCTGTTAATGATGAAATATTTCCATGATTATCAAAATGTACATAAACTTCCTTTCCCCAAACTTCCAAACCTTTATAAACTTGTTCATAACGAATATGCGTCATTCCAAGTGCATCTTTTTTTGTGCTCTCTAATTTAAATTCATTTGCAGGATCGGAAATTTTTAGCAGGTCTTTATTAGATACCATAAAGTTCATTGCTAATGTGGAAGCGCTTCCGGTTGACTGGATTGTTTTACCTTTTTGAACAACTGGAGCTTGAACATCAATCAATCTTGGTGTTCCATATTTGTTATCTAGAATAACTTTTTTAATATCATTGGAATTTAAAAATGCTGGGGAGGGAAGAGTAATCATTCCGTTTGTTTTAGTAGATACAGCCGCTGTTAATGTTTTGTTTGCTGTATAAAATTTTGTCGTTGAGGGATTCAATCCCAGTTTATTCATAAAACTTTTCAGTCTTGCTGAAATGTTTGAATAGTTTTTACTTGAAGAAACAAGAGATTGATTAGCTGCAGGAAGATTAGTTTTCTTAATCTTTTTGCTGTTCTGTTGTGCAGCAAAAGAATTTAAGAAAATAAAAGTTGATAGTATAAAGATAAAGTATCTTACCATTTTCATATTCAAACTCCTTATTATTTTTTAATTCCTTTGATTTCAGTGATTAGATCTTTCAGTATATCCGGCATGTTTGCAGGAAGATCAGACTCATTAAAAGTTATTTGATTAAATTGAATATCTTTCATCAAGACTAAGTGGGTAGTATAATTGCCCGCAAATTTATTATTGTAAGAAAAGAGTTCAGGATTTTTCATAAGCTCGGAAATTTTTTTCAGCTTATCGCTTGATATGGTTATGCTGTCAGTTGTTTGTCTTAAGGAATTAAGATTCCTTTTCCAAAATTTTGCCCAACCTTCACACGAAATAGTTATTCCGGATTCAACTCCGGTAAAACCGCCGCCGGAATAATAATCTATCCGGTAATTATTATTTGTCGTGCATGAATCGGAAGATGAACAAGACATAAAAGGTAAAAACAGAATAAATAGCATTGCTGATTTAAAATATTTTAACATACCTGCCCTTTGAAAATTTTAATTGATTATTTTCGAAATGATCGGTTTAATTATAAGAAAAATACACAATCGCGACAAGTATTAATTTCTACATGTGTGATTTTAAATCAATAATAGATTAGAATTAAAATAATATCGGCAAGAAAAAATGGTATGGGAAAGATGAATTAAATTAATATAACGAAACAACTCTGGCTTGAATATATTTTATCTAAATCCCCGTCAGATAATTTTCAATTTGTTTTAGCTCTTGCATGGCGCCAATTTTTGAATAATAATGTTTTGCATTATTAAAGTAATTTCGGCTTTCTCCTTTTTTATTCATGTGTGAATATAAAACACCTAGCTCAATTTCTGTTTCAGCTTTGTTCAATTCATTTTTTAATTCTTTATTTATGCGAAGGCTTGTGTGGAGATAATTTTCGGCAAGTGAATACTTCTTAGACCCTCTTTGAATGATTCCTTTAATTTTATAAATGTCTGCAATGGATAATCTATCATTTGTTTTGTGACAAACTTCCAAAGCCTTGTCGGCAAATGCTTCACCAAGATTATATTCCTTTTGAACGGCATAAATAAAGGCTTTGCTTAGGTAGGAGAATCCTAAAGTTTGTAAATCGCCATTCTTCATTGAAAGCTTTATGCTGCTGTTAAATTCTCGAAGTGCTAAATTGTATTTATTAGACTTGCTATACAGCATTCCGATGTTGTGCCTAATTTCAGCAACTCGTCTTGCATCTTTAATAGGATTAAAATTATTAAGCGCATTTTTATAGTTCTTAAGCGCTGATTCAAAGTTTCCTTGTATTGTGTTTATGATGCCAAGGTTAATTTCAATTTTCCCTTTTAAGTTAGCTTCAAATTTTTTCTTTAAAAGTAATAATGCTTTTTCAAAGTGTACTTTTGATTTATCTAAGTTTCCGGTTTCCCCGTAAATTGTTCCTAAAAGGTTTTCACAATTTATTAAACCTTTAATATTGTTTAATCGTTTAAAAATTAAATTAGCTTCTTTAATATAATTGAAACTTATTCCCCAAAGCGCCTGCTTGCTGAAAATTTCGCCTAATGCTAATAAAGACTCTGCAGATATTTTATCTAAATTTTTATTTCCTTTTGATAAGCCAATAATTTTTTCGTAAATATAAACTGCGGAGGAGAATTCAGTCGTGGTTATAGAAAATCTTCCAAGTTGTGAAAGTAATTCTAAGAATTTCCCGGATGGTAAATTATTCTCGGCAAATGTAATTATTAGATCGATCTGGGAAGTGATTTTAAAATAATTATTTATTTCAATTTTTATCTGTTCCTTATCGGAAACCGATTCTCCTAAATTTTTTTCTCCTAAGGTTCTTTTTGTTAAAAATTTTAGTCTAAATTCTTCAACAATTGTTTTATTAAAGAATTTGTATAATATATTTTCAAGAAGTTTTTCTCTATTCTCG
Organism: Bacteroidota bacterium; assembly: GCA_023475265.1. GTDB lineage: Bacteria > Bacteroidota > Ignavibacteria > Ignavibacteriales > Ignavibacteriaceae > FEN-1297. The sequence goes on from JAMCWE010000026.1 coordinate 26,134, forward strand.
CCAAAAATTTTCAATTTCATCCCATTAAATTATTTTTAATATTTTATAAGAATAAAAATTATTGCGCGAATGCATACCGTGAAAAATGATTTATCTTTGCATTGATAACCCCTAATGTGCCGGTACTTGCATTGACAAAGATTCCGCTGTTGGCTACCGGAGTAAAATTACCTTCGTCATCAACATAATAAAATTCAACATTTCCTTTTGTCAAATCTAAAGACGATAAATCTAAACCAGTAAATTTAAGATCTAAGTTTAATGGGCGATTAAATATCATATGTGGAGTGAATACTACTGATGCATTTTGTTCATCCATTGTTATTGTAAAGTCTGTGCGCCCTATAAATGCATTCTTTGGAAAGGTTAAATAAGCAAAAAATGAAATTGGATTATTTTCAGAATGATTTCTTCCGGTATAGATAATTGAACCGCCTAACTCGCCAATAATATTTTTAGATTTTGAAGTCAGCAATCCAAGATTTAAACCATCCTTTCCAATTATTTTTAATATATGTTTATTGGAAGAAGAAGGTTGATTTACACTTGTTACGTTATCGGTACAGCCAGCAAAAATTAAAAGTACCACGGAAAATATTGCAAAAATTATTTTTTTCATTTGAGCACCCTAAATAAAATTAAAATTTTGAATTGCTATTTTATAAAGTTCCTTAATTCTACTTTCCTTGTCGTCCCAATGTTTGTGCCATAATAGGGTAGTAACAATTACCCTTAAAAATTTTGATTAAATGAATATGTAGTAAAAATTGCTATACAACATCCAATTTTTTACTACATCATTTTGAGATTGTGGATTATTTTGTAACAGTTACGAAAAAAAATGAATAAAAATTCCAATTCTAATCATTCTTATAAGTCAAATAAGAAATTTTGCAGATAGCTTATTGGGAATTCATTTGAAACAATCAAAATGAGAAATGCAAAAAAAATAAAGAAATACAATTTGTATATTTGAAATGTTAATTAGAAAATTCAAATAAAATATTAATTGAATTAAATTATGTTTCTCAAAACATATTTACAAAAAATTTAATTATATCAATTGGAGTTGTTAAATGAGTAAAGCAGACATTGGACTAATTGGTCTTGCCGTGATGGGTGAAAATTTAGTTCTGAATATGGAAAGCAAAGGATTTACAGTTTCTGTTTTTAATCGGACAGTTGAAAAGGTTGATGCGTTTATAAATGGAAGAGCGAAGAATAAAAATATTATCGGCACACATTCTTTAAAAGAGCTTGTTGATTCTCTTAAAAGCCCGAGAAAAATTATGTTGATGGTAAAGGCCGGCAAAGCGGTAGATGATTTTATCGATTTGCTTATTCCTTTCTTACAAGAAGGTGATATTATTATTGACGGCGGCAATTCTTATTTTCCCGATTCTATTCGGAGAACAAAATATTTAGAAAGTAAAGGATTATTATTTATTGGCACCGGCGTTTCCGGAGGTGAGGAAGGAGCTTTAAAAGGCCCGTCCATTATGCCAGGAGGAAGTCCGAAAGCTTGGCAATTTGTAAAACCGATTTTTCAATCAATTGCTGCTAAAGTTGAAGACGGAACTCCATGCTGCGATTGGGTCGGTGAAAATGGTGCCGGGCATTTTGTGAAGATGGTTCATAACGGAATTGAGTATGGTGATATGCAAATGATTTCCGAAACTTATCAGATTATGAAAAACCTTCTCGGAATGAATGCAGACGAAATGCATCAAGTATTTAATGAATGGAATAAAGGAGAATTGAACAGCTACCTGATTGAAATTACTAGTGATATTCTTGCATATAAAGATAATGATGGCACTCCGCTGGTAGATAAAATTCTTGATACTGCCGGACAAAAAGGAACAGGTAAGTGGACAAGCATTGCCGCACTTGATTTAGGTGTTCCTTTAACATTGATTGGTGAATCAGTTTTTGGAAGAGCATTATCAGCTTTAAAAGAAGAGAGAATAGAAGCTTCAAAAGTTTACAAAACTCCAAAAATTAAGTTCCAAGGCGATAAAAAAGTATTTATTAAAGATTTGGAAAAAGCTCTTTACGCTTCTAAGCTTGTTTCTTATGCACAAGGTTATGTGTTGATGAAAGCTGCTGCAAAAGAAAATAACTGGAATTTAAATTACGGCGGTATTGCTTTGATGTGGCGCGGCGGCTGTATAATACGTTCAGTTTTTTTGGGAAAGATTAAAGAAGCATTTGACAAAAATTACAATTTATCAAATCTTCTTCTTGACCCGTTCTTCAAATCCAAAATTGAAGAAGCGGAGGAAAGCTGGAGAAAAGTCGTTTCATCTGCAGTACTAAATGGTATCTGGATACCGGCAATGTCAACTGCTTTAGAATATTTTGACGGATTCCGAAATGATAGATTGCCAGCAAATCTCCTTCAAGCCATGCGGGATTATTTTGGTGCACATATGTATGAAAGAGTTGATACGCCAAGAGGAGAATTTTTCCATACAAACTGGACAGGAAGAGGAGGGGAAACAGCTTCGTCTACTTATAACGCATAATTTAAAAATTGATTTAAATTCAAAATCGCTCATCACTAAAAATGGTGAGCGATCTTATTTTAAAATACTTTAATCTGTTGCTGCTTTGTCTAGATTACCGCTCCATAAATATTTTTTTGTTTCTGCTACAATCACGCCATTTAAAAAGATTAAAGAAATTAAATTCGGAATAGCCATTAATCCATTTGTTATATCAGCAAATGACCAAACCATATTTAATGAAAGTACCGAACCGATCATTACAAAAACAACCCAAAGCCATCTATATGGTTTTATAACTTTTTCACCTAATAAATATTCGGCTGCTTTTTCACCGTAATAAGACCATCCTAAAATAGTAGAGAATACAAATGTCAGAAGTCCTACTGTTAAAACTATTGGTCCAACAACAGGTAAATCTGAAAATGCCGCTTTAGTTAAGGATGCGCCATTTAATCCTTTTATCCACTCACCTGAATTTACAACTACTAATCCTGTTAAAGCACAAACAACAACCGTATCCCAAAATGTTCCGGTTGATGAAACAAGGGCTTGTCTTATTGGATTTTTAGTTTGTGCTGCTGCTGCAACAATTGGTGCACTTCCCAATCCGGATTCATTTGAAAAAAGTCCTCTTGCAATTCCATATCTGATCGCTTCACGCATGCCGGCGCCGATAAATCCGCCTATAACTGCATGACCACTGAATGCGCTGTTAAATATTATTCCGATAGTTGAAGGAACAGAACTGTAATTTATTGCCAATAGTAGTATGCATCCAAGAATATAAAACACAGCCATAAACGGTACTAATTTTTCGCAAACATTCGCAATTGATTTTATTCCGCCGATAATTACAATCCCAGTTAATACCGTCATTATTGAACCGGTAATCCAAGGAGATATTTTAAAAGTTTCATTAACCAAAGAAGAAATAGAATTTGCCTGTACCATATTTCCAATTCCGAAAGCTGTAATGGCTGTAAAGATTGCAAATGTAACGGCAAGCCATTTATTTTTTAATCCCCGCTCAAGGACGTACATTGGACCGCCAGCCATCAATCCATTCTTAGTGGTGATCCTGTATTTTACTGAAAGAACCGCTTCAGAATATTTAGTCGCAATTCCAAAAACACCTGTTAACCACATCCATAAAACAGCACCTGGACCACCGGCAGCAACGGCGGTTGCAACTCCCACAATATTTCCGGTTCCTATTGTTGCTGCTAGTGCTGTTGTTAAAGCACCAAACTGACTTATATCTCCTTCGCCCTCTTTTGAACGAGAGAAAGATATTTTTATCGCCTTTCCTAAATAGCGCTGGATGAACTTTAATCTGAATGTTAAAAAAATATGTGTGCCGAATAGAAGAACGAGAAGAGGAATTCCCCAAACGAAATCACTGGTCTGCTGCAGTAAATTTTCTATATAATGCATTGGACTCCTGATGAATTGTGGAAGAATAAATATTAAAAGGAGAATTATGCATTAAATATAAATTTCTTTTTGAAACTAAAAAACCTTCTTCGGAAAAATTATTACTAAAAATGTTAAATGTTATAATAAATATTATCCGGCTCTCAATGCATTTACAATATTCATTCTTGCTGCTCTAACTGAAGGCAAAAAGCCGCCGACAAATCCCATAACTCCTGCAAATATTAAAGTGGTAATTATTATGGAAGGCGAAACAGCAAATGAAAAAGTTAGTTCCGCAAAGGAGCCGTAATTTAAAGTTGAAACCGTAAAGAATTGGAGAAACGATGCTAAGAATAATCCGGTCACTCCGCCCATTAAAGCGATAAATAATGATTCTATTAAGAATGCAGAAAGAATGCTTCGCCTGCTGAATCCTAACGAGCGCAAAGTTCCTATCTCAACTGTTCTGTTTGCAACCGCCGAATACATTGTAATCATTGCACCGATTATAGCGCCGCAGCTAAAAATTATTGTAATAAAAATTCCTAGAATCTTTATAAAAGTTGCCATCACTTCGGATTGCGATTCAAAATAATTTTGTTCTATCTGAGGTTCAAACTGTTGCAGTCTTTTGTCAGATTCAAAAGCTTTTTTGAAGTTGTCAAAATTAGCCGGGTCATCTAATTTTAATGTAACCGTAGAAACGGTTGTCCCTCGATTGAAAGCATTAAGTAGCTGTAAAGCATCTCCCCATATTTCTGAATCGAAACCGCTGCCATCCGTTGAAAATACACCAACAATTTTCCAATTGTCACCGGCAAATTTCACGTAACTTCCAACCTGCGCTCCGGTAAATGTTTTTGCTATTGCTTCACCGACAATCATTTCGCGCATTCCCCAGTTAAACATTCTTCCTTGAATTATTTTCATCTGCGGTCGTAATTGATTAATGGTGGGCGAAACTCCCCTAACGGTTATGTTGCTTAATCCTCCGCCAATCTTATTAAGGTTTATAACAACTACCGGTTCAAATGAAATTATTGGAGTCCCGTCTGATGCCTTAGCTATATGTGGCATAGTTCTTATAATGTTTTGAACGTCAGGACCGATAATGCTGGATATTTCTGCTGTTGCTGCCTTTCTGAAAATCATCACATTATCCGGTGAACCGGTAGACTTCATTGTTTTTTGAATTCCGTATGCCATCATTAATACTGCGGCAAAAACGAAAACAACCAAAGTGATTCCTGAAATAGTAATTCCAGTGGTTAACTTCCTCGTTTTAAAATTTCTTAAGGTATACTTTAAAGGAATTTTCATATACTATCCTTTTACTTAAGTTATTTTTTATCTTTTATATTTCTTAAATCTAAAACCAAGCTCAAACAGAGTTTAACTTAAATATACTGAGGTTGTTTCAAATGTACTTCAATGTTCTTTATTCCTTGTTCGATATTCAAAATTACTTTTGAATTATGAATATTGAATAAAGAATATTGAAGTCAGAAATTCTTTCGGGTAAAACTGCTGCATAGTTCTATCCAACAAATCTAAAACCCTCAACAATTTTAGTATGCAGCGCTCTCTGGATTGGAAAGATTGCTGCAGCAATACCGATAAATAAAGCCGCACTTACTGCAAGTATAGCTGTAATCGGCTCAACTTCGAACACCGGGAACATGCCTTTGGGAATGAATTGACTGAATCCTTCCACGATGGGATAAGTCATTAACAAACCCAAGCCTCCGCCTAGGATGGAAATTAAAAGAGATTCTCCCATTATAATGCCCGCTAAATGTTTTTCTCCAAAGCCAAGCGTTTTAAGAACTGCATATTCGCGTGTTCTTTCGCGGGCAGCCATTATCATTGTGTTACCAAGAACCAGCATGATGATTCCGATTATTACAAAGGAAATAAAATTCATCGAAGTAATTATCGCACTCGATGCTTGAATGAATCCCTGCTGGAATGCGCTTTCGGTTTCAGTTTTTGTTTCAGCAGGAGAATTTTTAAATAATGCATCTATTTGCTGTGAAATGATTGCAGACTTTGAAGCATCATTTATTTGCACAACATACCAGCCAACATCGCCTTCTCTGCCTGGCATTTCCTGTTTCATTCTCTCATCAATATAAGACCATTGAAACAACATTTGAGTCGCATCTGTGGATTTAAATTTAGGAGTATAAATTCCGCGAACAATAAATTCCCAACTGCCAGGATAAATATCGCCTTCAAGAGTCATTACATCGCCCAATTTAAGATTATATTTCTTTGCGATGTCAGCTCCGATAATACATGAATTCCGTTCTTTCTTAAAAGTATCAAGCTCATCTTTTGGAACAACAAATTCGCTGTAGACCTTAAAATAAGTATCGGCATCAACTCCGAGCCGCGCAAAGAAATTGCTTCTATCTTTATAAATTCCGCCGAACCAATTTGCAAAAGTAACTTCCTTTACTCCCGGAACCTGCTTTATCTTTTCAAGGTAAGCGTAGGGGAGTGGGAAGATGAATGAAACAGCTTGCCTTACAATTAATCTATCTGCGGAAGCAGCTTCAACACCTTGGTACCATGCTGTTACCACAGTCCTGAGCAATCCGAAAGCAATTACTGCAATTGCAATTCCGAAAACTGTTAACAGCGATCTCAGCTTATGACGTAATGTATTCTTAAATATTAATTTTAAAATTTTCATACTGTCTCCTGAATTAGATCTCCCTTTTCAAGATGACGAACAATATGTGCCTTTGATGCTGCATGAGGATCGTGTGTAACCATCAAAATGGTTTTGTTAAATTCTTTATTCAGCCTCTCCATAAGAACCAAAATTTCTCCGGCAGAATTTTTATCAAGGTCGCCGGTTGGTTCATCGGCTACAAGTATGATCGGATCGGTAACGATGGCTCTTGCTATTGCAACACGCTGTTCTTGACCTCCGGATAATTGTTTCGGATAATGATCCATCCTATCGCTAAGCCCGACAATATTAAGAGCAGTTTCCACATGCTGCCTTCTTTCGGCTTTGGAAAGCTTTGTAAGCAAAAGCGGCAGCTCAACATTTTCATAAGCTGTAAGCACCGGGATAAGATTGTAGAATTGAAACACAAATCCAATATTGCTTGATCTCCATTTTGCAAGTGCAGACTCGCCAAGTTTCGAAATGTCGGTTCCGTTTATAAGCAGCTCTCCTTTTGAAGGTTTGTCAATTCCGGAAATTAAATTCAACAAAGTTGTTTTACCGGAACCGGAAGGTCCCATTAAAGCAAGGAATTCTCCATGTTCAATATTTAAGGTTATATTATGCAGAACAGGAATTTCTATGCTGTCCCGCCAATAAGATTTATAAACATTTTGAACTTGAATTATATCAGACATATTATCTCCGACTTAATATTTAAAACTTTGGTGATCATTAAAAAATATTCCGCTTGTTTTTGAGAAATTAAGATTTTAATCTTTTATTGTAACACTCACACCGTTTTTAATTTTATCTGTAACATTATCAATCACCTGGTCGCCGTTAGTTAGCCCGGATTTTATTTCTATGTATGAATCAAATTGCCTGCCTGTAGTTATGGGAATTTCAACAGCTTTATCGTTCTTAATCAAAAAAACTAATTGTTTGCCGTTTCTATTTACAATCGAAGTGTTCGGAACAACTAAAGCCGGTTGCTGATCGTTAGTTGCCGGCTTTGAACCTCTAGATAAGAATATTACTTTTGCGCTCATTTCAGGAAGTACCCTGTTGTCATAATTTTTAAATCCAACTTTAACCATCACAGTAGCTTTTGTTCTGTCAGCGGTAGGAACAATCTTAGCAACAAAACCTGGATAGCTATGAGTTGGATAAGCATCAAGAATTATTTGGCATTCCAGGTTAGGAATAATTTTTTCGATATTTGATTCGGATACGTCTGCTTCAACTTGAAGCGAGCTCATATCTGCAATTGTAACCACAGCAGCTCTCGAATTTGCGCCTGCTGCAAGTGGGGCTACAATTTCACCAACATCAGCATTTTTTGTAAGTACAGTTCCATTAAATGGTGCGCGGATGATAGTGTTTTCCAAAGCAACTTCACCGGATTGAACTTGTGCTTTTGCAACATCAATCGATGCAAGCACTCGTTTGTAATTCGCTTCCGCCGCATCCAATTCTGCTTGAGTAGCAGAACCGGTTTTGATCAACGCTTTCGTTCGAGCAAAAGTATTTTTAACATCGTTCAAATTTGCCTCTTGAAGTTCAAGATTTGCTTTAGCTTCGGCTAATTGAGCTTTTACGTCGCTGTCTTCAAGCCTGGCGATAATTTGATTTTTCTTTACCTTGTCGCCTTCAACAACACCTAGATAAATTAATCTTCCTGTTCCTTTGGAAGCGACGGCGGCTTTCCGCTGTGCAACAACATAACCGCTTGCTGTAAAAATAGCATTTGATTGAGATGGTGTTTGAAGAACTGCTGTAACAAGCTTTACTTCTATTACAGATCTAAATACAGAGCTTAAGAAACTATAGCCTAAAAATATTATTATCAATATTACAATTAATGTAATGATGTAAATTAAATTTTTTCTTGTTCCCGGAGTCGAATGTTTATTTGAACGATCAATTCTTAATGATGAAAGGTCGGTATTTTTTGTTTCCATAATTTTAAAATAGTTTTTGAAGGTAAATAACTTGGCAATGACCTTCTGCAAATTAGTAAATTAAACCAATATCCGAAATAATTACAAAATTATTTATGCTCTGTAAAAATAATTTGCTATTAGGAATTGACGAATATAAAATCGGTGAGATTAAGAAAATTACCGGCGAATTTATGTTAGACAATCAATTTGAAATTTGATTAATATAATTTTATCAATTAAAATGTTGAAAAAAAATTCCGCTTAAAGTTTATAATCTTTTTCTACTTAACAACGCAAATATTTTTTCAACTTTTGATTGCTCTGCTCGCCATAAAAATAAAACATAAGTCTCTGAAAAGTATTTGCTTTCCCTAAATTAAATAATTGATTTAATTCCGGCTTCTCAATGTTTTTAAGTAAATTATTTACGGCTTCAAAAAATCCTTGCTAATTCATAAAAATTAAATTTAGAAATAGATCACAAATTAAAAACAATTCTCTGCATTCTGACGGTCTAATTTTTAATCTATCATACAATTATTAAACCCTTTTTAATCTATTCATAATTTTTTACTCTGAAATTGGTCAAATAATAAACCCTGATTACGGTATGCTTTTTGGAATCTGAAAAAGCACATTGATTTTATCAACTTATTTAAAGACGAATTTTATGTTAGATAACTATTATTCTGAACAAACGAAATTACCCATTGGTTTTATAGTTTTTAATATTACGGGTAAAACGTTCTGTTTGGATATTGATTATATCTTAACAATCATCAATTCAAAAGAATTAAATCAATCGCAATTTTTCTTTAATAATAGAACAAGTTCAATACATTTTCATGATGAAGTATTTCCATTGATCGAATTTGATGTAAGTGATGGATCGAAATTTTCGCTCCAAGACGAGCTGAGATATATAATTCTGATAAGTTTTAAAGGAAATAAAATTGCGCTTTTTGTTGATCAAATTGTCGATTATGTGTCTATAACCAAATCGATTGTAGATTCTATAAAATTTTATCCTGCCAAAAAAAAATCTTATTTAACCGGCTTACTACAGTATGAAGATAAAAACTATTTGATGTTGGACCTTGATCAAATTCTGGAAGAGATGGTTAAACAACATATTACATTTGACACTTGTAGAAGAAATTGACATGCTAAAAAAAAATTTTAGATATCGTTTTTATTTTTAGAAATTCGATGGCAGAGGATTAGAATGAAAAGTCTTAAGATTTTAATTTGTTCATTCCTCATTTTATACTGTACTCAAGCGCAAACTGTACAAACTAATTTGCCTATGACAAATGGGCAAGTCCGTTCAGTTTTTGTAGATGATGAAGCAAATAAAATTTATATAGGCGGTGATTTTACATTTGTTGGACAATATTCAGGTGACGGTGCCTCTTTCGATATCTTAACAGGTTCGTCCGATTCTTCATTCCCGATTGTTACAGGAGGTAGAATCAGAAACTTTACTTCTGACGGCTTGGGAGGATGGTTTATCTGCGGCGATTTTACAACTGTTAATGGGACAGCTCGTAACAAAATTGCACATATAAAAAACGATAACACTTTAGATAACGCTTGGTGTCCTGAAGGTGCAAATGGTACTGTTTATTCTACAATTATTTTAGGATCCACGCTTTATGTCGTCGGATTGTTTACAAGTATTGGTGGTGCAGTAAGAAATGGAATAGCTGCATTAAATACTGCTGATGGAAATGTAATTCCATCATGGAATCCCAACGCCGGATCAGGCGGTGTGTTTGCTATTGCAGTATTTGGCTCCACATTATTTGTCGGCGGTTCATTCTCAAACATTGGCGGGCAGTCTAGATATGGTTTGGCTGCACTTGATGCAGCTACCGGCTTAGCAACATCATGGAATCCAAATGCCGGCTCTTCAGGAGTGTATGCTCTTACAGTGTCGAATTCAACACTTTACGTTGGAGGAGCTTTTACAACTATTGCGGGATTTTCGAGAAACCATGCAGCCGCTTTTGATTTAACTTCCGGAGAATTATTAGGCTGGAATCCCGATGTTACAGGAACAGGATCTGTTAATATTTATTCTATTGTAAAATCCGGCTCAACTATTTTTCTTGGCGGAAATTTTTCATCAGTTGGAGGATTAACTAGAAATAATATTGTCTCTGTCGATACCGTTTCAGGACTTGTATCCGGATGGAATCCAAATGCGAATAATCTAATTAATACTATTCTAGTTTACGGTTCAACTATTTATATAGGTGGAAGCTTTACCACTCTTAATGGCGGAACATTTGCAAGAAATTATCTCGCGGCTATTGATGCTTCAACAGGAGTGCCGACAAGCTGGGATCCGGGAGTAAATTTAAGTGTGTATGCTTTAGCCAGTTGGGGTTCACGAATTTTTGCCGGGGGAGACTTTACTTATATCAATGGCAGTATTAGAAATTATATTGCTTCTATTGATGCGGCAACCGGGCATTTAACAACTTGGAATCCAAATACAAACTCTCCTGTTTATACAATTACAGCATCTGGTTCAACAGTTTACATTGGAGGAAGTTTTAGTTCTCTAAATGGTTCAACAGCCAGAAATCATATTGCAGCAATTGATGCATCAAGCGGCTTGGTAACAAGCTGGAATCCAAACGCAAACGATGTTGTAAATAAAATAGCTGTTTCAGGGTCAATAGTTTATGCCGGAGGAAATTTTACAACTCTAAACGGCTCAGCAGTCAGAAATCATATTGCGGCTATTGATATTTCAAGCGGCTTAGTTGCAAGCTGGAATCCAAATGCTAACGATTTAGTTTCGGCAATTGAAGTTTCCGGTAATGTAATTTACGTCGGTGGAAATTTTACTTCGTTCAATGGATTCACAACAAGAAACCATCTTGCTGCTATTGATGCAGCAAGCGGGCTTGTTACAAGCTGGGATCCGAATGCTAATAATAACGTTTCGACGCTTTCAAAACTTGGTAATACAATTTATGCTGGAGGATATTTTACAACTATTAATGGATTTACAACAAGAAATTTTATTGCAGCTATAGATTCAGCAACCGGAAGCGTAACAAGGTGGAATCCAAATGCCAATAATGCAGTTAATAGTCTTGTCATTTCAGGTTCAACAATTTGTATCGGCGGTTTATTCTCAACAATAGGATCATCACTCAGAAATAATATTGCTGCAATAGATATCTCAACAGGAGTTGTAACTTCATGGGATGCTAACGCAAGCAGCAATATTAATTCACTTTCACTTTCGATTGCGCGCCAAAAAATTTATGCGGGCGGTTTATTTACTATGATGATGGGATCGGCTTGCTTTTATTTAGCCGAGATTACTAATCCGGGTTTTCCGAATGAAGTTACGCTTTTACTTCCTGCTAATCTTGTAACTGAAGTTTCTACTTTGCCTGCTTTAACGTGGAGTAAATCAAATGCGACTTCTTATAATTTACAAGTATCCACTGATCTAAATTTCTCCACGACAGTTATAAATGTTACCCAATCTTCTACAACATATTTGATAGCTGATCCGCTAAATTATAACACTCAATATTATTGGAGAGTTAATGCTTCTAATTCACTTGGGACATGCAGTTGGTCGGTTGTTAAAAGTTTTAGAACTACTTCGAATAGCAGTATTCAAACTCCTTCATTAAATGGCGCCAATGCACAAGTACGTACGGTTTTTGTTGATGATGCATCGGATAAAATTTATATCGGCGGCGAATTTACTTATGTAGGTCATTATTCGGGAACCGGAACTGCTTTTGATATGACTAATGGCTATGCGGATGCTTCATTACCAAAAGTAAGCGGAACGATTAGAGCAGTTACACCTGATGGTATTGGCGGATGGTATATAGGTGGAGATTTTACTACTATTAATGGAGTTTCCCGTTACAGAATAGCTCATTTTAATTCTGATAAGAGTTTCGATATTTTGTGGTGCCAATCCGGAGCTAATGGAACTGTTTACTCAATTGCAGTTTTTGGAGCTACAGTTTATGTAGGAGGGAATTTCACTTCTATTGGAGGCGTTGCTAGAAATTATATTGCAGCTCTTAATGCTGTTGATGGAAGTGTAATTTCAACATGGAATCCAAATTCAAACAATTGTATTTACACTTTAGCAGTTTCCGGTTCAATAGTATATGCCGGCGGAAATTTTAAAGCCAATACTCCTGGTGAATTAACAATTGGAAATGCATCGATAGATTATCTAGCAGCACTTGATGCAGAATCCGGGAATGCTGCTGCCTGGAATCCGGGAGTAAATAATTGTGTTTATGCCGTTTATGTTTCAGGTGCTAACGTTTATATTGGTGGAATTTTTACCTATGCCGGAGGGCAACCAAGAAATCGTATTGCAGCTATTGATGCAGCTTCAGGCAATGTAACCGGTTGGGATCCTAATGCAAACGGGCAAGTCTCAACAATAATTTCATTAGGAACTTCTGTTTTTATTGGTGGAAGCTTTACTCAAATAAACGGCTCTACAACAAGAAATTATTTAGCTGGAATTGATGTTTCAACCGGACTTGTTACCAGTTGGAATCCAAATGCTAATAATTCTGTTTCTGCACTTTCAGTTTCCGGTTCTACAATTTATGCTGCCGGTATTTTTACAACACTAGACGGAGGAAGCACTAAAAGAAATTATATCGCCGCTATAGATGCTTCCACAGGAACAGCTACTAGCTGGAATCCGGGTGCTAATCTAAATGTTTGTACAATTGCAATCTCAGGCCCGGTAATTTATGCCGGCGGAAATTTTACTTATGTTAATGGTGATTCCAGGAATTACATAGCGGCATTAGATGCAAGAACAGGCCAATTAACAAATTGGAATCCTTCAGCAAATGCTTATGTAAGTTCCATCCTTTTATCAGGTTCAAATGTAATTGCAGGAGGAAATTTCACTTCAATAAACGGAACAACTAGGAATCATATTGCCGCAATTGATACTGCCTCTGGTAATTTAACAAGCTGGAATCCTAATGCAAATGGAGTTGTAAATACTCTTGCATCGTCCGGCTCAATAATTTATGCAGGCGGAAGCTTTACTTATTTCAATGGATCAACTTTAAGAAATAATCTTGCCGCTATTGATGCTGCTACCGGAAGCGTAACATCCTGGAATCCCAATGCAAACAGTACGGTATCTATTCTAAAATTATCCGGCTCAATAATTTATGCGGGCGGAAGTTTTACAAACATAAATGGCCTGGTTAACAGAAATCGTATTGCCGCAATTGATGTTTTGACCGGTGAAGTAACTTCCTGGAATCCTAATGTAAATGGTTCTGTTTATGCTATCGCTGTTTCGGAATCAACAATTTATATCGGTGGAAATTTTACTATGCTTGGAAGTGCCGTAAGAAACCGCATCGGGGCTGTTGATGTTTTAACGGGAGCTGTAACTAGCTGGGATCCTAATTTTAATAATACTGTTAACTCTATTCTTGCCTATGGATCGAACATTTATGCCGGCGGCAATTTTACATCTATCGGCGGTTCAACTGTAAGAAATTATTTTGCTGCGATAGATATAGTAACCGGATTACCAACATCGTGGAATTTGAATGCGAATAACTTAGTTAATTCAATTTCATTATCTTCTAAACAACAGAAAATTTATTTAGGCGGTTCATTTACAAGTATTTTGAATTTGTCTTATAATTATCTGGCAGGAATTGCAATTCCGGGAATCCCATTACCTGTTTCGCTGATATCTCCGGCAAATTCTTCAAGTAATGTTTCGACCACTCCCAGTTTTTCATGGAATAGTTCTGTCGGGGCAGCTTCTTATAATCTTCAGGTCACAACGGATATAACTTTTTCAACTATTATTTTAAATATCAATCAAACTACTGCATCATATATTTTAACGGTTCCATTAGAAAATTCCACACAATATTATTGGAGAGTAAATGCTTCCAATTCTAATGGAACAAGCGATTGGACTGAATGGAGCTTTACCACAAAACCAATTAATGCTAATCTAAAAGTATTTCTTCAAGGCCCGTTTAATGCTGGTTCGATGTCAACTGATTTAAATATCAAAGGCGTCATTCCTTTAACTTCCGATAGCGCTTATCCAGCATCAGCTTATAACTATTCTGTTCGAACTGTGGCTAACATTCCTAATGCAAATATTGTCGATTGGATATTAATTGAATTAAGATCTGGAACAGCTGATTCGACAAAGATTTCAACACAAGCCGGGTTTGTAAAAAATGATGGAAACGTTGTAGATGTTGATGGCACTAGTCCTTTGAGTTTTAGTAATGTATTATCCGGCAGTTATTATATAGTAGTAAGACATCGAAATCACCTTGCCATAATGAGCTCAGCGCCGGTTGTTTTAAATTCTACAAGCAGCTTATATGATTTTACGACAGCTCAAACTCAAGCATATGGGAATAATCCTATGGAAACTTTATCCGGCGGTGTTTTTGGAATGATTGCAGGCAATAGCGATGGTAACAAAGTAATCTCTTCAAGCGACTACAATGCTGTCGGTTTAAATTTATTCAGAATAGGTTACATTCCTTGTGATCACAATTTAAGCGGAGTTGTGTCTACCTCTGATTATAATTTTGTCGGCTTAAATCTCTTCAAAACTACAAAGGTGCCTTAATGAAAAATAATCCAAAATTAATTTTCGAAATATCAACATTCAATTATAATATTTATTTAATTATTAAAGGAGGAATAGAGTCATGAAATTATTGAAACAACTAATTATATTTTCGTTATTAATGATAAGTATCCCAACTGCAAATGCTCAGTATCAAATGATTTTGCAGAATGATACTGAAATAAATGGCAACGAATATGAGTTTGATGTCTTTATTGTTAGTACATCAGGAAGTTTCAATTTAACTTCCTATCAGGTTTGTTTTACTTTTAACAATGCTATAATAAACGGCGGAAGTTTATCTTTCAATTATATTGATGGAAGTACAGCTTTATCTTCATGTCTTCCTTTATCAACTCAAATAATTGATGACAGTGGAATTCTAAATTTAATATGCGGATCGAACTTTGGAAGCCAAACTGTTACAACAACTCAATTGAAAATTGGAAGATTCCGAATTTCAAATAGTGCAGCATTTACTCATACTACCGCTGATATTGTTTGGGATTTTTCCGGAGACTTAGTGACAGAAGTGAATATTAGCAATATAAATGTTACGTCACCGTCTAATCATATTAACTTACTCGGAAATAATCCGCTTCCGGTTGAGCTGGTTGAATTTATCGGAAATTCAATTGGTTCTGATGTTGAACTTAAATGGAAGACGGCAACTGAAATTAATAATTTCGGTTTTGATGTAGAGAGATCAGTTCAAGCTGATCAGTCATTTGCAGGAAATAAAAAATCAAAACCAGAAAGCTGGACTAAGATTGGCTTTGTTATGGGAAGTGGTAATAGTAATTCAGTTAAAGAATATTCGTTTAAAGATCAAAATCCGGAAGGCGGAAATAAATTTAATTACAGACTTAAGCAGATTGATATCAACGGTAATTACAAATATTCTTCTATTGCAACCGTAGAAGTTTTACCTAAGGAATTTTCTTTATTGCAGAATTATCCTAATCCGTTTAATCCAACTACTTTTATCAGGTACGAATTACCAAGAAGTGAATTTGTTTCGCTAAAAATTTATGATGTGCTTGGCAAAGAAGTAAAGATATTAATTAACGAAAACCAAAACGCCGGAAGATATGAGGTAATGCTGAATGCAGGAAATTTGGCTAGTGGAATTTATGTTTATCAGATTGCAGCCGGAAAATTTACCAGTGTAAAGAAGATGTTGTTGATTAAATAATTCCAAATGTTCTAAGGAAAAGAAAAAGTGTCGTCTTAATACACATTAACAGATACTAGAATGTTGGTATAATTAGTATTGTGTTAATTTTGTCCAAAATTTTAGAGATTTATTTTATCTGTAAGGATTTTTTAATTCCTATTGAAGATTTATACCCGGCTTATAATACTTAAGCAACGAGCCTGTAAATCCAAGGAAATAATTAGTAGATGAAGTTTTTCTTTTATTAAAATGGCCGGTAGTTAATTTTATATTTAAGCTTGATTCGATATAAATTTAACAATTCAATCGCATATAACTACCTCCATCAAACATCTTCCATCTTTTCAGATCTCTGGTGCAGTTTCTTTACCTTGTAATCCTTTTGCTTCAAGCTCGTCTAATTTTTCTTTGCCGTATGCAAACCTGGTAATAGTAACGAACATTACAGGCACAATAAAAATAGCTAACAATGTTGCTGCAAGCATTCCGCCTAATACCGTCCAGCCAATTGTAGACCTAGCCTGAGCACCTGCACCGGAAGCGAAAGCTAGTGGTGAAACTCCAAAAATAAATGCCATCGAAGTCATAAGAATTGGTCGAAGACGGAGTTTAACTGCTGCTATTGTCCCTTCAATAAGTGGTACACCTCTGTCAACTCGTTCCTTTGCAAACTCCACGATGAGGATTGCATTTTTAGCTGCTAATCCAATCAATGCAATAAGACCGATTTGTGCATAAATATTATCACTTAAGCTTGGCAGAAATGTTAACGCTATTATTGCACCGAACGCCGCAATCGGAACGGCAAACAGTATTGAAAACGGAACCGACCAGCTTTCGTACAAGGCAGACAAAAACAGGAAAACAAATAATATTGACAAAGCAAAAATTGCAATTGAACCGTTGCCCGCATTTATTTCTTCTCTGCTTAACCCGGAAAATTCATAACCATAGCCGGAAGGTAATACTTGTGCGGCAACATCTTTCAATGCTTCAATTGCTTGGCCGCTGCTGTAGCCTTCTGCAGCATTGCCGTCGATTTCTGCCGAACGGAATAAATTATAGTGAGAAATCATTGGCGCGCTTTCAGTAACCTTGTAGCTTATCAAATTGCTTAATGGAATCATGCTGCCCGATAAATTTTTAACAAAGTATTTTCCCAATGCTTGAATATCCGCACGGTAATCAGTATCGGCTTGTTCAACTACATGAAAGTTTCTTCCATAAATTGTGAAGTCGTTTACGTACCTGCTTCCAAGATATGTTTGAATTGTATTATACACATCTGCAATTGAAACACCAAGCTTCTCACATTTTTCTCTATCAACATTTACTTGATAACCCGGAGTGCTTGCAGTGAAGAATGAAAAGACGTGGCTTAACTCCGGCCGTTTGTTTGCCGCTATTAAAAAGCTGTGCACAACATTTTCAAACTGTTTAATATTATCTGTACTTTCCTGCTGCTCAAGTTCGAATGTAAATCCGCCAGTTTGACCTAGACCTGGTATAGCCGGCGGCGGAATTACAACTATATTCGCGCCTTCAATCGATGCGAACTTTCTTCTTAGTGTTGCAATAATAGCGTTTAGCTGAAGCGCTTTGCTTGTTCTTTCATCCCAAGGCGTTAATTGAGTAAAGATTGTTCCGCTGTTTGACTTTGTTGCAAATGTCACTACGTTCAATCCGCTTATAGCTGCAAAATGACCAATACCGGGAGTCTGTTTTAGGATATTCATCATTTTGTCTAACACTTCAACAGTCCTTGTTGTTGAAGATGCTTCAGGCAATTCAAAAGTTATATACAATCTTCCCACATCTTCGGTTGGAATAAAACCAGTTGGTTTAGCATTGAACAATAATGCCGTACCTGCATAAATAAAAATTAAAACGATGATGAAGTAAGGTGCAATCTTTATACATTTTCTTACACCCTTTGAATATTTTTCTGTTGTTTTCTTAAACCATTCATTGAATCGATAAAATAATTTATTGATTCCGTGTGAACCTTTATCTAAGTGCGATGGTTTAAGAAATAATGAACATAATGCCGGAGTTAGAGAAAGCGCAACGAATGCAGAAATCAATACTGAAATGGCAATAGTAATAGCGAATTGTTGGTAAAGCTTTCCAACTATTCCCGGTATAAAGCCGACCGGAATAAATACAGATGCCAGTATTAGAGCAATTGCAACAACCGGTCCGGAAATATCGTTCATTGCTCTCTTAGTAGCTTCTTTAGGCGAAAGCTTTTCGTTATCAATATAATGCTGAACAGCTTCTACTACTATTATTGCGTCATCAACTACAATTCCAATCGCAAGGACAAATCCAAACATTGTTAGAGTATTAATTGTAAATCCAAGAGGGATGAAAAATGCAAATGTACCTATGATAGAAACTGGTATTGCAAGCACCGGTATAAGTGTAGCCCGCCAATTTTGGAGAAAAAGAAAAACAACAAGTACAACTAATCCTAAAGCTTCCAGCAATGTTACTACAACATCATCAATAGAAACTTTAACCACAGAAACTGCTTCAAAAGGAACTGAATAGTCTACATCTTTAGGAAGTGATTTTTTTAAGTTTTCCATTTCTTTGTATATACCGTTTGCAACTTCCAATGCATTGCTTCCGGGAGCTTGAAAGACTAATAGAAATGAAGCTCTTCTTCCATCAACAAAAGAATCGGTTGAATAACTAAATCTCCCAAGCTGAACTCTTGCTACATCTTTAAGGTGTACTTCGGAGCCATCTTGAGGATTTACACGAACTACTATTTCGCCGAATTGCTTTTCAGTGCTTAATCTGCTGTTCGTAAAAACGGTGTACTCAAATGCCTGCCCTATATTTTGCGGCGGCGCTCCAATTGTACCTGCGGCTATCTGAAGGTTCTGTTCTGAAAGCGCATTAGTAACATCATTAACTGTAAGGCCAAGTTGTGCTAATTTGAAAGGGTCTAACCAGATGCGCATGCTGAAATCATCAGCTCGTGTAAAAATATCCCCCACACCGTTTACCCGAAGAAGATCATTCTTAATAAAAATATTTGTGTAATTATCTAGGAAAGAAATGTTGTGGGTTTTGCCGGGTGAATAAATTGCAACAACCATTAATATACTTGAATTTCTTTTTCTGGTTGTTATTCCAAGACGCTTTACCTCATCAGGAAGCTGTGGCGAAGCTATACCGACTCTGTTCTGTATATCCAATGCTGCAATATCCGGATCTGTGCCGACATTTAATGTAACATTTATTGAAGACCTTCCATCGCTTGTACTTGTACTAGTCATATATGCTATCCCTGGCGTTCCGTTCACTTGGGATTCGATCGGTGTAGTAACTGTTTGCTCAACAGTTGTTGCATCAGCCCCGTTAAAAATTCCGCTTATTTGAACTGTCGGAGGAGTAATGTCCGGATACTGGCTTATAGGTAAATTGAAAATAGCCAGCACACCAATAAGTACAATTACAATTGAAATTACAATTGCAGTTACAGGTCTTTTAATAAAAGTATTTGCAATCATTTAATATCCTGTTTGAAAATTATTTCATCGCAGTCTTGGGAGTTGACTTTGATCCGGCAGGTATAATAACAACCGGTGAATTATCTTTTAATTTCTGCACGCCTTCAGTTACAATCAGATCACCAACATTCAAACCATCTTTCACAATTACATTACCGAAAATATTCATACCAATATTGATCCTTTGCTGAGAAACTTTTCCATTCTTTATAACATAGACAAAATATTCCCCCATCTGTTCTATAACTGCTTTAAATGGGATTATAATACTATTTGCCTGAGTTGTATTAAGTACTCGCACATTACAAGTCAATCCTGGCTTTAATAAATTATTCGGATTTGGGAATACCAATCTTACTCTTAATGTACCGGTTTGCGGATCAACGGCACGATCTAGTAAAATTAGTTTACCGTAGTATGGATAAATAGAAAGGTCAGGCAATTGTAATGTGAATGTAGAATCTTTATCATTTGTTTTTTTATTTTGAAGTTTATTGAAGCGTGCAATCTGGCTTTCATCGATTTCAAAATCCACAGCCATTGGGTTGTTAGAAGAAATTGTGTTCATTAAAGTTTGCCCGGCAGTTACAGCCGAGCCTAATTTCACTTGAGAAATTCCAATTGTTCCATTGAAGGGTGCATAAATAGTTGAATTCCGAAAATTAGTTTGAACAAAATTCACATTCGCTTGAGCAGCTGCTACCTGGTTCTTTGCAGCATCGAGATCAGCCTGTGCATGTTGAAGAACTTGTTTTGCAATTGCATCGTTCTTAGCAAGCTCATTGTACCTATCATTATCTTGTTGAGCTTTTAAAAGATTTGCCTTAGCAGCATTAAGATTTGCAACTGCCTGCTCATATGCAGCCTTGTATTGCTGCTGATCAATTGAATAAAGCTTAGATCCTTTGGAGATTTGTTGACCATCATTAAAATAAATATCAGTTATATAACCTGATACTTCCGGTCTTATTTCAACTTGATTTAATGCAGTAACCGTCGCAGGATATTCATCATAATAAAATGCCTTCTCCGGTTTTATCTGATAGGCAACAACCGGGGTTGGTGGAAATTTTTGTTGTGCGCCTTTATTGTTACTGCAAGATATAATCGAAATTGAAATTCCAATAGCCGCTGTTATCAAACCAATTAATTTCATATACTTTTTCATTTCTTTAATTTCTTTGTTGTTATTCTATCTAAAAATTAATAACCAAATTATTACAAATTTTTATTTTAGGTGCTTTGTTTATAATTGAATAATTAAAATTTAATTTCACCTAAAGCTTTCTGTACATCAATCTTGCTGCTTAGAACTCTATAAAGTGCATTTATATAATTTACTTCAGTGGTTCTTAAATCTGTTTCTGCTGTTATAACATCCAGGTAAGTTCTAATTCCGGATTTATATTGAAGTTGTATCGTATTATAAACTTCCTTTGCAAGCTGTTGATTATCCTTTTGTGCATAATAATTATCTAAGCTGCTTTTATAATTTGATAAAGCCTGAATGTATTCAGTATTTATTGAATTAGCTAAGGATGCAATATCATAGTCCATGCGTTTCAATTCTAATTTTGCTTGATCAATTTCTTGAATACGTTTGCCGCCCTGAAAAATAGGGAGTGATAGCTGCAAGCCGATATAAGAATTAGGATAACCCTGATTATACAGCTTTGGCAGGTTGTTGTTCATAAAGTTAAGATTATATTCTCCGAAAGCGCTTAAAGTCGGAATAAAACTCCATTCGTAATAGCTAAGGTTAGCATGTTGAAGCCGCTTTTGTGTTTCAAGCAATTGAAACTCTAGTCTATTTTGGATATTAATAATTTGAGTGGTGTCAACAAAAATATCATTTTCCATTTGCGATCTGTCAAAATCTAATTTTAATTTATCTTCTAATGGATAGCCCATTAATTCTTTTAAATATGCAAAGCTCGTCTTTAAATTTTCTACATCTAATTTTTGTTCTGCTTCAGCATTATTGAGAGCTACCGTTGCACGCATATAATCGGTTTTATCAACAACACCGCTTTTATACTGATTGTAGGTATCTTTTTTACTTTGTCTCAAACGTGCAACATCTTCATTAATTAAATCAATTTGGTCTTGAGCAAGCAGTACACCATAATAAGCTTTGCTGACATTGACGACAATATTAATTTTATCTATAACAGTTAATTGTTTTGATTGTTCGCGAACGTCATGTGCAGTACTGGCAGCAAGAAGGACGTCTCTACTAAAAAGTGTTTGGGTCAATGAGAACTGTCCGCTTGAAGTATTTATTAAACCAAACTTAATTGCATTACCTTGAAATATAGATGTAGGTAATTCATATGCATGTTGAAGGCTAAAATTAAAATTCAGCTGCGGGAACCAATCGGAAAGCTTTGTTCTTATTTTTGCACTTGCAATCTCCTCATCGATCGATGATTGCTGTATTGACGGCTGGTGTATTAATGCATAATTAATGCAGTTCTTCAAAGTCCCTTGCTGCAGAGGAGAACCGGTTTGATTATTTAGCTGGGGAAAAATAAATCCTCTTGCTAGAATGAATATTGTTAACGTAAGAAGTTTTTTTTGCATTTAGAAAATGTGGTTAAAAGTAAGTTAAAATTAATGCATATATAAAGATTTAAAACTAATATTATTATAACTGATTGCATTTGATATATATCATCTAGATCAGGATATTATTAAAAATTTTGTTTCAGCCTATATAAACAAGAAAAGTAAAATTAGTTTAATAATTCAAAAAAATATCTCGATGGTTTCTAAGAAAGAATAATAAGCAAAGATCATTTTAAAAATTAAACTCAGCCCCGCGAAATATTTATTAAACCATGACGTATAAATTTTATACTTTAATTTTAATAGAGAGTACAATTATTTGTTTAATTTATAATTTTTTGTACACAGATATTGTTTTTTAATATTATTTTTATATATTAGGGGTGCCGCCGATATCATACCATTGTTAAATATTATTAAATACCTTAAATAATAAGTGGTAAAAGATTATGTTACCGAGTGGGGAGTTTTCACTAAAAAATAATTATCATAAGACTAACAAATCGAATCATAACTATAGTGAATTAGTTGAGCTGATAAAAAGCATTGAATCTGATCATAATCCATCAACCGATTTAATATTCGTAACTGATTGTGATAATAAATTCTTATATGCTAATAATACTTTTCTAAAAACTTATCAATACACAATTGCTGAGTTATTAAATATTGATTTTAACAGAATATTTTTTAGTTTTAATCATCATTCAAAGAATAAGAATGAAGCAGATTCATATCAATATCCCCTTTCTAAGCGAACTTTAAGTCTAAAAAAAGATAATACAATTGTTGATATAAATATTAAAATTTCACCAGTTATTGATGGTAATGGAGAAATTTGCGGCTATAAGAATATAATATCTCAACATGAAGAAGATATAACACTCGAAGAAAAATTTCTTATGATCTTAAAAGAATTAAAACATTCTTTTAAAAATTTTCCGGATATATACATTAAGATTGATAAAGACGGTAATATTTATGATTTTAAATATATCGATTTGCGAGATGAAAATTATACAAGAAGTATTGTAATAAAAGGTAACATCAACACTTTATTTCAACAGGCTACGATAAAAAAAATATTTAAATCTTTTAAGAATTCAAAGTCGAATGAAGAAATCGTTTCAATTGAGGTACCATTATTTATTGATGGTATAAAAAAGATATTTAAGATAAACATTTCCTTGACGGGGTCTAAATTCTTTTTGCTGATTTTAAGAGATATTACAAAAATTATAGATACTGAAAATGCAATAAAAAAAACTATGTCGAGGTTTTATGCATTATGGAATTATAGTGCAGATGGAATGCGTCTATTGAATAAATCAGGAATTATTATAGCGGTAAATCCGGCATTTTGTAAATTAGTTGAGATGCACCCAAAAGACTTACTGGGGAAACCATTTTATTCAATTTATTCTGAATCAGATCCCGGCAAATTTGATAGTACATTTGAAAAAATTAACAATGCTTTTAATAATAGAAATTTTAAATCTCATTTTGAAGGAGAATTTAGTTTAAAGTGTAATAAGAAAAAATATTTTGATGTTATAAGCACAGTCATAGAATCTCAAACAGGCAATCCCCTTTTTGAAAGAGACACATTTTTGTTATCGATATTTAGAGATATAACAGAGCGAAAAAAAACGGAAGAAAATATAATAATATTAAAACATGCAGTTGAATCTTCAGGAGAAGTTATTCTTTTAACTGATAAAGAAGGAATCATAACTTATGTTAATTCGGCATTTACTAAAATTTATGGTTATGAAAAAGATGAGGTTGTCGGCAAAGTTACACCAAGGATTTTAAAAAGTGGAAAAGTTCCTTCGGAACAATATGAAGAATTTTGGGAAACTCTGTTTTCTAAAAAAAGTATGAAGGGTGAACTAATCAATAAAACAAAAGATGGTCAGGAACTTTATATTGAGGGTACGTCAGATCCAATAATAAACGAAAGAGATGAAATTACTGGATTTCTTGCCGTTCAGAGAAATATTACCGATCGAAAAAAATCAGAAGATGCACTGCGAAATTCCGAATTATTGTTTAGGTCAATTTGGGAAAAGTCTCATGATGGCATGCGATTATCCGATGCCAACGGGAATATTGTTTCAGTAAACAAGGCATTTTGCAAATTAGTTGGAATGAGCGAAAATAAATTAATGGGTAAGCCTTTCTATGACATTTATAAACAGAACAGAAACGAAGAGATAGAAAGTTTAAATAACTACAAGAAATTTTTCTCGGAGAGGAAATTCGGTAGTAACCGTTGGGAACATAAAATTTTGCATAATGGAAAATCAGTATTTCTTGATGTTAGTTTTTCTTTAATTGAATTAAACGATAAAGAACCACTAATGCTTTCAGTTTTTAGGGATGATACTAAATACAAAAAAATTGAAGAGGAATTACATAAATCCGAAAGGCTGGTGGCAATAGGGACAATGTCAGCTTTTTTGTCTCATGAAATAAAAAAACCGGCTTCTGCAATAAAGGGTTATGTTGAAATGTTATATGACAATAATAATTTATCCAATGATGTGAGGAATACCCTTGGTTTGCTTTATGATGCTGTCGGTCATCTTAATAAACTTTTAGCTGACGTTTTATTGTTTTCACAAAATAAAGAATTAATTAAAATCAAAATAAATCTTAAAAATTTAGTAGATAAGGTTTATGAATTGCTTAGTAAAAAAATAAATGAACGGAATATTAAATTTATAAATGCTGTTCAAGACATATTTATCAATGGGGATTACTTTAACTTGATTTCAATTTTTACAAATTTAATTGAAAATTCTATGGATGCCGTCTCATTGAATGGAGAAATAAACATATTTTCTGAATTAAATGATAATAGCTGCTCAGTTTATATTAAGGATAATGGTTGTGGGATTATTAAAAAAGAAAAAATCTTTGACCCATTCTATACAACCAAATCAAATGGTACCGGATTAGGTCTCAGTATTGTAAAGAAAATATTAGAGTATCACAACGGTTCCATAAATTTAATATCCTCAGAGCCAGGGGCGACTATTTTTGAAATAAAATTCAAAAGAAAAGGAATTGATGGAGAAGATACTTATAATTGACGATGATAGAGCATTCGCTCAAACTTTGAAGATTTTCCTCTCAGATACTTTCCCTTTAGTTCATTATGTAACTAGCGGAGAAGAAGGGATAGAATATGTTAAAAAAGAAATTCCTGACGTTGTGCTTACCGATTTAAAAATGCCCAACATGGGTGGCTTGGATGTCCTTAAACAAATAAAAGAAATTGATGGTAGTATAGCGGTTATTATAATCACTGCTTTTGATGAAACCGATTCAATTATTAAAGCCATGCAATTAGGTGCATTCGATTTTTTTGAAAAATCCCTCGACTTAAAAAGAATTAAAATAATCGTAAAAAAGACGCTTGAAAATAAGAAAAAAATCGACCAAATGATTATACCATTGCCGGATGAAAGCGAAAAGTTCTTGATGAAAAACTTCATGGTCGGCGGTTTGACTGAACAAATGAAAGATATTTTTAAAAAAATAGGTAAGGTTTCAGGAACAAGAGTAAATGTTTTAATTCAGGGAGAAAGTGGTACGGGTAAAGAATTAATAACTCGGATGATTCATTATAGCGGTATTACAAAAAACGAGCCTTTTGTTGCTGTAAATTGTTCTGCATTACCGGAGTCACTTTTGGAAAGTGAATTATTTGGACATGTCCAAGGAGCATTTACCGGAGCTACGAAAAACAAAAAAGGCAAATTTGAATTGGCAGGAAAAGGATCGATTTTTTTAGATGAGATTTCGGAATTTTCTCCTAACCTTCAAGTAAAGTTATTAAGAGTTATTCAGGAAAAAGAATTCGAACGAGTTGGTGGTGAAGAAATTATTCAGATGCAGGCGAGGATTGTTGCGGCAACGAATAAAAATTTAATTGACTTAGTGGAAAAAGGATTATTTAGAGAAGATCTTTTTTATCGATTAAATATCTTTACAATTACAGTACCACCGCTGCGAGAAAGAAAAGAAGAAATTCCTAAATTAGTCGTCCATCTTTTAGGAAAAATTAATTTAGAGGTTCATAAAAAAGTAAATACAATCCCATTTGAAGTAATGGAAATGCTTAAAAATCATGTGTGGTTTGGAAATATAAGAGAATTAGAAAATACATTAATGAATGCAGTTTTATTGGCGAAAGATAATGTATTGGAAAAAGAATATTTTAATTTTGTTCAACACAGTAATCATCAAGATCAATCTCATAACATAATGTCGCTTGCTGAATCTGAAAAAATACACATACAATTTATTTTAGATCATGTTAAATGGAATAAAAGTCAAGCAAGTAAAATATTGGGAATTACTAAAACAACTTTATATAATAAGATATCTCAATACAATTTAAAAGAATCCAAATCTTAACTTCATTTCTTCTATTAAAAACAAATTTAAATAATGTTCCCAATCTAAAATTGTTTCTTCATTTTTAGTTCTTCATTAATAACACTGGCGTCTAATAATTATATAGTAGGTGTAAAAATATTAGACCCATCCTTTTTAAAAGCAACTCTAAATCTCTGCAATAGCATAAAAATTTTTTTGGTCTGCTTTTTGTCGTACCAAACCAAAGGAGTAAAAATTGCATGGATGAAAAAAATCAATCTTTATTAGACAGTTGTAATGGCCTTTTGACTTTTAAGATAGCAGGACTAGATTTTTGTACCGATATGGCAAACATCGTGGAAATTATAAATCCGATTGAGCTAGATCAGGAAGAAAATATCAACTCAGAAAATCCTCATGTTAATTTAGGAGTCTTAAAGATTTCTATTATTGATTTATATAATTTGTTTGGTTTCGCTCCCAGGTTGCGAAATAAAGATGATCGTATAATTATTATAGAAACTGAAAACCAATTCTTTGGTTTTATTGTTGAAAAGATCAGTAATATTTATAGTCTGGATAAAGAGTTGAAAAGTGAAATTGAGTTCATTTCATGTAAGGGATTAATTCATTTGGCAGGAATATTAAAATTTAGAAAGAAAGATTTATTTTATTTAGATTTTTTAAGTGTTGTCTCTGATAGATTAAAATAGTTTGATAAAAAATGTAATGATTGATTTGAACATTATTTTCAATTAAAAATTAATCATTTAATCATAGTAGAGAATTTGGAACAATAAAATATTCAGAAGAAACCTTTTTTATTATGCTCATGGTTTTGCACTTGTATAATTCAAGGGAAAACTCAAATCATCAATTAATAAAAATCGTATTCTAATTAAAAAAATTGTTTAAGAGTAAGTGATGTGACTTACGAAGCGAAGCATTGTTTTAGATCTGAATTAGTTTGAAAAAAATTAAGAGCAAAAGGAGTGAATAAATGCAAATACCATTTTTGGATTTGAAATCCCAATACTTATCAATTAAAACCGAAATCAATTCAGCTATTCAAAATATTCTTGATAATTCAGCTTTTGTTCTTGGCAAAGCTGTAAATGATTTTGAAGTTGAATTTGCAAAAGCTCATAATGTGAAATTTTGTGTAGCCTTAAACTCAGGTACGGCTGGAAATCATGTTGCATTATGGTCGCTTGGAATTAAACCTGGCGACGAGATTATCGTTCCGGCAAATACTTTTATCGCTACAGCTTGGGGCGCAACGTTGTGCGGCGCAAAGCCTGTATTTGTTGATTGTGAACCTGATAGTTATAATATCGATCCTTCAAAAGTAGAAGGAGCAATCACTAATAAAACAAAAGCAATTGTTGCGGTTCATTTATATGGGCAGCCCGCTGATATGGATCCGTTAAAAAAAATTGCACAAAAGTATAACTTATTTTTGGTGGAAGATTCAGCACAATCTCATTTAGCTGAATATAAAGGAGAAAAAATTGGAAGTTTTGGGGAAGCAACTTCATTTAGTTTTTATCCGGGCAAGAATCTTGGAGCTTATGGTGAAGGTGGAGCAGTAGTTACAAATAATTCTGAGATTGCAAAAAAAGCAAGAATGATTCGAGATCATGGAACCTTGCAAAAATATCAACATGAAATTTTTGGTCATAATTATAGAATGGAAGGAATTCAGGGAGCGGTACTTGGTGTCAAGTTAAAACATCTTTCTAACTGGACTTTTGCTAGAAGAAAAGTTGCAAATAAATATAAAGAGCTTCTTTCCGGAATAAATAATATAAAATTACCAAAAGAAATGTCTTACGCGAAGCATGTATATCATTTATTCGTTATCCAAGTAAATGGTAATGCAAAAAGTAATAACGCTGAACTAAGGAATGCATTAGCAAATTATTTAAATGAAAAAGGAATATCCGTCGGATATCATTATCCAATCCCATTGCATTTGCAAGAGTGTTTTAAATATTTAGGTTATAAAAAAGGAGACTTTCCAAATACCGAATTATTAGCTGATAGCTGTATTTCATTACCAATATACCCGGAATTAAATGATAATCAAATTGAATATGTCTGTTCAAACATTCAAGATTTTTTTAATCATAGTGAAGAAAATGATCATGTATTATTAAGTAATGTTAAGAGTAATTAATCAAGTGAATTGATGACACAATTTTAAATTGAATATGAAAAAAAATAATAGAATAGAATTATATGATATTGATAAAGACTTTGGAAAAGCAATTAACGCTATAAAAAGAATGTACTATGTTGGTGGAGTCTTTATATATCCTACCGACACTGTATACTGCGTTGGTGCCAATCCTTTAAATTTATTAGCAATTGACAGACTTAAAAAAATTTCCAAACCTGATTTTTTCCCTGAAGCAACCTTATTGATTGACAGTGTATCAAATTTAATTAATTATATAGACATTGCCTCGGAAAAGCACTTTGAATTTTTAATATCGATTTGGCCTAATCCAGTCAATGTAATTTTCAAACTCAATAAACAGTTCAGAAATTTATTTGGAATGGATCAAGCTATCTTCAAAATTCCTAACAACAGATTCTGCTTAAAATTACTAACTGAAATTGGAAATCCATTGATATGTATTAAACTAAATAATAATCATACAACCTGTAAAGGATATGAAATATTGAAAGAAGAGTATTCGGAATTAGTTGATGCAATTTTTTATACTAATAAGGAATCATTTAATGAAGATTCTGCATTGGTCGATTTAACGAATTACAAACCAATAATTATCAAGGAAAATAAATTTAAGCTGAAAGGCTTCATTGATGATTATCGATATGTATCTTAAGCTGTTCGTCATTTAATATCATTTGAGTTAAAAAATTTTACCAGATTATAATTTTGTGAAAATAAGGCTCTGTACTTAAGGATGAAAATTGCAAAATATAAATTCTTTTTTGCTATATCGGATTTAGTAATTTTATTTTTTATTCTAATAATAACTTCAATTACTATAAATAAAATTTTAGATATAGAAATTCAAAATGTAAACGGAAACATTTGGGTAATGCTGCTAACTATTGCCTTACTATTGCTAT
Source organism: Bacteroidota bacterium (assembly GCA_023475265.1). GTDB lineage: Bacteria > Bacteroidota > Ignavibacteria > Ignavibacteriales > Ignavibacteriaceae > FEN-1297. Next base: position 56,098 of record JAMCWE010000026.1, read on the forward strand.
CCCTTTTAATTTTTAGCTTGAATAATCTTTATAAAATTTCATTAATCCTTGTCCGCTCAGCACATATAACCGCGGTTATTAAGTCTCTTTTTTACTTAATGATAATTACAATCCCCACCTCATTTGCACTTTTTGAAATTGAATTTCTAAAAATGCTGATAATAATTTTTAGCTTCGTTTTAACATTCGTCTTAGTTTCTTATACTGTAAGAGTTGAACTTTTACGTAGGATATATTCAATTCTTAAAAGAAAAGGATTTAGAAAAAAAATAATTATTGTAGGAGACGGGAAGCCGGGTAAGCTGCTTGCAACAAAACTTGCTTTTGAAAACCCAATTGGAATTAATATTATAGGTTTCATTGATGAGCAAAAAAATATTGGCGAAGAAATTATTAATGGGAAAAGAGTTTTAGGTAAGTATAATGATATTCAAAATGTAGTTAAAGATTTTAATGTTGACGAACTTTTAATTGCATATGATACCAAAGACTATGAAAAATTATTGTGCATAATAGATTATTGCAGTGACGCTAAAATAAATATAAAAATAACTTCCGATTTATTTAAAATAATTCCGCAAAAAGTTTATACTGAGAAATATGCAAACATTCCCGTAATTGATGTTTCGAATTCTTATCATAATTGGTTATCAATAAAATCAAAAAGATTATTTGACTTACTAATTGCAAGTCTAGGATTTTTATTTCTTACTCCAATCTTATTGACAATTGGTTTACTGATAAAATTCAATTCGAAGGGACCGATTTTATTTAGTCAAATTAGAATTGGCAAAGATGGAAAGCAATTTAAGTTTTATAAGTTCAGAACAATGTTTTTGCAAAAGGCAGATGACACAGATAGAAAAGAAAAAATGTTAAAGTTTATGAAAGAGGATAGACATACCGGAAATAGTACAAAAATAATTTCTGATTCTCGAATAACTAAAGTTGGTAGAATTTTACGAAAGACTTCAATTGATGAATTACCCCAACTCCTTAATGTTATAAAAGGTGATATGAGTTTAGTGGGGCCAAGACCCTGTTTACAATATGAGTTTGAGAATTATGATAATTGGCAAAAAAGAAGATTAACTGTTACTCCTGGCTGTACGGGTATGTGGCAAGTTGTTGGAAGGAGTTCAGTTTCGTTTAGGGATTCAATTGTCTTAGATCTTTATTATATCAATAACATGTCTCCTTGGTTGGATTTGCAAATATTAATTAAAACTATACCTGTTATGCTGTTTGGTACAGGCGGCAAATGATGCTTAGGTTTGAAGAAATTATGATTTTATAAATGGAGGAAAAAATGAAAATTGGAATAATCGGACTTGGATATTGGGGACCAAATTTAGTAAGAAATTTTTTAGCTCAGAAGTCAGTAGACAAAGTTGTCGCATGTGATATCAAAGAAGATAGAATTGAAATGCTAAGATTAAAATTTCCGGAGGTACAATTCGTTAAAGACTATAAAAGTTTACTGACTTCTGACTTTGATGCTATTGTTATTGCAACGCCGGTAAATTCTCATCACAAACTTGCCAAAGAGGCGTTAGAATCCGGCAAACATATTTGGGTTGAAAAACCTTTTACAAGTTCAACCAGACAGGCTGATGAATTAATAAATCTTGCAAGTTCAAAAAATTTAAAAATATTTGTTGATCATACTTTTCTATACACCGGTGCGGTTAAAAAGATAAAAGAGCTTATTGTAAAAGGAGAACTTGGAGAAATTATTTATTTCGACTCTGTCAGAATAAATCTTGGTTTGTTTCAGCATGATGTAAATGTAATTTGGGATCTTGCGCCGCATGATTTGTCCATCATGAAATATGTTCTTAAAGATAAACAAGCTACCGGAGTTACTGCTTGCGGAATTTCAAATTATTATGAACTTGAGAATCTGGCTCAAATGTCAATTCACTTTCAGGACAATTTATGTTTTGCTCATTTCCATGTTAATTGGACATCGCCTGTTAAAATTCGCAGAATAATTATTGCCGGCAAGAAAAAAATGCTTGTATTTGATGATCTAGAAAATTCTGAAAAAATTAAAATATATGATTGCGGTGTTGATATCTCTTCCACTGAAAGCCTTCATAATGCCTTGGTACAATATCGAACCGGCGATATGTATTCACCTAAAATTGAGCAAACCGAAGCGCTAAATTGTGCTGCAAAGGAATTTATAAATTGTATTAAAGAAAATAGGGAACCGCTAACAAATGGAATTGATGGTTTGGAGATTGTGCGAATTTTAGAAGCTTCAGATAAATCAATTAAGAATAATGGGATGTTAGTCAATTTAAATAATTATTCTGAAGATGAAATATATAAGCCCGGCGAAGTACTTCATGAATATGCTTAATAAAAAATTCTATTATTAAAATTAAAATCTCAAGAAGAAAAAAAATGTATAGCACAGGTGAATTGAAATGAATAATCAAGTTGTCTCTAACGTTGAAATGGGGAAAAATGTAATGATATTTAATTTTGTAAATCTTTATGGTTGTAAAATCGGGGATAATACTAAGATTGGTTCATTTGTTGAAATTCAGAAGAATGCAACCATTGGAAAAAATTGTAAAATATCTTCCCATACATTTATCTGTGAAGGTGTTCATATTGAAGATAATGTTTTTATTGGACACAATGTAACTTTTATTAATGACAAATATCCTCGCTCTACTTCTAACAAAGGGCAGCTCCAAACCGAAGCTGATTGGAAAGTGGTTGAAACATTTGTTAAAGAAGGTGCATCAATTGGTTCGTCAGTAACAATTCTTTGCGGAGTAACTATTGGGGAAAATTCAATTGTTGGTGCCGGTGCAGTAGTTACCAAAGATGTTGCGCCGGGAACAATTGTAGCCGGCGTTCCATCACGTGTTTTGAAATTAGAAACTGTAATCTAAAATTCTCTTACCTTCCTAATATTTAAATAATAAAATAGACTTTATTAAAAGTCATGTTCGAGGTTTGAAATGAAAAACAGGCTCTATCTAATTTTTTTTCAAATTATAATAATTAGCTCTATTCAATTTGCTCAAACATTGTTGCCTGGGGATGGTATCCGCATATTATTTTATAATATATCCGATCCAATTTCAGGCGATTATTTTGTCCAAAAGGACGAAAGTTTAATGCTACCATACCTTGGAAAGATTAATATTTTAAACATGGGTTTTGATAGTGTTAAAAAAGAAATTATCACAAAATATAGTTCCTTATATAGAAACCCGGAGATATCAATTTTACCGCTGTTGAAAGTAAATATTCTTGGAGAAGTTAGAACACCTGGATTTTATTATGTAACAGGAATCGAAAAGCTGCCCGATCTTATTGCAAAAGCCGGTGGCACTACGCCTGATGCGGATTTAGAAGATATTTATATAACTCGCAATAATCAAAAAATTGAAATTGATGGTCAGAAAATAATAGAGAGCAACAGCAAAATTAATGACATCGGTTTGCAATCCGGGGATGGAATTTATATTACTCGTAGATGGTTTACCGGTAGCACATCAACTATTATCATATCAGCAATCGCAGCAGTTACATCAATAATTGCTGCAATTATCTATACCCAGCGATAAATAATTAAAGGCAAAAACATGAACTATGATCAATTGAATGAATTATTAAAATCTCAATCTGCTGCTAATAAAAGAAATTTTGACGATCTTCTCCAAGCATTAAATAAAAGAAAATTATTTATAATATTCTCTTTTGCAATGATTTTTCTATGTGGCTTTATTTATATGAGATATACACCTCCAACTTATGAATCTTCTGTTCTACTTAAAAAAGAAGCGATAAAAGCAGAAACATACAGAGATGATCCTTACCGAAGATTTGTTGCATTACAATCTCAAGACGACATTAGTACGGATATCTTTCTTGTTACTACTAAAAATGTTTTGGATAAGGTGGTTAATAATTTAGAAATGAATTTTAAAATTGACAGGTTAGTTACTTCAAATAATGAAAACGAGAAAATTGAAAAAATGTTACCATCCTATAATTTGTGGCTGGAAAATAATTATCAAAATAATGGAAGGTATCCGATGATCTTAAATGCTAATATAGATTCCCTTTCTAAGACGACACGATACTTTATTAAATCTAAAGTCAATGGTCAGTTTGACTTATATAAAACAAATGAAAAAACTAATACATATGTTAGCTCATTTCCCGCGTCATCCCTAATGGAAATTAATACAGGTGATTTTCAAATAAATTTTTATTGGCCTAATGTTCAAGCCGGAACAAAATTGTATTTTACTGTGTACGATGGATTGACTTCATTTAATCTTTTGAAACAGAGGATTTCCGTATCTCAAAAGGAAACTACAAATCTTATAGAAATTACTGTTAAAGATGCCAATCCTAAAACAGCACAACTAATTGCACGGACATTAGTAAATAAGTTTAACGAAGCAAGAACGGAACAGCAAAGAGAAAATATTCAATCATCATTTGTTTTAATAGATACGCAATTGAATGAAATTTCTAAAAAGCTAAAAAAAGCAGAAGATAATTTGAGTGCATACCAATCAATAAATGGGATAACAAAATTAGATAGAAGTTCGGATGAGATAG
>JAMCWE010000243.1 GCA_023475265.1 Bacteroidota bacterium
AGCAAAACTTTCAAATAGATTTGAGACTAACAAATCACAACTGACTTGGTTCCTTCGTATATGATCTGTGTCTTTAAACATATAGTCTAATCTGAAATCAAATTTAGACTGAATTTTATATCCTAAAGACATCTCATAAAATCGCATCCCAAAGTGCCATTCATGTTGATAATCAGCTAAATAAATTTTCCCAAATGGAGCAGCAAGTACAGAAATAGGAAACCTGACTTCAAAATTTATATAGTTCCCATGTAGAAATTTAGGTTCAAATACAGTTCCATCAGAACTTATTACTCTCGTTTTATTTAGAATATTATTCTTAGTCGATTCATTAATATCTGTTATAACTTGTTGGAATTGAATTCTTAACAAATCCGATAACGGAAAAGAATAACTTGCTTGAAAACCAAGCGTTGAATATATATTATTAAAATTATTTTTTGGATAAAAGTCACCGATATCGCCAAAACTATTAAATGCCCCAATTGACGCTCCCAGTATATGGAAATTGGCTTCGTAAAAATTCGTCTCAAGTGGTCCACTATAAGGAGAACCAAACCCAAATGAAATGCCAATACCCAAGTTTCTATCAATTGGTAGTCCAAGCCTTTCTCCTCCAAAAAGTGTAAAGTACTCATTTATAAAACTGCCAAAAGTTTCATACTTATATTTGGGTTTGTTCCATTTAATTTTATCCTCGTCAGTTAAAACAATCTTACCAACTACGGATGACAAAATATAATGCCATGGAATATCAGACATGTCTACAATTTGGTTATCATTTAAGCTGAGAATTTCGTCAATAAGTTTTGATGTTAATGAATCGCTTCTAATTGTTAGAAACGAAGAACTTTGATTATTCCATTCAGGGACAAATACTTGACTTGCGGTGTCATTTATTATACCCAAATTATTTTTTACGATTTGAACAATTACATGATTTTCTGAGGGTGGATTTTCTTTACCAGGTGCACCACCTCCTATGAATTTCATAAGATCTATTTTTAATCTCTTAGGTTCTTTAATCTCAAATTTGTCAGGCAATTGAGGGAAAACATAAGGGCTATAGTAGAATGTTAGTACAGAAATTATTATGAGTACTTTATATAAGAGCTTCATCAAATTCTCCAAAATTAGTTGCCGTTTATATATAATTGTTTAGTTATTTCATTAAATTTGTGTGAATATTTGTCTGTGATCTTTATAGTCAAACTTATACGATACCCAGGTGCATCGTCTGATCCATTTCTTTCACATATATCAATAAAATCTGAATAAGTTTGATCATTTAAAAAACCTTCAAACTTTATTGAACATGATTTCCCGATTTCTATACCATTTTGAGTAATATATCTAGTATTTATTTTAAACCAATTATACTTGTTCAACTCAGTTGGATTACTAACGTCAACTTCGAATTGCAGATCCTTAGGAAACTCATATTGAACAGCAAGTGAAAGAAAACCTTGCTCCATTTTATTGAGTTCACTGAAGCTTTTACCATTATAGATATCTTCAACAATTGATAGCCCCGGAATTGCTGGTTTATCATAGACTTCAACAGAATCAATTAATTCAAGTTGGCCAGTATCAGGATTTTTATATTTTATTAATAACTGTGGATTTTTATTATTATGTTTTTTTATACCCTCGGTTAAGGATAGTGTTTTATTTTTTTCATTACCTTTTAGAGTTAAAATTATTTTCCCATCATAAATGAAAAATAATTCTTGATTTGTAGGATTAGAAACAAAATTATTAGCTTGATTAAAAATCTTTTTTACTGGGTTTGAAATAATCATATTATTATTTATAAACTTAAAATCCTTTTTCACGAGTGCTTTCTGATTGATAAATGGAAATTCTACCGGTGGTGGGGGAACTTCATTATTCGCTGTTAATATTTTTCCTACTAGTTCCTTTTTTAGTTTATCATTCTCAGTTCTTATTAAAACATTAATTTTTTTCTCATTTTCATAATTCTTTTTATAATCTTCCATTATCATTTTGGAAGCAACTTCAGGTACATTTGACTCAGCAACTTTTGAAAGTGTAAGCTCAGCTCCTTTATAAACCATGATTGTAAGAATTACGATATATAAAATCTGATATAGAATGAATTTATTGTCACTATTAGATCTTGACATATGAGCCTCATTTATTTAATTCTGTATCATCAAATATTTTTATCGTATCGCCATTGTTTTTACTTTTGATTGTCTCAAAGTTTTTTTCCTTTTGAATGTCTTCAAAAAGTCTAAATAGTTGTTTTTCCTTATCATCCAATTCAAATCCACTCATAATTTTATTTTTTATTGCTTCAATTGTACCATAAGAGTCATGACACACTTCCACCATAGCATCTTTCACAACTTTTCCCTGAGGTATTGGAACAGTTATTTCATTTCTTTTCCTATTAAATTTTTCACTTATAGTATTTACATTTATTTGAATTTTTTCTAGAATATTATTACCAATATTTAACACTGTTAGTCTGCTCTCTTCTATTTTCTTTTTTTCATCAACTTTTAATTGATAATATTTTACTCTGAACTCATCACCAATGCTATCAATTACAATTGAGAATGTCTTAGATAGGATTAAGACTAAAATTGCTTTAATTTCAAATGGAATAGAAAAATTAATGAACATCATCGGTCCTACAATAACACTTAAAAGTAAAATTGCTGCCCCTAATAATGGGACACTAAAACCCATAACATCAATAATATTTAGATATGAATTTTCAACTTCTTCGAAAGCAGCGCTATCAGGTATTTTACCTTTCTTATAATCATTTTTCATTACTAAATAGGCATCAAATGCAACTAATAGGAAAAGAAAAAAAGCAACCAATGGAATAAAATTGAATATCCAACTATGTTTAACTCCTTGATCGCCAAATGGATGAGACTTTGTATATAAAGCTTTTAGAGCTTCCTTATTTTCAATACTCCAATTATTGTTTGCTTCAAGAAGAGCAACAAGTTCCGCTTTATTTATTTTTCCTGTTAGATCTAATTCGGGGTAAACATTATTATATGAGACTAATTTTAATCTATCTTTTAAATTTTTTAATTCTTCTGTTGATAAATATGAATCTGGATATCTTAGTTCATAAGAATTTTCAGTTGCATGTAAAGTAGAATCTGGAATTAGCGAAACACTCGATACTTCGCCAGAAATCTTTTGATTCAAACTATTTATAACAGTATAACTTATGCCAAATGAAATAAACACTAATGAAAGATTAATTAGTAGACTTTTATATGTAATCCTCAAAAATTCATTCAAATTTTCCCTTATTTTTTGCAAAAATGATTTTTCTTCTAAATCATTAGTAATAACTTGCATAATTACCTCTTTTTATTTCCTGACTTCAAATAATAATTTTTTTATTTATTTATTTCTTCTACCATTTTAATTGGTGTTTCTATTATCATCTGGCAAGTTCTATTATAAAATCTTCCTTCAGGCGTTCCATTATCATATAAGGGGATTGATTCTCCGTATCCATCACTTGATAATTCTTTTGTTGTTGGTTTAAGAATTTTAACAAGCTCTTTGAGTGCATTTGCAGCTCGCAACTGAGATAATTTAGTATTAGAAGATTCTGTTCCAATGCTGTCAGTATAACCAATCATCTTAAGTTTTGAATTGTCAAATATGGCATCTTTAGCTTTTAATAGAATATCCTGGTTTTGCTTGCTAAGAATTGAGCTGTTAAAATCAAATAAGACTAAACTTAGTTTTTCGACATATTTATCCTGAATTTTTTCAAGCTTTTTTTGCTGTGAAGATAAATATTCAACCGGCATTTGCATGATTGGTTTTTGATATTCCAATCCTTTGGAATCTTGCAGTTTGACAAAAATTTCAAAAGGAGAATTATCTATATTTTTATTTTTTATAGTTTCGTTTATATTCCAAGGAATATAAGGAGGAGGATAACCTTTTCCCGTCAAATTAAAAATTCCCTCGCCATGCTGTGTTACTTTAATTTCCCAAGAATCGGGCGGTGATGAATATTTTGTATTTAAATGTACTTGAAGATTTCCAGGCTCTGCAATTTTTGTATTAGACTCAATATCAACAGGATCAAATAATAAAGGATCGTTAGAAATTATCTCAACTCTTCTATTTTCCTCCTGACCATTTATGTGCCGGATATTTGAAGGTTTCTGAGGTAAGTTCTGGCTCTTAATTGTAATTCTTTCAGAAGGAATTCCCCAAATATTTATTAAATAATTTCTAACTGTTTCTGCTCGAGAATTGCTTAATGATAAATTATTTTTTTCTTCTCCTTCATTATCATTACAACCAATTAATTTAATTTTAATTTTATCATTCTGTATAAGCCTTTTACCTATTATATTTAATATATTACGATAAACACTTAACTGATCGGGGAGAAGTTTTTTCTCTTCAAAACTAAAAACATCTTCTTTTCTAATAGTCACATACCTGTCAATTAAATCTGACGAGTTCTTATTGAAAAAAACATAATTTAATAAAGGATAGAACTCTTTAGATTTAATTTCCTCAATTTTTATTTTGTTGGTATTTTTATACGCATTATTCTCTAGATAATAGACTTCAGATTCTGGAATTTCTGGAGGATAAAATTCTTTAAAATCTATTTCATATCCAGAGAAGATTATTTTTTTCGCAATTCTATTAAAGAATGCTGCTAGCTCAACTGCATCCTTAGCTTTAAAATACTCACCGTTTGATTTTTTAGATAATTCTTCCAATAGATTCTCCCTACCATATATTCCATAATCAGACCTGTTGAAATCAATTGAATATATTTTACCTTGTTTAAAACTATTCAGAACATCTTCCTTTTTTGTTTCGCTAGCATTATCCTCTCCATCCGAAAGTATAATATAAAAAACATCTTTTTGATCTTCGTTTGTAACTGAATTAAATGCAACATATAGTTGATCCCTTAAATATGTTCTGTCAGTTACATAATCAATATCATAATGTTTATTACAAAATTCTTTTAACCCATTTGGTTGATTTGAATACTTTTCTAACTGAACCTTTAGCGGTTCGTTTTTAAATTTGTAATCATGTGGATAATTTGAATTATCGAAAAAGGTAACAGTTATTTCGGCAGATTTCGAAAAACTACTTATCAATGTGTCCAAAATCTTTAACAATTCTTTACTATAGTTTACCATTGATGCAGAATTATCTAGACAAAGTACTACTTTATATTTAGCATTAGTTGTTTCTGAAAGAGGTACAACTCGTACAATTTCTGTAGAATTGTTTCGAACCTTTAAAGTAAAATCTTTTTTAGATAGGTTTTCTATTGGCTGATTATTTTTATCAAGTGCTACAACTTTTATTTCTTCTGGTGAAATGAGATTATACGAAATTTTACAATCATCTGTTTTATAATTCTTTAACGATAAATTAATATCTTGTGAATATGCAAATACTGAGAACAGTAATAAGAGTAATGAACAAAAATATATTTTCACTTTTTACTCCCTAATAAATCATTATTAAAATTTATAATTTTTATTTACCTAGCTTCCGAAAAGAAATAATTATTTTCCCATTCACTTGAATACTAAAAAAAATGCTCATAATATCGAGTAGGTATTACAGTTAATTTTTTTTATAATTAAATTTATTTTCACTGTACCCTGCTCACCGCTTCGCTCCATGGGCCCTCGCCGGCTGCGTTGATTGAGCGGACACGATAAAAATATCTAATTCCTTTTTGTACATCGTCATCAACAAAAGTTGTCTTGGTAGTCGTCTTAAATAATTTCATCTCCGGAATTACATCAGTCTTTGCTGGGTCTGCACCCGCACCTTTCTGCCATTCGTAAATATCCGCATCGGAATCATATTGTGTAGATATTATATAACCAGAACCATCGGTGTCGTCTGTAATTGAAGATTGAAGAACTTTTGTGGGAACCGGTTTTTTCGCTACCGGCTTTCTTAATTTAATTCCATAAGGAAGCAGCTTCTCCTGGTTATTACCTTCAAGCCCTATGGCTATTGAAGTAATTCTGACGGCATATTCATCTAACTCTGCACATAACTTATGCGCTTCAATTTGTTTAACTGCCAGCTGCTCTTTTATTCCTTCTATATCCTTTTCCATTGAATCTAAAAGGTCTATTTTTTCCTGCATTTTGGCAGGTGTATCAGCCTGGTTAGTCCAAACTGTTGGATTTTTTTCCATCCCGTTTTTTAATCCTTTAAACGTGGTGGAAGAGTCTGCAATGTACTTGATCATCTCTCTGTCTCCCAATTTTTATTAATGATTATTGATTTATGGTAAAAAAGCTCATTTTGGAATGAATTCCCATTTCTCAAATTAAAATTCACGATTTCTTTAAAAGGAAATGCATTTATTAGGAAAAAGAATGTGTTTTCTAAAAAAGAAATCTCGATTGCTTGGAAAATTTTTATATTATAAAAGAAAAGAATTACATTTTGTTTTTTTATAAATAGTTGTTTCAAGAAAGTAATTACAATCCTTGATTTGATTATCTGATTTTGTGGGAAAATTAATATGTATGTTAATTTAGAATTTGCAATTCTTAAGAAAGGAAATATCTTTTTAATTTTACGACTTCTAAGTATTTTCTTAGTAATAACAATAAATAATTTAGGAATTGTATTTATTTTCTGTCTATTTAGCACTTTTATCAAAAACAATTAATTATTTGTTATTAATGAGTAGATTTAAATCGACCCTTTGGGGAAAATTTTGGGAAAAAATTTAAAATATTTTTTTATATCTCCTATTTCAGAAAAATATTATTAATATAACTGAAGTTACGCAAAGACTTATTTCACCCTTTCAGGGTTATTAATAAAAGTTTAGAATATTATATATTGGGACATTGTACCAATATTGAATATCAGAGGCTTTCAGCGTCTTTATGCTTCTCAGTATCCCTGAAAGGAACAAATATCTAAGACAATGACACTGCCCTTGGCAACATATAAATAAGACAAAATCGAACCCTGAAAGGGTTCCATAATATTGCAACTACTATTTTTGCGTAACTTCAGTGATGTAAGTATTCAATTGTTTAAAAAAATTGGGTATCTTCTTTTTACTTATTGACTATGAATTAATAATTGTAATAAATTGCTAGTGCTTTTAGAATATTTATCAATTAATTTTATTAGTGGAGTTATTAATTGTGAATGGGGTGAAACTGTTAACATTTCTTAATAAAATCAATACCGGAAAAATAAATAGATCTGAAATGCGGGAGTTTATTGAGATTTGCTGCAAAATAGGGGTTATCTGTCTGAATAAAAAATATCATAAGCATAAAACATTTTTTTCTATAAATGGAATTTCATTTATTGATGTGGCAGTTGATTCGATTTCTCCTCTTTTTGTTGTGAATGAGACTTTTAATTCAACGGAAATAAATAAATCATTGGCTACCTGGGGAAAGAAAATTTCATCTGAAAGAGAAGCATCTTTCTTTGTTTATAGTGTAGTTTGGAAAAGAGTTGATCAAACAGTAAATCAAATTTTAGCTGAATTGGATCCGCTGTTTGGTAAGATATTAACTAATATAATTTATCACGTAAAACAAAATGGCTGTAAAAGAATTTATTACTTTGGACAAGCTTATTTGGTAGAAACAGGAAATGCTAAAATAACAGGAACATTAATTGATGAGCATGAATTCAATGACATTCCAGTTGAGTTAATAAAGAATACTTATGATAAAATTATTAAAGATTTAATTGACTATATAAAGAAAAGAACTAATCATTTTCCGGCAATCCCATTAATGAATTTAGCGACCAGGATTAAAAATTTATATGCAAATCAAACCGTCCTGCTAGATTTTATTGAAGAGAATCATGAATTTTCTATTTATATAAATCAAATTTTAAAAGAATCACTTGAAAGGATGGATTCATTTATAGATATAAATTACGTGGCTAAAGGTAAACTGTCTGATTCTGAAGGAGAAATATTCAAAATAGCACTTAAAGAAATTGCAATCGATTTAACTGACGGCGGTATAAGTCATAGTATAAAAGATTATATTATACCGCATTTCGCCGATTTCAATAATCACGAAGTAAAGGATAAATATCACAATATTTTGGACTATTTATACAGGCTATTAAAAAAAGATTTTAAAAATGCTATAGAACACCCGGAATTTTCCCAAAAGAGGTAATTTTAATCTACTCTATTAATAGAGGATATAAATTTTTATTATAACCGTAGCACAGAATTCATTCTGTGCATTATAAAAACGACAAACTAAAATATAGTTACAATTTTAAATTATTGAATATGGAAATAACAGAAGAAGATATATTTAAGTACATACTTTTCCCTGATGAAGTTGAGCCGGAGAAAAAAGAATATATTCGTGCGAATGAAAATTTGTTTTCTGAACAAATTAATCTTTGCAAATCATATTTAGAATTTTCTAATGATAATGATATTTATATTCAAAGTAAAAAAGCTGCGGATAGAATTCTTTCTAAATTTATTGTTGTTGAATTATTCCCGGTAATAAATAAAAAATTGCAGAAGAATAATACACTTACCTTAGCTGCGGCAAACGCTGATATTGCTAACAAACAATCGGAATCCATTACTTATTCTGATGAAAATTCAAAATACTTGGTAAGATTAATAAACAATAAAGAAAAAAATACTTTATACTTTTTTTCAAATAAAGAAAACAAGGAACAGAAATTAAAAATTACTCTGGTACCATCTAATGAAATTATTCACATCACCAACAACTCCCAGCAGATAGAAATTGATCAGCATAAATACATCCAGAAAATATTAATTGAACAAGAATAAAATTCATTTATTTATCGATTAACCTTTTCACCTATAAACCGACTTACCCGTTTGATAATTGCATAAAATAAATTTTTTCTTTAGGTTTTAATAAGTTTTTTAAAATATAAAGGGAATATGAACGCTTTTGAAGCGGAAGTATTTAAACAACAAGTTCAAGATTTGCTGTCCAACTCAGGCTCCCCCAGGCAAAAATTAATATTATTAAAAAATTATTACAGTATTTTAATTTCAGATTCGCCAAGAATTATTGCCGAAGCTTATGTTAACGAATTCCTTGATGAATTTCTTATTTCTATTAACCTGTACGAAGTATATTATTTTAGACCGCAATTAACCGAAGGTATTGTTGCGCTGTTAAGAGAGATTAAACAATTCCAATTGAATGAAAAAACAATTGAAACGATAGATGGGCTTATATATTCATTAAATATAAAATTGAACCAGCTAAATCATATTCTTAATGGCAATGACATAATATTGAACGGACAACAAAAAGTATTTTTCCCTCTTCTTGAAAAAGATTTAAAAGAACAGCAGCGATATTTAGTTGGAACTTTAGAAACTTTTACAATTGATATTAAAAAAAATAATAACGAAGATAATTTTCTTATTATTCCATCTTCAGAAATAATAGATGAATTATTATTGAGCCAGATAAATATCTCATGGCAGATAGCAATTAACTATATAAAAAGACATATACTAAGACTAAACAAATACCATAAAGTAATAATTCATTTCGATCATCGCTGGGGAAATTACTCCGGGAGCTCGCTCGGCGCTGCATTAACAATAAGCTTTATAGAAGAGTTAATAAAGTTCTATAACCTTTCATTTATAATTTCCATAAAAGAAAACATTGCTTTAACCGGGGGATTTGATGAAAACGGTTCATTCAATCAATTAAATGAAATTGTCATTGAGAGAAAGCTTGAAATAGTTTTTTATTCATTCATAAAAATATTCATAGTACCGGAAGAAAATAAAATTTTTGTGCGAAAAAAAATGGATAATCTAAAACAATTATATCCCAACCGTAAACTGCAAATAATTGGAATAACCGATTTACAAGATTTGCTGAACCGAAGAAATTTAATTGATATTAGAAAACAAAGTCCAATTGTAAGAACAACAAAGTACGCCAGGAAGAATTGGCTGGTGAGCTTACTATTTTTAGCATTGCTGTTATTAACCGGATATTTTTATGAATTTAATTATGATGATAACCCGGAAATACTAAACAGAAAAGGACGAACTCTATTTGTAGAAAATAAAAGTGGAAAGGTACTTTTTACTAAAACCTTTGCAGATGAAGGACAGGAATTTCCCAGCTCTTCTTTCTTGAAAAGTTATCAATTACTTGTTGATGTAAATAATAACGGGATAAAAAATTTGATTCTTGCTGGAGAACAGCAAGACAGCCTTAAAAACGGAAACCAATATGGAGGCATCACTTGTTATGATCATAAGGGAAATGCATTATGGAATTATTTATTTCATGATACAATCTCTTCTCCAGGCGAAGTTCTGTCTCAAAACTATGCTAGCTACTTAATTGATACTTCCACCGTTAGAAATAAAAAAGTATTAATTTCATTTTGTTGTAATAAAGAATCGTTCGGCTCCGCAATATATATGCTTGACTTAAAAAGCGGTAAACGAGTATTTGATACGTTCTGGCATCCAGGTTTTATTAATGGCGGTTACGTTATCGAATCAAAAAATCTCAAAGAAAAAGATTTGGTTTTTGAAGGAGGAAATAACTCTTGGCATAAAATTGCTATTGGTATGCTGGCTTTAAATAATATTGATGGGAAAGCACCATCGGATAGACATCATGATTATTATGGAAATAAAATAGCCTCTTTAAAATATTACATACTTCTTCCAAATGAGGATTATCAGAAGATCATTCTTCCCATAGAAACATTATTTAGCAGCATTGGAGATTTTCTTTATAGCGCAAGAGACAACTCCTTCGACTGCAATGTTTATATAAACTATAAAAAAATTGGTGGGGTTGTTTATTGTGTTTCAAAGGATTTCAATAGAATTACAATAATAATTAATGATGATTATGTCCGTTTAAGAGACCCATACGTAAAATCTGGAAAACTAAAGCCGCCGTTAAGCGACACTCAAGAATATAGAAATCTGTTAATTAGTCAGGTTCTTTATTGGAATGGAAAAAAGTTTGTAAAAAAAGATAAGCTGAATTAGGAAGGAATTTTTTATATTTAATTAAGCAGCAAATTAATTTTGGGCGCTTGGCTCAGCTGGTTAGAGCGCCTGCTTCACACGCAGGAGGTCAGTGGTTCAAATCCACTAGCGCCCACGGTAATGTTAAACTAACCTTTTTCACTTTTACTAATTATACTTGTGCCGCTGCTTATTGTTGTTATATAAGCTTTCGCACCTTGCTTAAACTTCTTCCTATATTTTCCCAATATTTCATCGCTCAAAGATTCAACGGAATTACTTTCTACAAGATTTATTGTGCAGCCACCAAAACCTCCACCCATCATTCTGGATCCGTAAACACTTGAAATATTATTTGTTAATTCAACAAGGTAATCAAGTTCTTTACAGCTTACTTCATAATCTTCACTTAATCCTTGATGAGTTTTGGACATTAAAGTTCCGAAAGTTTTCAAATCATTTTTCATTAAAGCATCGCAGGCATTTAACAACCTGGAATTTTCTTCTACAACATATTTACATCTTTTGTAAATCTCATGATTTAATTTATTCTTATATTCAGTTAACAATTCGATCGGAACATCACGTAGGCTTTTAACATGCGAATGTTCTTTTCTAATAATTTCAACACCTTCTCTGCATTCTTTTCTTCTTTTGTTATATTCCGATGAAGCGAGAGAATGGGAAATTTTTGAGTCGAAAAGAACTATTGAAATATTTTTATAATTAAAAGGAAAGTATTTATATTCAAGTGAACGGCAGTCTATTCTCAGAACTTTATTTGTTTGCCCGAATATATTTATATACTGGTCCATAATCCCGCATTGAACGCCGACAAATTCATTCTCTGCTTTTTGAGCAAGCTTGACGAGTTCAAGTTTATTTATTCCGAGATTAAATAAATTGTTAAGTGCGTATGCAAGTCCCGCCTCAAGTGCCGCTGATGACGAAAGGCCTGCACCGATAGGAATATCTCCTCCGAATACACAATTAAATCCTTTTATTTTAAAACCTTCTTGATTTAGCTGATCGACAACTCCCATCAAATAATTAGTCCATGCCTTTTTACTTCTTGCCAGTTCATGAATTTGAAATTGGAAATTGTCTTTCATATTCAAAGAATAGATATCGCATTTTTCATCGTTGCGAGGGGATATTGCAAAATATATTGCTTTATTAATTGCTGCAGGCAAAACAAATCCAAAATTATAATCAGTATGCTCACCAATTAAGTTTACTCTACCCGGCGATCGAACGAGAAGAGGAGCTTCATTAAAAATTTCTATAAATTTTTTTTCAACTTTTTCGAATAACTTCATAATTTAATTTTA
The DNA here is from genome assembly GCA_023475265.1 of Bacteroidota bacterium. GTDB lineage: Bacteria > Bacteroidota > Ignavibacteria > Ignavibacteriales > Ignavibacteriaceae > FEN-1297. Next base: position 12,373 of record JAMCWE010000243.1, read on the forward strand.
CTTGTCATTAACATTTCTGGATGCGCTTACTAAATTAATAACAAGAATTGAATTCCAATGGACATTTCATTTTTGTTTTTTGCCGGGAATAATTGTTCTCAAATTGCAGTAGCTTTATTTTTTTATAGCTATAATTTTTTTTGCAATGAGGCAGAAGCTTTCCTAACCTTAATTCTTAATGCGTTTTTAATTGTCTAGTTGTAGTTTCTATAAATTCTTTTTATCAATCATAATTCAAATGCATTATTAGATTTGATAAAAATCATTCAACGCTTTTCTTTAATTTATTTACTCTATTAATTCCGTTTAGCGCAGCAACACGATATGCTTCAGCCATTGTTGGATAATTAAATGTTGTATTGATAAAAAACATTAATGAATTTCCTTCACCCTTTTGCGACATTATTGCCTGACCGATATGAATAATTTCAGCGGCGCCATGCCCGAAGCAATGCACCCCAAGAATTTGCAGAGTTTCTCTATGAAAAAGAATCTTTAACATTCCGGTAGTTCTTCCGGTTATTTGTGCACGGGCTAAATGCTTAAAGAAAGAATGTCCTACCTCATATGGAATTTTTTCTTTCGTCAATTGTTCTTCCGTATAACCAACCGAGCTAATTTCCGGAATGGTATAAATTCCTGTCGGTATAAATTCAACAAGCTGATGTTCGCACTTTCCAAAAGCAATATGCGTGGCTGCAAACCTTCCTTGATCGTAAGAAGCGCTTGCAAGATTTGGAAACCCAACTATATCTCCAACAGCATAAATATTAGGAAGATGAGTTTGATTATTTTCATTAACTACAATTGATCCCTGCGCATTTGTTGTTATTCCTAAATTTTCTAATCCCATATTATCTGAATTCCCCGTTCGTCCTTGCGCCCATAAAAGATAATCCGTCCGGATTTCTTTATTTGATTTTAAAAATACGGTAACTCCCTTATCATCTGCTTCTACTTTTTCATATTCTTCATTATGCCTAAGGATAACGCCATTCTCTCTTAGATGATAACTAAGAGCATCGATAATTTCATCGTCAAGAAAAGCAAGAAGCTTATCGCGAGTATTTATTAAATTTACTTTTATTCTCAAGCCGCGGAATATTGAAGCGTATTCACATCCAATAACTCCGGCTCCGTAAATTGTTATTGATCGGGGATTGTCAGTTAAATTTAAAATTGTATCGCTGTCCAAAATTCTTGGATGTTCAAAATCAACATCTTCAGGATGATATGGACGGGAACCGGTAGCGATTACAAAATATTCTGCCGAATATGTTTCTTCAGCTCCATTAGATAACTTAACTGAAATTGTATTTTTATCTATGAATGATGCCCTTCCATCAATTATATCAACTTGGTTCCTTTCATAAAAACTCTTTCTGAGATTAAATTGTTCTTGAATTACAATCTCAGCCTTTTTAAGTAATGTTTGAAAATTTGCTTCATCTAATTTATTGCTTTCATATAAAATCTGACTTGCATGCCGCAATGCTTTGCTGGGGATAGTGCTTCGATGCGTACAGCTTCCACCAACCATTGAAAAATAATCGCACATAGCAACGTGTAATCCTTCCTTTGTGCATTTCATTGCTGCACCTTCCCCGCCGGGCCCGCTGCCAATTACAATTACATCATAATGATTTTTCAAAATTATTTCCTTTGGATTTTTTATTGATCTAAGATAAATAAATTTTAGTAAAATAAATCCTACATGGGACAACTCGCCGTTACTTGCATTGGAGATAGAAACCATTAATTGGAAGTAATTTTTTTATGAATATGTATTACCTGCAATCATTCTTTTATGTTATATTTTACCATCATGCAGCTTGTCATTTTCATAGATTAAATACTCCAAATAAAAAAAATTCTGGAGCGCTTCCAAAGTATTCCCGACTCTTTAATCTCAATAACCTTTTCTAACTGCTCATTTAATTCTGCCGCGCTAAGAAATAAAATCTCAATACCTGCATAATTTTTATCATTACCGTGGTATAAGAATAATTCTTCACTATTGATATCAACATATTTTTCGCTAACAGTTCTTGTAAATGATTTCCCACGATTCCTTTTAATATGGCTAATCTTTCTAACATATTTCAAATACTTTTCTGACTGAGCGTTATGAAATCCTAGTCTTAATTTTTCATTACAAAATGAAATTTCTTTCTCGATTATTTTAAAATAATCTCCGTACAGTCTAATAAAATAATTATGTATTTTCTGTACATCACATAACTAATTATTCTATTTCTATAGATGAATGAAAAAGCTCCGTATGATTTCTGTATCCAAAATTCGATGTCTTTACAACCTTATCTATAAAAACAGAAACATGGAATACATCATGGCAGTTTACTCCTTTTAAAAAATTGTCTCGGAAAATTATATAATCAAAAAACGTTATCCGTTTCTAACTAATCTCATTAAGCATCTCTTATTTATTCGTAAGCCCTTTCTAATAATTATCTATTTTCTGCGGTCCTTTGTGCCAATAAACATAGTATCTGTATACATTTAAATATATATTTTTTTTACTAATTTGTTTGGCTTAAAAAACTAACACATATATACTGGCAAAAACAAACAAATATTGTCGTGTTCAGTCTGTTGGACGCGACCTATATTTATTTCCATTGTCGGTGGACATGACAGTGCCCTTAAGGTTGGTTTAAGTATTAGGTACACGTCCGTTTTTAATTTTAATATCTGCACGATTTCTATGAAAAAAAACATTCATGCTATTGATTAAATCTTTTTGACCTTTTTCCTCTTTAACATTATTGACAAATATTTAAGGTTACTAAATCTATGTCGGTAAATAATAAAGTTGTTGTTTTCAATATAGACCATAAAAATTATGCCCTTTATGTAAATGTAGTCCACAGGATTTTACCTTCAGTTGAAATTACTCCTCTTCCTGGCGCACCAAGTGTTGTATTAGGCATTATAAACATTGAAGGTGTTGTCATACCGGTCTTTAATACCCGCCTAAGATTTCTAATTAAAATAAAAGAGATTGAACTTTCCGACAAATTACTTATTGTAAAAACTTCAAAACGTAAAGTCGCTTTATTAGTTGACGATGTTAAGGAAGTAATTGAATTTAATGGTGAAGATTTAGTCTTGTCCAAAGGATATTTACCCGGTCAGAAATTTATTGAGGGGGTCCTAAAGCTCGGCACTGACTTAATCCTCATCCATGATGTTGATAAGTTTCTTTCTCCTATTGAACAAGAAAATTTAGATAATGCTATTAATGACGTACAAAATTATTAATCCTGATTATAAAATATCACCAGATTTACTTCTAAAATTGAGCATTTTTGTTTCCTCTAGTATTGGCTTAAACTTTCCTAAGGAAAAATTCAATGACCTGGAACGTGGGATAAAGCTAGCATTTAATGAATTTAATTTTGAAAATTTTAACGAATTTATTGACTGGCTTATTTCTTCCTCTCTAAACAATAAGCAAGTTGAGATTCTTGCCGCATATCTTACTATAGGCGAAACATTCTTTTATCGTGACGAAAAGTATTTTGATGTTTTGGAAAACAATATCTTATCTGATATTATTTCTTCACGCCGTGATAAAGGAAAAAGAATTAGAATTTGGAGTGCTGGTTGCTCTTCCGGTGAAGAGCCTTATTCAATTGCTATACTCCTGAATAAAATGATTCCCGATATAAAGGATTGGGATATAACTATTCTCGCATCGGATGTTAATCCGAAATTCTTGAAGAAAGCTAATGAGGGCATTTATACTGAATGGTCCTTTCGTAATACTCCGGCATGGATTAAAAATAATTATTTTGTCAGGCAATCAGATAACCGCTTTATAATTCGTCCTTCAATCAAAAAAATGGTTAATCTTTCTTATCTTAATCTGGCAGCGGACAATTACCCATCTCTTCTAAACAATACTAATGCTATGGATTTAATATTTTGCCGGAATGTACTTATGTATTTTATCCCGGATTTAGCGGCTAAAGTAATCCTTAATCTTCATAATTCCTTGATTGATGGAGGTCTGCTGTTTGTCAGTCCTGCCGAAGCTTCATTAGTTCCAAAAGACAAGTTTATTCTAATAAATTTTGATGATGCTATATTATTTAAAAAGTATAATGCCAAAGGTACGTATGCTGACGAGGTTAATTTATATGATATTCGCTTTGAGTCGAAAGATGAATTAACAGGTTCCAATTTTTTATTTGATTCTTTACAAAACGAAGAACTTATTATAAATGAGGAATTAAGTAATAATTCTAATGTAAATTCTTTTGATGAAAAAAAAATAAAAGATTGTAATGTTTTATACCTGCATGCCTATGAACTTTATAAATCTGGATTTTATGAAGAAGCCGAGAAAAAATTATTAGATATATTTACTGAAGATCAATTTAATACTAATATTCATGCGCTCTTGTCCCAAATTTATGCTAATAAAGGGGAGCTTAACAAGGCGCTTACCTGGTGCGAAAAAGCTATTACAAATGACAAGCTTAATCCTGCTCACTATTATTTGAAGTCAACTATTCTTCAAGAATTAGGAAATAAAAAGGATGCTATTCGTTTACTAAAACAATCTCTTTACCTCGATCATAATTTTGTAATGGCTTATTTTTCTCTCGGAAATCTTGTCTCTAATTATAACCAACCGGGTGAATCAAAAAAATATTTCCAAATCGCCTTATCTATACTAAATAACTACGCGCCTGAGGATATATTACCGTATTCCGATGGTATGTCTGCCCGCAAATTATCTGAAATTATTAGCGCTTCATTTTATTAGGTGATTTTATGCCCGATGAAATAAATAGTATATACAATTCAAGTAAAACTGCAAAAGTTGACTGGGATGAAATTAAAAGAAAACTTGAATCTGGAAATCAATTGCTTATAAATAATTCGCTTCTTCCAATTGAACAGAAACAGAAAATCTTAAGAGATAGAGCTAAGGTATTTGCTAAAGAACCTAAAAATAATGTTGATACTGAAAATACTATCGAGGTTATTCAATTTTCTCTTGCTTACGAAATTTACGGCATTGAAACCTTTTTTATTCGTGAAGTTTTTCCTTTAAAGGAATTTACTCCGCTGCCGTCAACTCCTGCATTTTTACTTGGAATAACAAATGTGCGCGGTAAAATATTGCCTGTTATTGATATAAAAAAATTTTTCAATCTGCCTGTAAAAGGACTGTCTGATTTAAATAAACTAATTGTACTCAGTAATGCAAGTATCGAGTTTGCTGTCCTTGCTGATTTGA
>JAMCWE010000165.1 GCA_023475265.1 Bacteroidota bacterium
TCGGTCGTAGTGGTTTTTCTTAGTTGATTTTTCAGAACTAATTGTTCTTACAAAGTTGATTAGCAATGCAAAACTGATTTTAAAAACAAAAAGTGGCGTTGACAAAACTTAACCGTTTGTTCTGGGCGGCGGTTTAGTTGCAACGTCGTTATAAAGCAAACAATTTGTAAGGTGACTATGTTAATGCAAGATATCATTCCACTAAATCAAAAATTTAGAAGAGAAGAAGATTTTAATGAAGAAATGTCGAATCATCTTCATTTTTTAGATGTTGGTGATTTTGAAGATTCTGAAACCGAAGCTAACGTTGGAACAAGACAAGCCGACATTGTTGCACAAGGTAACGACGGTGTCCTTGTTGTAGAATGTCAATTTGGAAAAGCAGATTGGGATCATTGGGGTAGGTTAGAAGCATATGCAAGGTTGAAAAAAGCAGATGTTGCTGTTTTGTTGGCAGAAGATTTTGAAGAACTAATGATAGTGACTTGCAACCTTAGAAATGAGGATAGCGAAATAAGTTGGTATTTAATTCAAGTCAAAGTTAATGCTCACGATGAATTTTCTTTTATTCCAATTGTTCAACCGGCAATTGATATTCAAACAGAAAGAGGTGATTCTGAGTATAGTGAATTTTGGGAACCGATTCGTGCGGAAGGTTTATTTTCTGGTAAGCCTGTTCCGAAAAGAGATGAAGGATGGATTACTAAAGGTGTTCAAGGCGCCACATTAGTTCTAAATGTAAATAAGCACTCGACCGTTATCAAAATTGATTTTAAAGGTGAAGATAGAATTGAGAAGAGAGGTAAAGTTTTTCAGATTCTTCAAGAACTGAATTACCAAATGAATAATCACGAGACTCCACGAATTGCACAAATTATTATTCATGTTTTTGATAGAGGTCGGGCAGATATAGAATCTTGGGATGAAATACGAAATAAGTTAATCGAGCAAGCAACGATTATTTATAATAAGCTTTTTTCAATTACTATTTAAGTGCTTTATAACCAGCCAATCAAGGCGGACGCCGTTTTTTAATGGGGCATTGTTCTAATTATAATGATTGTTTACAAAAACAAATTGTTCTTTAAGGTTGATTGTTCTAAAAGTATTTTTTAATAAATAAAAATTGTTGCTGTTATTCGGCATTCCTGTTCTGGGGCGCCGCTTATCGGCAACGCCGTTAGTTGCCTAATAAATTTTGGAAAATTAGTGAGGTTAAAATGTATTTAAAAAATGTTACCGTTAATAAGTTCAAAAGCTTTCAAACACTTCAGAATGTTCATATCGAAAAAGATATTACTACATTGGTCGGTATGAATGAATCTGGTAAAACATCATTTTTAAATTCACTTGCTAAAATTAATTATTTCACTGATGATAAGGATTTCATTTTTGATATTACATCTGACTACCCTAGAAAAGAACTAGTTAAATTCCAAAAAAGTGAAGATGATGTCGAGGTTGTAAATTGTACTTTTGAACTTGACTCCGTTCTCATAAAAAATATTGAACTTGATTTAGGAAAAGATGTAATCTTATTCAAAGAATTCAACTACTCATATAAATATAAAAGTAAAAAAAGTTATTTCACCGGTGTAAAAGTTGACCAGAAAAAATATATAGAAAACTTGTTAAGTAAGTATGAGATAAATCCTGAATTAAAAGAATTAGCACTGAATCAAAATAATATAGAAGGATTGCTTTCTTTAGATGAAAAAAACGAAGATGAAAACTATAAAAATGTTAAAAAGGAAATACAGAGAATTAAAGCAGAAGGTTATGAGAACTGGGATAATAAATTGGAAAGTTATGTCGGTAAGAAATGGCTTAAAGCTAATATGCCAAAATTCTGGTACTATGATGATTATTATAGTTTAGCCGGGAGAATTAATCTAAATGAATTAAAAAGCAATCAATTAAGCAGTGAAAAAACAAAAACAGCAAAAGCATTATTTGAATTGGCAGATATATCAATAGATGATATTATTAATTCGAATAACTATGAAAGATTCATCGCATTACTCGAGGCTTCATCTAATGAAATTACTGACCAAATATTCAAATACTGGAGTACAAATAAGAATCTGGATATTGAATTTAAAATTGATACTCTTACTAAGCCAAATCCACAAAATCCGAATCAGATATACAATGAAAAAGTCCTTGATATTCGAGTTAGAAGTCAAATTCATAAAATAACTTTACCACTTGATAAAAGAAGCAAAGGATTCAATTGGTTTTTTGCTTTTATAATATGGTTTAGTAAAATTCAAGCAGACAAATCTTCTAAATATATTTTATTGTTTGACGAACCTGGATTAAATCTTCACGCTTCCGCACAAGCTGATTTATTAAAATTTCTTGAAGACCTATCGGAGAATTATCAAATCATATTTACAACGCATTCTCCTTTTATGATTGATTCTGAACATTTAGAAAGAGTTCGGACAGTTGTAGAAACTGAAGATGGCTCAATTATTTCTGATTCTCTCCAAGAAAAGGATCCAAATACTCTGTTCCCTCTCCAAGCGGCACTTGGCTATGATATTGCTCAGAATCTTTTTATATCTAAAAATGATTTACTGGTTGAGGGACCTGCCGATTTACTTTATTTAATATTCTTTTCAAATCTTTTAGAAATGCATAGTCGTGTTGGATTAAAAGATAATATAACTATTGTCCCAGTTGGTGGATTGGATAAAGTAAGCACTTTTATTTCTCTATTAAGAGGCAGCAAACTAAATGTGGTTTGTCTATTGGATTCATTCAGTGACCAAAAAGGAAAACAAAAAGTTGATGATCTAATTAAAGACAAGATAATTAAAGAAAAGAATATCCGTTTTTTCGACGAGTTTATACCGGCTTTAAGTAAAGCTGATATTGAAGATTTATTTGTCGCTAGCGATTATCTGAAATTATTTAATGAAACATTTAATAACGAATTCAAGTCAATACAATCATCAGAATTAGATTCTAAGAAAAGTATTATTCCGCAGATTAACAAACTGATTGGTAAAGAAAGATTCAATCATTATAGAGTTGCATATAGGTTAACACAACTAGGAATTTCTAAAGATTATTTTGATGAAACGACATTGAAGAACTTTGAAAATGTTTTTAAAGAGATTAATAAATTATTTTAAGGGCAACTAACCGCAACTCAACACGGACAGCGCTTTTCATTGTGGCATTAGTGTAAATAAAAGTTGTGTTAAAAAAATAAGTTGCTCTTTAAGGTAGGTTGTTCTAAGCAACATTTTATAAATAAATAATTGTTGCAACTATTCTGCATTCTTGTTCTGGGCTGCCGGTTAGCGGCAACGCCGTTAGGTTTCAAACAAAGTAGTATTTGTGTAAGTTCTTTCAACCAAGCTGGTTAGTTGTTCTGGTTTAGTTCTTTGTTTCTTGTTGTTGCTCAGTTCGGGTTATGGTTTGCAAAACTAAAAATTGCTGCTTAAAAGTTGGTTTGCAAAATCGTCTTCCTAAGTTTTCAATGCTAA
>JAMCWE010000187.1 GCA_023475265.1 Bacteroidota bacterium
GCACTATCAATATATTTCCTGTCAATATATTTCCTGTCAGTACATTGCGCCGTCAATATATTGCCTGTCAGTACATTGCGTTGCTGATATATTTAATTAAAATGCTCTAAACATCCAAATAATGGCGACAATAACGATAGCGAAAACAATAGACCAAACTAAGCATTTTCCGGTACTAACACCACAATCAATATTTCCAGAATCACTATCACTGTGTTCGTGATCATGATTTTGAACGAATCTTGGTTTTAATGTAACTAGAATAACCCAACAAATAACTACAAGAATAAGAAAAATAAATAACGCTGTACCCAAATTTCCCATTAATGATGGAATTTTTACGGGTTCTTGAAGGACAACATTTTCACGTGGCTCCAATGCTATTGCAGGAGGAGCCAATGATGATAAAGGTTCTCGTGTTGCCATGATTTTTAAAGATTAAATTTTTTGTAGATTTTTTCAATATATTTCTCATTGAGAAATATATTTGTTAATAGAAGCATTGCATTCATTTATTGGGAAAGTCTAGGAGAACGAGCAATCGCCGGGATATTGGTCGCGATTCGCGGACTGCTTACAATAGTCGGTACAGGGGAGCGAGCCGCCGATCGCTGATTCTTCTTAGGAGGAGTAACAGCTCGTTCCTTTGCCATCATTTGTTCGAGAGTATCTTGTTTCTTCTTCCCCTTACCCTTCTTAGAAGCCGCAGGATCAATAATCGCGTTGAGCTCTCGCGCGTAATTGGTGGCTTCCCAGACCCTGAATTGGGTTTCATACGCCTTGCGATCGGACGCGCTGAGTTCATTAGTATCCAACACCATTCTATATTGATCCTTGATTGCTTGATCACCAGTAGATTTCACCTCACCCTTAACATGCTTGATAGTTTCCTTACCAGCAGGGGAAATCTGAATCGGATGGGCGTTCTTAGCATCTTGAGTGAGCCATTCGGGCTTCACTCGGAAGAATGAAGCAATTTTCATAACTGACGCCATCATAAAACCGTAATCGTTCAAATTGTTAGCAGTGCGGGGAATAAATGCAGGAACAGACGAACCACGACGGTTAGATGAAACGATTTCCTTACCAGTATTATCAAATTGAAGTAAATTAAAAGCTGATAGTTCGCGGTTTGCAACTTTATCAGACTGATCAGTCTTGACATTTTCCGGATGATGCACACCTTTTGAATCAGTCCAGGTAACGCTGAGAAGAGTGGGAAGCGTAAAGTACTTTTCCATCAAGGTGTCGTAGCGAATACGACGAGGTTCTGCCGGGGACTTAAGACCGACAGTCGTGCTGCCCGGTGCAATATGAGTCTTGTTATACAACGTAAACAGAAGGGTGATAATGTTATGAGTAGCAACATTATCTTTAAGTACTGCAAATTTGGAAGAATCATAAGCGCCCTTAAAAAGATCAACCATCGTTTTGTATCCACTCTCAGCTTCCTTAATTTCGGGCTTAACAAAAGCGTTAGTCAAGAATTGAATCAGCTGATCAGAATACCAATTAGTGGTAGACATACGAGGACTAACACGCTTGAATTTGAGCGACATCTCAAATGTCTTAGCCATCTGCTTCTTCCAATCGGAAAAAGTATCCTTGATCTTCTTCATTCCGATCGTGAACTCTTGCATACGCCCTTCAACTGGAACTGTAACCTTGACTTTTGAACCAGTCGGCCAAGAACCAATCCGATGAGATAGATCGAATAGCGCCTGAACATCCTTCATTAGCCCGCGAAATTGGGCACGGATGACTTTACGCATTTCTGCACTCTCAGATTTAGGCATGGTTTTAATTTTGTAATTGCTTTATAGTTTCAATTACTCTTTTTGTCTAAGTCCGAATATTTTATTCCATTTTCATTTCCAAACAAATATTCATTTTCTACCTCAATGCCAACATAAAATTCATTAATTAATTTTCATTTCAATGAAAGATGATTATAAAATGCTGTCCGATTTTGAAATTTAAAGTAGAACAGTTCAACAGTACCATCATATGTTAGTATAATAACTTTAATCGTAAATTGAACAAATTAAAGTTTTGAATAATCGATCAGATTCGCATAAGCGCGGCATTGATTTCTCTAAAATGGCTGATAACAAGAAAAATCAGGTTTTTAGATATCTTAAAGAATCGCTTTCTGACCTTCAAAGAAATATTCACAATCCCAAAGGTCGGGAAGGTGATCCTGAATACAATATTTATTCACCTTTTTATGTTAGTTTTAAGAAAATTCCATTCTACGCGCATTATCCAGAAAAACTTAGAACTATACCCAATGAATCCAATTCTATCACATTTGTTGCATCCCACGACTTTGACGGAATTTTATATACTTACATTAAACAACATCTTCCGATGATTTCCGTAACTGATGAAAAATATGAGATATGTTGGGGTCCTGATATAGCAATTAGTACTATTGAGAATGTTGAACTTAAGGCTAGCGATATTCATATTGCAGCATTTGATGATACATATATTACTGATTATAATCAAACAATGATCTCTAAAAATCATAATCTCATAGATTTCAATCATGGTACTGTTCCATGGCTTACTGAATGGAGGAAGAAATTACCATCGCATACGACATCCGTTTTTCTTCCGATGCCATATTCAAAGGATGAATCTACGTTTTTCCCACTATGCCTTTGTGGTCATCAAGATAGAATCGAACACATAGTTAAATTTCGACGTTGTATTAAAGATCTGATTCGAATTCGTGTGGCTAGTACAAAAGAGCCAGTTCAATTTAGTGCGAATATGATTACTATCGATGGAAAAACTCCATCATCTGATGATGTTATGCTTCCTACTCCAGAAATGTGGGGAGAATATCTTCTTTGCGAAGATGAACGAATCAGTATTCGTACCAAACAAGAACGAAGTACTTATTATTTTGATTCCGTCATTCAGATTGATGGAAATACTCCTATTTCTAGAAACCCGTCCGTTACAGAATTGGATGTAGAGAGTATGTCACATAATATTCATACTATCTATGTTCAACTTGAAAATGTAACCGCCAAGGAGAACAAATATTATAATAATTTTTCAACTAATTCTGAGGATCGAAATTATGGTGCTGGGTGGTCTCCTATTGATTCCGTTTCGTTCCGTGAAACAAAAGCTGGATATATCTTTAGAGATCTTGATTCAACATCATTAGAACGAATTCTTCCATTGAAGCATTTTCCCTCTGCTCCGAGAATTCCCGGTATATGCTGCTGGACTTTTGGTATCAATGCAGGAGATTATCATGCCATTCCGGCAATTAATCTATCCGGCGGAGGTAAAATTAGTGTTAAAATTAAAGATACTAATCCTCTTATTGCTACCGAAGAAGCAGATAAGACTGAAGATTCCTTCCAATTAAAGATTCGCATGGTGTATACTAAGCAAATTGTATTTAGTTCTTTCCCAAAGAATGATTCAGAAAAAATAAGTAAACGTCTCTCATTGTCTTCGT
>JAMCWE010000052.1 GCA_023475265.1 Bacteroidota bacterium
GCCGGGTACTTCAATGGATCAAATAAGAGTTGTTCCAAATCCATATAATATTTCTGCCAATAAAACTTTGGGATTCGGAGACCAACAAGCTAACAGGCTGGCATTTTTTAATATCCCAGGACGATGCACAATTCGAATTTATACAGAGGTAGGTGAATTAATTTATACGATTAACCACACCGATGGAAGCGGCGATGCTTATTGGGATTCAGTAACATCGTCAAATCAATTGGTAGTAAGCGGAGTTTATATAGCGGTTATCGATAACAGTTTAACCGGTGAAAGAAAAATTGTAAAATTTGTAGTAATTAGATAATCTGGAATAATACATAAAGATGAGTATTATAATGAAAAAAAATATTTTAACAGCAGTTACAATCTGCTTAATTACATTAACATGCACTTCATTGAACTTTGGCCAGCAGCAAAAGCTGGCGCAGACAGGAATGAAGTTCTTAAGTTTGCCTTTAGATGCGAGAGCAAGCGGTTTCGGCAATGCTATCACGGCAGATGAAGCCGGGGTTGCATCGATATTTTATAACCCTGCTGGCATTGCACGTTTAGATAATTTTGCAAGCGTTACTTTGGGACGTGTATCCTATATTGCAGATATAAATTATAATTATGCAGGTATAGCCTTAGCTCCTTTTCAAGGCGACTACGGTGTTATCGGAATTTCTTTTATGAATGTTGACTATGGCAGTCTCCAAGGAACCGTAAGAGCAAATAATGATCAAGGATTTGTCGATGTCGGAAATTTCAGTCCTTCGGCATTCGCTTTCGGTATTGGATATTCAAAAGCGCTTTCTGAAAAATTTGCCGTCGGCGGTGATGTTCGTTATGTGCATCAAGATTTAGGGACGAGTGCAATTAATACCAATGCGAACGGCGGATATATAACCGAAGATAATAAAACAAATGTACTAGCATTTGATTTCGGTATTATATATAAAACCGGATTTAAGAGTTTAGACTTCGGTATGGATGTAAGAAACTTCTCAAGAGAAGTTCGTTATAAAACAGAAAGCTTCCAGCTGCCGCTAGTGTTTAAGATAGGCTTGGCAATGAATGTGTTTGACTTATTGGATAATGTAGATAGGGACATGCATTCATTGCTAATCTGTGTGGATGCTTCACATCCTAGAGATTATTCTGAACAAATCAGCTTTGGCGGAGAATATACGTTTATGAAATTAATTTCTTTAAGAGTTGGTTATGTAGAACCAACGGATGTAGAAGGTATTAATGCCGGTATAGGAATCAAGCATTCTTTTTCCGGTTATAATTTCTCATTTGATTATTCATTCACACAAAATAAAGTATTTTCAAGCGAGCACCGATTTACGCTCGGTTTTGCGTTATAATTTTAGCGAAATTATTTTGTGAATTACAATTAAAATTTTGGAAAATGTATGAAAAAATTTCTTTACAATTATTTATTTATCAGCATAATTGCAACAGGATTATTCTTAATATCATTAACCGGATGTACCGATAAAGGTGACCCGAGCTTATTTCAAGGTGTTCCAACAAGTCCAATAGGCGCAACACCTTCTATAACTTCTATTTCTCCATCTACGGCATTAGCTGGATATACTCAGCTTATTATAACCGGGCAGAACTTCTCAGCAAATCCAGCGGAAGATCTAATATATTTTAACGGGAATATGGTTACTGCAACTAGCGCAACACCAACACAGCTTGTTCTAACAGCTCCAAATGTTTATGGTGATTCTGTTAAAATAAATGTTGCTGTATTGAATTCGGAACAATTCAGTAACTCAATCTATTTTGCAATAAAACAAACTGCTAAAGATTTTTATCCGGGAGTTAAAGACCAAACTGATATACCGATGAGTATGGTTTCCGATAATGCAGGAAATATATATTCCTCTAATAATGCACTTGGTGTTTACCAAATTACTCCCGATAGTGTATCGACACTTTATTCACCAAAAGGCGGAGAAACTTTCTGGACAAGCATGAGATTTGGACCAGGAGGAGTAATGTATTGTGCAAGAGGTTTGCAAGCATTATTTACAATACCTGCGGGCGGCGGAGTAAAAAATTCAACATGGGTTGTTCTGCCAAGTACTGCTAAGTTAAATCAACTTGAATTTGATCCTTTAGGAAACTTATGGGCTGCCGGAAAAAATTCAGTTATATACAGAATTAAACAAGATAAGAGTTATGTTACATTCCCATTCACTGCGAACGTAACGGCGATGAGAGTTTTTGTTGACGGAGGTACAACTTATCTTTATGTTGCAGCTCAGCAGGATTCACTTACAACTATCCAGAGAATGCCAATAGATGCAAGCGGAAATTTAGGAACCGCAACAACTTACTTCGATTTTTCTAAATCATATGGCGCAAACTGGGTTGTTAACGGGATTGATTTTGCAGCCGACGGCGAAATGTTTTTAGCTACTAACATGCCTCAGCCATTAATCTATGTTAATACTGATAAATCTACCGGAGCTCTATACCCAAGTGTAATACAAAATTCTCCAGCGTTAGGATTAATTTGGGGATCTGGTAATTATCTTTATTATATTAGAAGGCAAATAAATGATGCAACAGGTGTATTTCTTATACCTCAAAGTATTGTTAAATTAGATATTCTTAAACCAGGTGCTCCATATTATGGACAATAATATTCTTAATCGGTATCTTATCACAAAAAAAAGGAGTAATACATGAAAAGATTCGTTTCCACATTGTTCGTTTTTGCGTTATTCTTTAGCGCTACTGCTTTCTCACAGGGGTGGACATTTAAGGGGGATTTCCCTGATACTACACTAAAGGTTAATACCGGCGGTCATGGTATCGCAGTTTCTCCTGATGGAAAAATATGGTTCCAAGCTTACGGTCCAACTGATAGTATTATGCAAGCTAATGGGAAATATGGTTCTATAAGAGTTATTTATGTTTGGAATTCAGACGGAAGTAAAGCTTCTTTTGGTCCGATTAAAACTGTTACAGTGGGCGGTGTTACCGATACACTATGGAACAGCAACAGAGGAATGAGAGAAGATAATAACGGTAATATTTTATTTACCGCATATGATGCATTGTACCGTTTAGACTATAAGACAGGTGCCGGAATGAACAAATTCTTATTCCCTAACGGCACAGGCGGTACCACAGGAATAGCGCCCGCTGTTGACGCTGCTGGTGATATTTTTATCGGTGCCGTAGTTCCGCCTAAACCAATACAGATATTAAGCACAGACTTCTCATTACAGGGTAATGCAGTTGATTCTTCTGTTGGTTTTTCAAGAACATTAGAAGTAGGCAAAGACGGTAACACTATTTATTGGTGCGGTTATACAAATAATGCTGTTTTTGTTTACACAAGAACAGATATATTTTCACCATTTGTTGTTACTGATACCGTTATGAAAGGCTTCCAATGTGAATCAATCGGCTGGAATCCAGCTAATGGTTATTTATGGGCAAGCTCAGGTTCAAAGGCTGGTGGTCTTCCAAACGGATATCCTGGCGTAACTACTTCTTATACATATCCAACATGGTATGCATGGGATACAAAAACATGGACAATCAAAGACAGTATCAATTGGCAATTGTGGACACCAACTGATGACGCAAGACCAAGAGGTATTGCTTTCAGTCCTGATGGAAATACCGCTTATGTTACCTGCTTTGGTGCAAGCACATATCCGGCTGTTGAAAAGTTCACAAATCCAAATCCTTATACTGATGTTAAGAAAGAAAATCCAGGTGTTGTTACCAATTATGATCTTTCACAGAATTATCCAAATCCATTCAACCCATCAACAGAGATTAGTTACTCAGTTGCTAAACCAGGATTTGTTACTTTGAAAGTTTATGATTTGCTTGGTAAAGAAGTTGCTACATTGGTAAATCAAAACCAATCTTCCGGTAACTTTACAGTTAACTTCAATGCAAACAGACTTGCATCCGGTACATACATTTATCAATTAAATGTAAACGGTGTTATGATTTCTAAGAAGATGACTCTCCTGAAGTAAGGAAGGCGTTTTCATTGTTTGTAAAGCCCCGTATAATCGGGGCTTTTTTTATTGACTAATGATGCGATAACAACATTATAGTTTAAATCTTAATCATACTTAATCGTATTAGAATAGATGATGAGAGTAAAAGTAGGATTAAGAGTATGATTATGAAAATTGAGATTTAATTTTTTTTATAGCTTAGTTATTTTATTATTCATTAAAAGGAAAAGGGGTCTTATGAAAAAAAGACTTTTACCGATCGTTCTAATTATAATATTGTTTTTTTCAAATATTAATCCTCAGACTATTCCTCCTAAAAGAGAATTTAGAGCTGCATGGGTTGCAACAGTTGCTAATCTTGATTGGCCTTCATCAAACCGATTGAGTGTTGATCAACAAAAGGCAGAATTAATTTCTATTCTTGACAGACTTAAAGCATTAAATATTAATGTGATAATCTTTCAGATAAGAACCGAGTGCGATGCATTTTATAATTCGCCATATGAACCATGGTCATATTGGTTAACCGGTTCACAGGGAACACCTCCTTCGCCATTATACGATCCACTACAATTTGCAATTCAAGAAGCACATAAAAGAGGAATGGAACTTCATGCATGGTTCAATCCATACAGAGCCGTAAAAACAGTTACCAATGGAAATCCGAGCTATCCATTATCCTCAAATCATGTAGCAGTGAAGCATCCGGATTGGCTTTTGAAATACAGCGGCGAGTGGTTATTGGATCCGGGAAATCCAAACGTACGCAAATATGTAACCGATGTTATGATGGATGTAGTTAACCGGTATGATGTAGACGGGATTCACTGGGATGATTATTTTTATTCTTACGGCGGAACAACAACTCAGGACAGTGCAAGCTGGAGATTGTACCATGGAAGTTTTACAAATATCGGAGATTGGCGACGAAATAATGTAAATCTTCTTGTACAGGAAGTTCATGACAGCATACAAGCTGTTAAACCGTGGGTGAAATTTGGAATTAGTCCATTCGGAATTTGGAAGAGCGGAGTACCCACAGGAATTGTGGGGATGGATGCATATAGTCAAATATACGGTGATGCAGTCGCGTGGATGCAGAACAAATGGCTGGATTATCTTACGCCCCAGCTATATTGGCCTTTCGGCGGCGGACAAGATTATGGTAAGCTAATGCCCTGGTGGGCTTCTCAAACAAACGGACGGCATCTTTATGTTGGTGAAGCCGGTTATAGAATAAGCGCCTGGTCGTCTTCAAGTGAAATGCCCAATCATATAAGATTATCGAGAACAACTCAGAATTGTTACGGTAATGTTTTCTTTCGTGCATTGGTAGGATTGCTAGATAATGAAAAAGGATTTGCAGACAGCTTAAAAAATAATTTTTATAAATATCCGGCACTGCCTCCAATAATGTCATGGAAGGATACTGTTCCTCCCAATCAGCCGCAGAATTTGAGATATGACAGAATTGCATCAACCGGAACAGCCGGTTTAATATGGAATGTACCTCAAGCGGCAAGTGACGGAGATACGGCAGTAAGATATGTTATTTACAGATTTAATAATGGCATTATAAATCCAATTGATTTAAATGATCCAAGAAATATTATTGATGTTGAAGGACAAAAAATGAGCATTCCTTCAACTCCTTCTACTACTAATGACGGTTATTATTTTGTTGTTACTTCATTAGACCGGAATAATAATGAAAGCGGAATGAGCTCAATTGTAAAAGTAACTGCACCGCAAATTCCTATTCTTGCTTCACCATTAAATGAAACTATAAATCAGAGAGATACTATTATATTGAAATGGCAGTATCCTAATTATGCTTCATCGTATAAATTTCAATTATCTACGGATTCTACCTTTAACTCAAATATAGTTTTAGATTACCCTGCGGTTACTGATACTTTCATTGTTGCTACAGGACTTTTAGGACAACAAAAATATTATTGGAGATTAAGTGCGAGCAATGCAGGAGGTACCAGTTCATTTTCACAGGTTAATAGTTTTACAACGGGATTTCCGGCATTGCCTCAGTTAGTTAATCCAGCTGATAAAACTCTTAACGTCAAATTACGACCGGACTTTAGCTGGAATAAAATTCCATCGGCAACAACATATAGATTTCAATTTGCGGCTAGCTTAGATTTCAATCCAGGTTCAATTGTTGTTGACTCGTCCGGAATTTTAGATACAGCTTATGCCTTCAGCAAGCTGAATAAAGATCTTGAGCTAAACAAAATTTATTTTTGGCGGGTAAGTGCAACTAACCAATACGGTACCAGCAACTGGTCAAATATTTTTAGATTTAGAACTATAACAACAACTGACATTGCCGAACAAGAGCAATTACCAAAAGAATATGAGTTAAGTCAGAACTACCCGAATCCGTTTAATCCTGTAACTGTTCTCAGCTATCAGCTATCAGCTAATAGCCAGGTAACACTGATTGTTTACGATATGCTTGGAAGGGAAGTTGCGACTTTAGTGAATAAAGAACAGCAAGCGGGAAGATATACCGTTCAGCTATCTGTTGACAACTATCATCTTGCAAGCGGGATTTATTTTTATCAGTTAAGAGCCGGAGATTTCATTGATACGAAGAAGATGATATTGATGAAATAAAAGCAAACAATTCAAATCATTTAATTTTAGATACCCATTTTCTTCCAGAAATTGGGTATCTTTTTATGTAAGATTTGATTTAGTTCATGTTGACTTTATTATTCTAATTGATTTAATTATTTTCGTGTATATAAAACAAGAATTATAATTCCTCCACTAAAAAAATCTTGTAAAGTATAGAAATTTATAAACTTAATTCATACTGGAGAATAGATGACTTTATTACCTGTAACATTGATAGGCGATAAAATATTAAAAAAGAAAACAAGCAATCTAAAAGTAGTGGATGTAAAAACAGTAGAACTTATAAGAGATATGTTCGATACGATGCGGAATGCTAATGGAATAGGTTTAGCGGCAAACCAGGTTGGCGCAGACAAATCAATTTTTGTAATTGATGTTTCTGTAGTTGAAGGCAATGAGGAAATAAAACCTATAGTGTTTATTAATCCCAAAATTACTTACCGTTCTGAAGAAAAAATAAAAATCGAAGAAGGATGTTTAAGCATTCCGGATATTCGTGCAGAAATAGAGCGACCGGAATCTATAACAATTGTTTACAAAGATACTGAGTTTAAAGAAAAGACATTAAAAGCCGATGGCCTTCTTGCAAGAGTAATTCAACATGAATATGACCATCTCCAGGGAATTCTTTTTACAGATTTGATAGATGACCAATTGAAAAAAAAGATTAATAAAGACATAATTAAAATAAAGAAGAGAAAAATCGATTTTCAGTATCCTGTAACTGAAAGCGTAGATTACCAGATCGCATGAAAATAATTTTTATGGGAACGCCCGATTTTGCGGTGCCTGCCTTAAGTGCTTTATATGAAAGTAATCATTCTATTTCTGCTGTAGTAACAGGACCCGATAAAGAACGCGGGAGAGGCCAAAAAGTTACTTATACTCCGATTAAAGAATTTGCAATTAAAAATAATATTCCGGTACTTCAACCAGAGAAATTAAAAGATCAAAGCTTTATTGGTCAGCTTAAAAATTATAATGCTGATCTTTTTGTTGTAGTTGCATTTAGAATATTGCCGGAAGAAGTTTTCACAATTCCTTTCAAAGGTTCTTTTAATTTGCACGGCTCGCTTCTGCCAAAATATAGAGGAGCTGCACCGATACAGTGGGCTTTAATTAAAGGCGAAAGAGAGACAGGCGTTACTACTTTTATGCTTGAAAGTAAAGTTGATACCGGTAATATAATTCTTCAGAAAAAAATAAATATTAGTGATGAAGATGATTTCGGTTCGCTGCATGATAAATTAAGTATTCTCGGAGCCAATGTTGTTTTAAAGACAGTAGAGTTAATTGATAAAAGAAACTTCGAACTTAAGAAACAGGATAATTCACTTGCTTCTCCAGCTCCAAAGATAACAAAAGAATTATGTAAAATTGATTGGAATAAATCGGCTGAGGAAATACATAATTTAATTCGCGGACTTTCACCTTATCCCGGCGCTTATTTTACTTTCAGTAATAAAATTATTAAGATTTATAAAACAAGAATAATTGAAAATGAAGATATAAAGCCCGGTGAAATGAAACAGACTAAAAGTTCACTAAAAATTGGATGCGGAAAAAATTCATTGGAAATATTAGAACTTCAATTGGAAGGTAAAAAGCGATTGAAGATTGAAGAATTTTTACGCGGATTTAGCTTTGTCAGTTGAATAATTTTAATTGTATATTTGAATAGAACAACTCTCCAATAAGCGGATAACAGTATAAATAATTTCTAATTTCGATCTCATAATTGATGCAATAAATAATAACCAGAAGTAAGATGAAATATAAAAACAACATATTAGAAGCGATCGGCAACACTCCTTTAATTAAGTTAAACAAATTAAATAAAGGATTGAAACCTCAAATATTTGCCAAGCTTGAATCGGCTAATCCTGGAGGTAGCGTAAAGGATCGAATCGGTGTATCAATGCTTGAAGAAGCTGAAAAGAGCGGAAAGATAAAACCAGGCGGAACTGTAATAGAAGCAACAAGCGGTAATACAGGAATTGGACTTGCTCTTGCTTGTGCAGTAAAAGGATATAAATCAATTTTTGTTGTTACCGATAAAGTAAGCTCGGAAAAGATTAATTATCTGAAAGCGTTAGGCGGTGATGTAATAGTTGTTTCAAACGCGGTTAAACATGATCATCCGGATTATTATATAACTGTAGCGAGAAAAATAAATCAAGAAACACCGAATTCAATTTTTATGTATCAATATTCTAATCATGCCAATCCTGAAATACATTACAAAACTACTGGTCCGGAAATATGGGATCAAACTGACGGCAAGATAACTCATTTTGTAGCCAGTATCGGAACTGGTGGAACAATAAGCGGAGTCGGCAGATATTTAAAAGAAAAAAATAAAAATGTTCAAATTATCGGCGCTGATCCTTACGGTTCAATTTTTAAGGAGTACAAAGAGAATGGAATTCAAACAACCGGGGTTCCTTATTTAGTTGAAGGAATAGGACAGGATTGTCTTCCCAAGAATGTTCAGTTTGAATATATAGACAAGATTTACAACATAAGCGATATGGATTCATTTAATTATGCAAGAATTTTATCGAGAGAAGAAGGTATTTTTTGCGGCGGCAGCACAGGAACTAATTTAGGAATTACGCTTCAAGTAGCAAAAGATCTAGATGAAAATTCAGTGATGGTTTTTATTGTTGCCGACACAGGTGAAAGGTATTTATCAAAGTTTCACAGCGATGAATGGCTTAGAGAGAAAAGGTTATTTCCAACGGAAATTAGAACGCTTAAAGATATTGCGTTAGCAAAAAGAAATGGAAAGCAAAAAGAATTAACTTATCTTAATCCTAAAGATAAAATAAAGACAGCAATTGAGGTGCTTAACACAAAAGGTTTTTCACAGCTGCCTGTAATTGAAAACGGCGAATCAGTCGGAAGCATTAGAGAATCAAAATTAACATGGGGATTATTAGAGAATCCAAATTTAATTGAATCAAACATTGAAGATGTAATGGAATCAAGTTTTCCAACTTTAGATGAAAGAACCGAATTGAAAGTGGTAAGAAAATATCTAAGCGATTCACCAGCAGTTCTAGTTACTGAATACGGGCGAATAATCGACATCATTACACGGTATGATATTTTAGAGCAAGCAAACTTTTCATAATTGATTTTTAGAAAGACACATTTAATAATTCTTCAATATTTATTTTATATTCTACTATCAAATAAAATTTAATTTAATAATTTATAGGAAA
This sequence comes from Bacteroidota bacterium, assembly GCA_023475265.1. Lineage (GTDB taxonomy): Bacteria > Bacteroidota > Ignavibacteria > Ignavibacteriales > Ignavibacteriaceae > FEN-1297. Next base: position 9,887 of record JAMCWE010000052.1, read on the forward strand.
AAGTTATGGGTTTTTCAACTGATGCAATACATGCAGGACAAAGACCAGACCCGGTTACCGGTGCTGTTATTACGCCTATATATCAAACGTCAACATATGCACAAGAAGAACTGGGCAAACATAAAGGCTTTGAATACGGAAGAACACATAATTTAACCCGGCAGTCATTAGAAGCAAACATTGCTGCTTTAGAAAAAGGGAAGTATGGTATTGCGTTTAGTTCCGGATTAGCAGCAACTCATGCGTTGATGGGATTAGTCAAGGCAGGTGATCATATAATAGTTTCGAATAATGTTTACGGAGGAACCTATAGATTGTTTGAATTAATTATGAGAGATTATAGCCTAGAATTTTCCTGGGTTGATACATCTGATTTAAAGAATATAGAAAATGCAGTAAGAAAAAACACTAAGCTAGTATATCTTGAAACACCAACTAATCCAATGCTTAATTTAACGGATTTAAAAGGAGCTTCTGAAATATGTAAAAAAAATAATTTGATAAGTATTGTAGATAATACTTTTATGAGCCCCTACTTTCAAAATCCATTGACATTAGGCTGTGATATTGTTCTGCACAGCTCAACAAAATATATAAACGGCCATAGTGATGTTATCGGAGGAATTGTTATAACAGACAACGAAAAGATTCATGAGCGACTTAGATATATTCAGAATGCAATTGGCGCCGTACCATCTCCATTTGACTGCTGGTTAGTGCTGAGATCAACTAAAACTTTAGCAGTCAGAATGGAACGTCATAATAAAAACGCAATTGAGCTTGCGAATTTTTTAGTTAATTCAAAAATAGCAAAGAAAATTTATTACCCGGGATTACCAGACCATCCGAAGCATGAACTTGCAAAAAAACAAATGAGAGGATTTGGCGGAATGATCTCTGCAGATTTTGGTGAAGTAGATAAGGCGAAAACTCTGCTTAAGAATGTTAGAATATTTACCCTGGGAGAAAGTCTTGGAGGAGTTGAAAGTCTTATCAGTCATCCAGCAAGCATGACACATGCTTCAGTACCAAAAGAAGAAAGGGAGGAAATGGGAATAACTGATAGTCTTGTCCGGTTTTCAGTTGGTATTGAAGACATAGAAGATTTAATTTCGGATATACAGAATGCATTAACATAAATTCTAAATATTTTATTTTGCCTACTTATTAAAAGAAATTCTAGTTAAATTAAATCAGATAAATTAGATAATTAATGGGGATCAATATGGACATACAAAATAAAAAACCAAGTAACAATACTTCCGTTGACGATACCAAGTATTCAATGGAAACTCATTTAATTTATGGTAAAAATGTAACAAAGAAATGGGATTATTCACATCATGTCTTACCACCAATATCATCTTCGATTATATATAGATTAGATTCAGTTGAACGAGGAGCTGAAGGCTTCATTGAATTTGCAAACTCACCAATAACAGGTGAAGATCCGATGCCAATTTATATATATGATAGATTAGGCGAGCCAAATAAAGATATATTAGAAGAAAATTTGGCTTATGTAGAAAAGGGTGAAATGGCAGTTACTTATGCTACGGGAATGGGAGCAATTTCTGCAATCATTGGTGTACTTACAAAATCAGGAGATGAGATAATAGCTCATCATACTCTTTATGGTTGTACGTATTCTTTATTTACATCATGGTATCCCAGATATAACATTAAAGTAAATCTAGTCGATTTAACAGACAGCAAAAACATATTAAATGTTTTAACTGAAAGAACTAAAGTAGTCTATTTTGAATCACCTTCTAACCCTAATTTGGATATAATAGATATTGCATCCGTTAGGGAATTGATTACACAGATTAATGAAAATAGATCAGAAGCAGACAGGATAAAAATTGTTGTGGATAATACGTTTGCCACACCATTTTGCCAGCGACCGATTGAATTGGGAGCAAATTTTTCAATAAATTCTTTAACAAAAGGATTAGGCGGATTTGGAACTGACATGGGCGGTGTTGTAATCGGAAAGATGAAATATAAAGATATACTGTTATTATTTAGAAAAGATTTTGGCGCCGTATTAAATAATAAGAGTGCATGGAATGTAATGACCTATGGTTTACCAACACTAAATCTAAGAATCAGGCAACAAATAAAAAGCGCTCAGAGAATTGCTGAGTACTTTAGCAATCACTCTAAAGTAGAATTTGTAAATTATCCCGGACTGCCAAACTATAAATATTATGAAACCGCTAAGAAGCAGATGATTGATTTCAATGGTAATTTTTCGCCAGGCAGCTTAATCTATTTTGTTCTAAAAGGATCGAATGCGACTGAAAGTAAAGAGAATGCAAAAAAATTTATGAACTTTGCAGCAAAGAATGCATACACAATGACTCTTGCAGTCAGCTTAGGGCATACAAGAACATTGATAGAACATCCCGCTTCAATGACGCATTCAATGGTTCCGGTTGACAAACTTTCTGAATATAAAATTGATCCCGGCGGAATTAGAATGGCTGCAGGTTTAGAAAATGTTGATGACATTCTTATGGACTTGGATAAGTGTTTAAAAATAATTTAAGTTGTTTAGGTTGTAGAAATTACATAATGCATGATTGAATGGTTCAATGAATTAATGAAGTCATTGAAAAAATCCTGTTAGAATCTGTGATAGTGTGAAAATAAAAACTGATATATGATTTTTATATTATTCATGCATTACAATAATGTTTGTTTAAATTTGGAAACAACAATCGGTCTCTTAATTTTATAAGTGACCGATTTTTTATATTTACGTAATTAAAAGTATTTAATAAAGCTGAGGAATAAATGCAAAGATTTTTTTTAGTTATTATTTCAGTTATTGTTATTGCAGCCGTAAACTTTGCACAAGAAAATACAGCATCGGAAGACAGCATTGAAGTAACTGTAATTGATTCATATGTTACACCAGAAATACCGCATACATTTTTGCTGACTTTTTTTTCAAGCTCTGATTGTAAGTCGAAAGTTATTATTGATAAAAAATATGAGTATAAAGTATCTGACTCTTTAACAGTAAACCACAGCGTAAAAATTGATTTAACAGGATTGAGTTTTAAAAAGAAATCTGTTCCGTTTGTTATAATGGTTCAAGACTCATTAGGAAAAGTTTTTAGAAGTGATAATTATGAATTTGATCTTCCAAGTGAAGTAAAGGTTCAAAGTGAATCCAACTTTTTGTTATTATGTTTATTTGGAGGAGCGGTTTTTGCTTTACCTTCACCGGATTATGTTTCTACAGATAATGGAAATTATTTCAGCTTAACAAAAGAAATTCCAATTGTTTCATTTAGGTCCGCAAACTTTAACTATCCGTTTGGATATTTTTCAGCTGAGTATTCTTATATATTCAAAGCTCAAGATAAAAATTTTTTCCGACTAGGTTATAAACAATTAATTGATGTTCCGGATATTCAATATATTTCTCCCGGTATAGACTGGTTTACTAACTTTAAAGGCTTTAACGGAATAAGCGCAGAATTATCGATCGGCTGGATTAAGATATTCAGCACTTTTACTATTTATACACGCTACAGATTTAATATAAAACCAAGCGATTCATCAAGTAAATTTCATGAATTTTCGATTGGCTTATATTCAAGCTTCTTCTCCGTTTATTTTTAATATGAAATTGAGTACAATCAAGGAAAATTAAATGAGAAACAATAATAAAAATAAGAACACACTTATTGATTACGGAGAAAGAGGAAAATATAATTTAAATAATAAGCTGAACGATTTAACTGGAAAGGAGTGGATAAAATTTTCTAAATCATGGTTTATTCACAGGCCGCCTAGAAGAAAAAATAATGAATTACTTCATCCGGCAAAATTTCCTGAGACCTTAGTTGAAGAGTTTATATCATTTTTTACTAAAGAAGGTGATTGGGTTTTAGATCCGTTTATGGGCACAGGCAGCGCATTGATTGCCGCTGGAAATCTTAAAAGAAATGGTGTCGGAGTTGAGCTCTCGAAAGAATATTTTAATATTTCGAAGGAGAGATTTGAGAAGGCAAATCTCGATAATAAAATAATACCGATACTCGGTACCTCAGAAAATATAAAAGAAATCATAAGCGAAAAAGAATTAAGTGAAGTTAGGTTTGATTACGTAATAACTTCACCGCCATACTGGAATCAGCTTGAAAGAAATTCATTGCGGCAAAAAGTTAGAAGCGATAAAGGACTTTCAACAAAATATTCGCAACTGGAAAATGATTTAGGAAATGAAAAAGAATATGATAAATTTATTGAAAGGCAAGCGAAAATATTTGATCAAGTTTTTGATTTGACAAAACCAAACGGATATTTAACAATCATTATAAACAATGTTTACTATAAAGGTAAATTATTTCCATTAGTTTTTGATACCGCAATTTCATTAACAAAAAGAGGCGACAAGAGTTGGATTCTAAAAGATGAAAAGATTTGGCTTCAAGATGACAAACCGCTTGTTGCTTTAGGAATTAATAGCGCCTGGGTATCGAACAGGCATCATCAATATTGCCTTATATTCAGGAAAGAAATTGATTTAAGTAAAAAACCAAAAATTAAATAAATCGAGTTTTGATAAAACATGTTTGATACATTAGAAATTCTGTCGGTTTCACAATTAACAAATCAAATTAAACAAGCTCTAGAAGATAACTTTTCACAAATAAGTGTTGTTGGAGAAATATCAAATTTCAAATCTCACGTATCCGGTCATTGGTATTTTAATTTGAAAGATAATAACGCCGTAATTTCATGCGCCATGTGGAAGGGATTTAACAATTATGTTTTTTTTACTCCGCAAGACGGAATGAAAGTAATTGTTAACGGGAAAATAACTGTATATCCCCCGCGCGGCAGCTATCAAATTGATGTTCGTTCGATGAAGCCGGCAGGTGTTGGCGAGCTACAAGCTGCATTCGAATTGTTAAAACAAAAGTTATCCGCAGAAGGTTTGTTTGATGAAAAATATAAAAAAGCAATTCCCATTCTGCCTAAAAAGATTGGAATTGTAACTGCTATAGACGGCGCTGCTTTTCAAGATATGATAAGCGTAGCAAAGCGAAGATTTCCGTTGGTTGAATTAGTAATTGCGCCTTCAAAAGTACAAGGCAGCGGCGCAGCCGAAACAATTGTGAAAAGCATTAAACTTTTGAATGAACAAAAAGATATCGATGTAATTATTGTCGGGCGCGGAGGCGGTTCTATTGAGGATCTTTGGGCATTCAATGAAGAAATTGTGGCAAGGGAAATTTTTAGATCGCGAATTCCAATCGTAACCGGGATAGGTCATGAAATTGATTTTACAATTGCGGATTTTGTTGCGGATTTAAGAGCGCCAACACCTTCGGCTGCGATGGAATTAACAACTCCAAATCAAGAAGACTTTTATTCCTTTATTCAAAATTTTTCTAATAACTCAACTCAAAATTTAATTGATCTTTGCGAATTATATGATGATAAAATTAAGAATATTTTAAATTCATATGGATTTAGAACACCAATAGATTTAACAAGAAGATATTCACAGCAAGTTGATAATTTAACATACAGGTTGTTTCAGAACATTGATAAAAAATTATTAAGAGATAAGAATAAACTGTCGCTGCTTGTAAAAGAAATTGAATCCAATGATATACAAAGATTGCTTAAAAAAGGTTTAGCTTTGGTGAGGCAAGATTCCAAATTCGTAACCAGGGCAGCAAATTATACAGTCGGAAAAGAAACAACAATAAAATTTTATGACGGTGATGTAATTTTAAAGAGCCAAGATTACAATCAATAAAGTTTGGCATTAATACAGAAAGTTTTAAATTAAATAGTTAATTTTTAATATTGAATTGAAAACAGTTATGAGCAAAAAATCAGACAAAAATAATTTCGAGAGTAAATTAAACCGGCTTGAAGAAATATCATCTTTACTTGAAAGTGAAAATATAGGATTGGAAGAAGCAATCACTTTATATGAAGAAGGAATTGAACTTTCAAAATATTGTGTTTCAACTTTGAAGAATGCCGAATTAAAAATAACTGAATTGAAAAAGAAATTGGATGATATATCAAGTAAAGATGAAGATGTGTCTGATAAATAAATTTGAGAGTGAGTTATTATGAGCGATGCGGGTAAATATGAAATTTTATCTAAAGTAAATTATCCTTCTGATATTCGTCAGCTGGATGTTTCACAATTAAAACAACTTTGTACAGAAATAAGAGAATATTTAATCGATACAATTTCCGAAGTTGGCGGACATTTCGGCGGCGGCCTTGGCACGGTTGAATTGACCGTCGCAATTCATAAAGTTTTTAATACACCTTATGACCTCGTTGTGTGGGATACAGGCCATCAAGCATATCCTCATAAAATTTTAACCGGCAGAAAAGAAGCGTTAAAAAAAATTCGACAGCTTAACGGGATAAGCGGATTTTTAAAACGTTCTGAAAGCGAATACGATACTTTTGGCGCCGGGCATGCGTCTACATCCATTTCTGCGGCACTCGGAATGGCTATCGGACGCGATCTGAAAAAAGAAGACAGGAAAGTTGTTGCGGTAATTGGAGACGGAGCGATGACCGGCGGGATGGCATACGAAGCAATGAATAACTCCGGTGTTTTAAAATCAAATTTAATTGTGGTACTCAACGATAATAATATGTCGATTGCACCAAACGTTTGGCAGATTTCAAATTATTTTACAGAAATGATTTCTCATCCTGACTACAATAAATTTAAGGGACAGATTTGGGAATTAACCGGAAAGTTAGATCACTTCGGCGACAGATTAAGAAAAATTGCTGTTAGGTTAGAGAACGGAATTAAAGCTGTTATTACTCCGGGAATGTTATTTGAGTCGCTTGGGTTCAGATACTTTGGCCCGGTTAACGGCCACAATGTCCATCAGTTAATAAAAATATTTGAGCATGTTAAAAACATGAAAGGCCCAATTTTAGTACATTCAATTACGCAAAAAGGAAAAGGATATGAACCGGCTGAAAATGATGAACAAAAACTTCATGCGTCAACTCCGTTTGATAAACTGACAGGCAAAGCAATAAAGAAATCATCAAGCGCACCATCATTTACTTCCATATTTGGAAATGCGCTTTCAGAGATTGTTAAGGACAATCCTAATGTAGTTGGAATTACCGGCGCGATGCCTGATGGAACCGGTTTGGATATTCTTAAGAAAAATTTTCCGGGAAATTATTTTGATGTAGGTATTGCCGAAGAACATGCCGTTACATTTGCTGCGGGTCTTGCTACTCAAAATATAATTCCTGTGGTCGCAATTTATTCAACATTTCTGCAAAGAGCTTTTGATCAGATTATTCATGATGTTGGAATTCAAAAACTTCATGTTGTATTTGTATTAGATAGAGCAGGACTTGTTGGTGCAGATGGGCCAACTCATCACGGCGCGTTCGATCTATCGTATCTAAGATTAATTCCAGGTATGGTAATAATGTCCCCAAAAGATGAATCGGAATTACGCGATATGATTTACACCGCGGTTAAATATAATAAAGGACCTATCGCATTGAGATATCCACGAGGAAACGGATTTGGCGTTCCATTAAAACAAAGTTTTGATCCTATAGAAATCGGCAAAAGTGAAACTCTGAAAGAGGGCAAGGATATAGTTTTCCTTGCAATTGGAACAATGGTTAACTACTCAATGAAAGCAGCGAAAATTCTTGAAGAGCAGGGAATCAACTGTGAGGTGGTAAACATGAGATTTGCTAAACCGCTTGATACAGAAAAACTAGATGAAGCAGCAAAAAGATTTTCTAAAATTGTAACTCTTGAAGAAAGCGCGCTCGCCGGCGGATTTGGAAGCGGAGTGATAGAATATTCAGTCAGTAAAAATTATAAGAATGATATTTTAAGAATTGGTTTACCAGACAGCTTTGTCGAACATGGCACTCAACAGGAACTGCACCATTTACTTGGTATTGATCCGGAAGGCATAGTAAACCAGGTAAAAATATTTTATGAAAACAAAAAGATTAATCACGAGGTAGCTGTTTAATGACAAAAACTAAGGTAGCAATTGTAGGTTTAGGCGGAATTGCCCAATTAGTGCACCTTCCATATTTAACAAAAATAGAAAACATAGAAGTTGTTGCAGTTGCCGAGATTAATAAAAACAGGCTAAATACTCTTGCTGATAAGTTTAATATCAAGGGGCGATATAAAGATCATAATGAACTTTTAGCAAATTGCGATGCAGGCACAATTATCATTGCCACACCGACGAATTCACATAAAGAAGTAGCTATAGCATGTTTGAAAGCAAACCGGGATATCTTAGTTGAAAAACCTCTTGCTCGAACTTACAACGAAGCCAAACAAATTGTAGAAGCGGCAAAAAAATATAAACGAAAAATTATGGTCGGGATGAATTTACGTTACCGGCCGGATGCAATGATTTTAAAAAGCTTATTGAACAACGGAGAAATCGGTCAGCCATTTTATGTAAAATGCGGATGGCTTCGCAGAAGAAGCAGCAGCCAAAAATGGTTTACTAAAAAAGAAGAATCCGGCGGAGGAGTAATTATCGATTTAAGCATTTTACTGCTTGATTTAGCACTCTGGCTTTTAGATTTTCCAAAAGTAGAATCAGTTTCGACTCAAAATTTTTATGAATTTACAAAAACAGTTGAAGACACTTCCATCAGCTTTTTAAGATGTTCCAATTCCTCCTGCATAAATATTGAATCGAGCTGGTCGCTGCCGCTGGAAAAAGATTCTTTTTATTTCGATGTTTACGGAACAAAAGGATCGGCATCTTTGAATCCATTTCATGTAAGTAAAAGGATTGAAGATAAAATGATAGACCTGACGCCATCTCAATTAGAAAGCTCGCTTAATCTTTTTCGAAAATCATACATGAATGAATTGAGGAGCTTCATCGGCGCGGTAAATGGATTGAATCCGGTTTTTTCTTCGGCGGAAGAATCATTGTCGAGAATGAAAATAATTGAAGCGATGTACAAATCGTCTTCGCAGAAAAAAGAAATTAAGATTTAACAATTATGAAAACAAAAATTTTATTGGTTGATGACGAACCGGATATAGTTGAATTTCTTCAATATAATCTTAAGCAAGAAGGCTTTGATGTAATTTCCGCTTACGATGGAATTGAAGCTTTGTCAAAAATATCCGAGAATCCAGATCTAATCATTCTTGATATAATGATGCCTAAATTGGATGGCTATGAAGTTTGTAAAAGAATCAGATCAGAATCCGGTTTTGAAAATACGCCAATAATTTTTTTAACAGCTAAAGCCGGTGAAGTAAATGAAATTTTAGGATTAGAATTAGGCGCAAATGATTATATCCAAAAACCAATTTCACCTAAAAAATTAATTGCAAGAGTAAAATCAAACTTGAGGAAAAAAGAACTTGAGCCAGTTGAAAAGAAATCACTTTCGAAAGTAAAGATCGGTCCACTTTTGATAGATAAAGATCAATTTACAGTTCGAATAGACGGCAAAGAAAAAGTTTTTCCAAGAAAAGAATTTGAAGTGTTATTTTTTCTGGCTAACAATCCAGGCAGAGTATTCAGCAGAGAAGCGCTTTTGAAGGACGTTTGGGGAACCGGTGTTTATGTAGTTGACCGGACTGTCGATGTTCATATTCGCAAGATAAGAGAAAAACTTGATAAACATTCTGACCTAATTGAAACTATAAAAGGCGTGGGGTATAGATTCAAAAGTGTGGAATAAAATTAAATCAAATCTTATTTCTGCACGAGTCTATTTTTTAGAAATACTAATCTTTGACTTATCCATAGCGGTGTTAATCTTTCTTCTATACGGGAGCCATGAGTTAAGCTTATCTTTATTAATTCTCTTAATATTTTTAAGTATAATTCTTTTAAACTTCCTTGGTGAAAAGCGGAAAAATGAATTAAATGAAATAAAGCAAATAATAAATAATATCAGACAAAACTATTATTCTTATCCAGATGAAATTAAATTGAGTAATAATCTTTCAAATCTTCAAGAAGATATTAAGCTGATGTTTGAAAAAACAAAAAGCGATATTGAAGATTTAACAAGATTGCAAAAAGTGAGATCAGAATTTTTGGCAAATGTATCGCATGAATTGCGAACACCAATATTTGCAATCCAAGGATATATAGAAACACTTCTAAACGGCGCGGTAAATGATGAAAGTGTAAATAAATATTTTTTAGAGAAAGCAAACCAGCACACTTTAAATCTGAATAATCTTCTTAATGATTTAATCGATATATCTATGATTGAATCCGGCGAGATGCGGATGAGCTTTAGATATTTTAAGATTGATGAATATCTTAAAAATTTGGTTAATGAATTTATTCCCAATGTTAAAGAAAAAAATCTCGATCTTATTTATAATCCAGTTAATTCAAATCTGCAATTGTTTGGAGACAAAGAAAGATTAAGACAGGTGATGGTTAATTTGATTCAAAATGCCGTTAAGTATACAGAAAAAGGTAAGATTGAAATTAAAGTTGAAGAAGAACAAAAATTCGCTAGAATAATTGTTAAAGATTCCGGAATCGGAATTCCACAAGAAGATTTGTCAAGAATTTTCGAAAGATTTTATAGAGTGGATAAAGCCAGATCAAGAGCAATAGGCGGCACCGGATTGGGTTTAGCAATTGTAAAACATATAATTGAAGCCCACGGTTCAAAAGTAGAGGTTGAAAGCCAAATTGATGTCGGTTCTCAATTTTCCTTCAGATTAAAAAAGTAAGAATTTCTTTAATTTGTTAATGATTTGGCTCATCTCATAAAAAAGTTCATTCGAAAAATTGACTTGTGATTTACTATTGCTTAATTTTATCGTCTAAATTTTAGAAAATGAGGTCAAAATGTTAGCGGTTGTTGATATATTAGGACAACAATTTAAAGTATCCGAAAATGTTCAGTATTATGTTCCGCGGTTAGATGAAGAGCCAAATAAAAGTGTAACGTTTGATAACGTACTTTTATTAAGCGATGAAACAGGAACCAAAGTAGGAAATCCATATGTAGAAGGTGTTAAAGTTAAAGCTAAAGTAATCGAGCATTTGAAAGATGATAAAGTTATAGTCTTTAAGAAGAAAAGAAGAACCGGATACGATAAAAAGAACGGCCACAGGCAGCAATTAACGAAAATTGAAATTACCAAGATTGGTTAAATAAAGGAGTTTTTGAAATGGCACATAAGAAAGGTCAAGGATCATCTAGAAACGGGCGTGATAGTAATGCGCAGCGCCTCGGAGTAAAAAGATTTGGCGGCGAAAAAGTTGTTGCCGGGAATATTTTAATTAGACAGAGAGGGACGAAATTTCATCCCGGTGATAATGTATTAAAAGGAAGTGATGATACCTTATTCGCAATTGCTGACGGCTTTGTTAAGTTTGAAGTTAAAAGGGGGAATAGAAAAGTTGTAAGTGTTGTCCAGCCATAATTGAAAATTCATTTTTAAATGAAAAAGCCCTCCAAGTTGGAGGGCTTTTTTGTTATATGAATTTTGCTAATTAAAAACCAAGCCTATCCATATCTTCAACTAATTTTTTAACTGCGTTTACTGAATTATCCATCAGTGCTTGTTCTTCTTGATCAAGTGAGAATTCAATTACCTTTTCTACACCGGTATCACCAAGAACTACCGGAACACCAACGTAGTATCCGGTTACACCAAACTCACCATTTAAATAAGCACAAGCAGAAATTAGTCGTTTTTCATCATTGATTATTGCTTCGGCCATCTGGATTGCTGATGCAGCTGGGGAATAAAAAGCTGAACCTGTTTTCAATAATTTTACAACTTCACCGCCTGCCATCTTGGTGCGATCAACCATTGCTTTCATAACTTCTGCAGCTTTTATTTTATCTTTATATTTTCGTTCAAGTAATTCCATTACAGGAATTCCATTTACATTTGCGTATCTTACGATCGGAACCATTGTGTCACCATGACCACCTAAGACAAGTGCATTAACATCTTTCACTGAAACTCCCAATTCCCACGCAATGAAAGTAGAAAAGCGGGATGAGTCTAAGATTCCAGCTTGACCTACAACTCGATTTGCAGGAAAGCCTGAAACTTTTTTAAATAAAGTAACCATTGCATCAAGAGGGTTAGAAATAATAATTGCAATTGCTTTTGGTGCATATTCTTTAACACCTTCAGCAACAGATTTCATAATTTTTGCGTTTGTAACTAAAAGGTCATCCCTGCTCATACCAGGCTTTCTAGGCAAACCTGCAGTAATAATTACCAGATCAGCTCTGGCAATATCTTTATATGAATTTGTTCCGGTTAACTTGCTGTCAAAACCATTTACTCTTGCTGCTTCGGCTATATCAAGAGTTTTACCTTGCGGCAGATCTTCAACAACATCATACAAAACGACATCACCTAACTGCTTTAATGCAATTAGCTGAGCAAGCACTCCGCCTATCTGTCCTCCGCCGATTAGAGCGATTTTTTTTCTAGACATAATTTGTATCTCCTAAAATTTTATACAATTCTTTTTGTGGTAATAAAACGAGAATTCCCCGTAAATTTATTACTAACTTTGGTTTAAAATAAATATGTATAAGCCCAATTGCAAAGTTAAAAATTAAAAATATTTTGTAATTATTGATAAGAAATTCTTGTATTGATTGTAAGTTATTCAAAGAAAAAGTTTTAAGATTGAATGAAGGTATTATTGCATGGAAGCATGGTCAAAGGAATAATTATCTATTTGGTTTCAGCACGCAAAATTTATGTATTATAGATTTAGAATTAGAATGGTTTCAGTTCCTTCTGGTGTAATGTTATATTTCAAATCGTCCATATAAATTTTCATTAAATATAAACCACGTCCGGAATCTTTTAATAAGTTTTCCGGAGTTGTAGGATCGGGAACAGATTCCGGATCGAATCCGACTCCTTCATCTTTAATTTTAATAATTAACTTACCGTCTTCGACATTAACATTTATTTGAACTTTTTTATTTATATCGCCTTTATTTGCGTGAATAATTGCGTTGGTAGTTGCTTCGGTAACAGAAAGAAGCAACCCAGGAATTTTTTCTTCTTTAATCTTTAGTTCAATTGAAAAATAATTAACGAACTCTTCAACTGTGATAAGATTATTGGGATCGCTGTCAATCTCTAAAAAATAATTATTGTTTGTCAAAAAGAAACCTGAAATTTTTCATGTGAAAATAATAAAAATTATTATTTATTCAATTCGTAGTTATCATCACATTCTTAAGTAATTTTACTTTGTATAGCAAGTATTTACTAAAGTATATTAAATTTTCATAATATTATGTTAGAAGTTCCAATTAACCATCATGGATAAATTTGCCTGCTGCTTATAAGTTTGATCACTAATGTTTATGAATTCATACCATCCGAGAATATTAATTCTTAATGAGTTGTTCATAAAAAAAGAAACTTCCGTAAGCGGAGCTAGACTAACATATTTTGAATCAATTATTTTAATTATCCCCTGGTAGTTATAAGTTTTAAGAGAGTAAATTCTCATTCCAAGCGATAGATAACTAACTCCATAGTTCAGGACAAACTTAGGCTCTGAATAAATCTCCTGCAAAAATCTTGTAGGATGAGTAGAGAATGATGCCCATTTCAAATCTCCTTGTTCGGATAATTTAATATAACCGTAATGAACAAAATATAATCTTGAATCAAATTTAATTCTTGAAGAATCGGTTGCTGTAAATTGTCTAAAAGAAAAACTTCTATAATTTGGGGTTAAATCCTCGAAGTCATAAACAGTATAATTTGCTGAAACATCGAAGCTGTTCATTGAAGAAATATTTTTTCCAAAATAATAACCGCCGGAAGTTAATTTCAAAATTCTATTAACATTGTTGTTTGAACTTTCTTCAGCAAAAATGTAGACAATGTGGTTAAAGGTTCCTTCCACATTTGCAAAAACATCGAAAAAAGAATTTAAATGTTTTACATATTTTAACCTTACAATGGAAAGTAATTCATCTCTGTCATCGTAGTTGTCCAAGCTGGGAGTATCATAACGAAGCTTATTTTGGTAGAAGCTGAAATTTAATTCGTCTGATGAAGATAAATGCCAGCTTCCGATTAGAGAGGCAGTAATTCTTTTTGAAATATTGTTCTTCATACTCTCCTGGTCTGATCGTTCATCAAAAAAATTTTGACTTACTCCGGGAAATGGTTTGGTTAAATGTTTCTCGTCTCTTTCAGAATAATTTAATCTGAATGATCCTTCAAAATTTTCCGAATGATAATCAGTGATTGATTCCAATTCGATTCTCATCTCATTTATTTTAGTATCGAAAATTGAAGGTGAAGCAAGCGCAAGAGTTCGATATCTTGTGTCACGATCTACGGTTCTCCATGAAACTCTTCCGGTTAAATTAAGTGCGAATATATTTAAAAATTTCCCGTAGATTAAATTATCCTGCAAAACATTATTGGTCTCAATTCTGCTTTGAATATTATTTATAATGTTGAATTGTTTTGCTGTAACCGAATCAGCCTGGAAATAAAAATCTTTGCGATTCTGGAAATACTGGAAATTAATAATATTGGAAAAATCTTTTTCAATATTATTTGTTAGGTTAAGATTCAAATAACTAAGCGAATTCTTTCTTGGAGAAATACCTTCATTTTTAAATTTAAACTCCGACAGCAGATTGAAATCAGAAATATTATAGTTGTTCAAAAAACCTTCTCCGCCATAAACCAAACCGTTATCACTCTCACCAACTTGCTGATTATTTTCATAACCTATATATGGCGCTATCGATAATTTATCAAAGGGATTAAACTGAGAGAATAATGTTAATGAAGAAAGCGATGCCTGATTTATTTCAATTTGCCTGCTGTCGGAATAAATATTATTATCGACTAATAATCCAACGTTGTAAAAAGAATTAAATGAGTATGAGCCGGATGCATTTAGCAAATGTTCATTCCTTGTGCTTGCATCAAAGGAGCGGATGTAAGTTGAATTATAATTTTCATTTAAATTAAAATATAGATTATCAATCTTTTGGTTGTAATCAAGAATTGAGCGAAGGTTAAACGTATTTAATTGTTTATCAAATTTACTTGAAAGCAAGTTTAAATGAACGGCTGTTTGAATTAACTCCAAACTGTCCAACTGGTCTTGGGAATAAGTAAATGGGACAGTTAAGAATAAAATTATTAATGATATTGCAGCCGTTTTAATCAATAATATTTTCCTTTAAAATCCTGTTCAATTAAGGCATTAAACTTTTTGAATTAACAAAAAAATTTTCAATTACAAAGAGTTTGTTTATTATTTATAAATCTACTGGTTTATTACGAATTTATAAAGAGGGGAAACGCTGTTGGGATTTGATGCGTCTTGCGAATAAGTAACAACTCTCCAATAATAAATTGAATTGGAATTTATGTAGGCAGGATTAAACAGAACCGAAACCGTATCGTTTGTTGTTGATGAATAGAAATCCGTACTCCAAATTTCGCCGTAGAAAATATTATCCTGAACTATAATTTTATAATTTGTCGGAACATTAATTGCTTTTATAATAAAGTAGTTGAAATAACTTGTCTGCGCTCCATCTTGAGGAAAAACGATTTGCGGAATTTCATAAATTTCATCATTTACAATATTCGTTTGATCGCTTAACAGTCGGCCTTTATCTACAGCTTTAATTCTGTAATAGTATTGAGTGTAGAGAGTCAAATTTGTTGTGTCGGAAAAATTTATATCTTTTATAAAAGCATAGAAGGTTGAGCTATCGGCGTTGAAATTTGGCAAAAGACTTTTGTAAATATTAAAACCGGCAATATCTCCTTCTGTATTCGGAAGCCAGCTTAAATAAACAGAAAGTTTCCCTTCCCAATTTCTTGCGTTAATTGATAATCCTCTTGGAGTGGAAGGCGGATACATATTTTTTGGTTCTGTATCAACAAAGCCAGTCTGCTGACTTTCTTTACTCCAAATATCGATTGCAGTAATTTTATAATAGTAAGTTGTATTATAATTTAAGGAATCGTCGAGATAATAATTATTTTCAGTAAAATTTAGGATAGTAAAATTAACGCTGTCAGTGCTTCTATAAATATTGTAACCTTTCAAATCAGCTTCAACATTACTTTGCCATTCGATTGCAATTAAACCATCACTTGAATAAGCAATATGAAGGCCGACCGGAACAGCCGGCGGAATATTATTGTCGGTCTGGTTAATATCAATTTGTCTTTCGCATCCTGAAATAAAAACAATAATAAATAATATGAACAGATTAAATTTCAAATAAATCGCCCCTGGTTGGGATTGAAATATTTTTAAACCCAATTGATTTTAATCTTGATTCAAATTTTTGCTGCTGATCAAAATCGCCATGAACAAGAAAAATATTTCTCATTCTTTCTTTATCAAAACCACTGCAATAATTTGTTAGTTCATTTGAATCAGCATGCGCACTCAAAGAGTTCATTACAATTACTTCAGCGCGAAGTTTATATTCTTCGCCGAAAATTTTAACAACCGGTTCTTTTTCAATTAATTTTTTCCCGAGAGTATTTTCAGCACAATAACCAACCATTAAAATAATATTTTTTTCATTTTCAATATTATTTGCAAGATGATGAAGTATTCTTCCGGTTTCAGCCATGCCTGATGCTGATATAATTATCATTGGACCTTCTGCACCATTTAATTTTTTTGAATCTTCCGCATCAGTTATGTACGTCAGCTTATTAAAGCCAAAAGGATCATCATACTTTTTCATAAATTGAACAGTATCTTCGTCAAAACATTCCGGATGTTCCCGGAAAACTTCAGTTGCATTGGTAGAAAGAGGACTGTCTACATAAATTGGTATTCTCTGAGCTTTTTGACTTTCAAATATTTTGTGAAATGCATAAACAAGCTCTTGAGTTCTTTCAAGACTGAAAGCGGGAATTATAATTTTACCTTTTCTCTCTACAGCTTTGTTTATTACTTCAGCAAGCTTCGCATTTGTTCCTTCAATATTATCATGCAATCTACCGCCGTAGGTACTTTCGCAGATAAAGAAATCAACATCGGGAATTTTTTCAGGGTCTTTTAATATCGGCAAATTAGGTCTTCCGAGATCACCGGAAAAACCAAGAGTAATTTCTTTCCCATTTTCTTTTATCGTGAGCAATGTAATTGCTGATCCAAGGATATGACCAGCGTCGAAAAATTTAACTTTTATATTTGAATCAATTTCAAATTCTTCATGATATTTTTCCGGCTTCAATAATGGAAGAACCTCATCAGCATCTTTTGTTGTGTATAATGGTTCAAACGGATTTTTTCCTTGTTTCTTTCTTCTCTTATTAACGAATTCAACATCTTTCTCTTGAATGTGGGCGCTGTCTTTTAACATTACTACAGCAAGATCTTTTGTTGCGGGAGTGCAGTATATCGGTCCCTCGAAACCATTCTTAACGAGAGTCGGAATATTTCCGAGATGATCAATATGAGCGTGAGAAAGAATCAGCGCATCAATATCTTTTGGTTTGAAGAGATCAAAATTTCTATTTATTTCAAAAGCTTCTTTCCGTTTACCTTGGTAAAGACCGCAATCCAAAAGATAATTTCTCCCATTTATAATTAAATGATGCATTGAACCGGTAACAGTTCTGTCGGCGCCAACAAATTGAATTCGCATAAATCACCTGTTTGAGTTGAGAATTTTGCTGCAAAAAATAGCGAAAATTAAATTCATATTTAGAGAAGAAAATTATTTTTGGTAATAATTACATATTTGAGATATTTAGACTAAAGATTGAAGAGAAAATTTGTTCTAATTTTTTTTGAAGATATTCTGAAATATTTATTCAAATAATTTTAACAAATTACTTCCTGTGCGAAATCTGGAATTAATTTTGCAAAGCAGGATTCAGGTAGATCAATACTGCCGTGCCGATACCTTTTTCGCTTTCAATTTTTATTTCATAATTATTTATCGCTGCATATTCCTTCACCAAAGCCAAACCAAGCCCATTGCCATCAAATTTTCTTGTATCTCCAGTCGATTCTTGAGTAAACGGCTCAAAGATTTTTGATAAATATTCCTTTGCAATACCTATTCCAGTATCTCTTATTTCAACCGTAATTTTACTTCCTTGTGCTTTTCCAATTTTAATATTGATATTTCCTTTTTCGGTATACTTGATTGAGTTGTCAATTATATTCTCAAATAATTTTAAAGTTGTATAATGATCTCCCCTAATTAATGTATTCGAAATTTCCTCTTGCAGATCAATATTTAATTTTTTTTTCTTCGCAATTTTATTGAAATTTTTAAATAGGTGCTCTATCATTTCATTTATATTGATAATTTCAAAATCTGCTTTATAATTATTTACTCTAAGCAAAGACATATCGAGTATTGAGGTTACCGTTCTCAATAATCTTTGAGAAGCTTCATTAATACTATAAATAATCTCCGACGCATTATCTTTTAAATAATCGTTAAATTCTATTTCAATTAGACTGACATAGCTTAAGATAACGTTTAAGGGAGTTCTAATCTCGTGGGAAATTTGCGCTAAAAATTCCGATTTTAATCGATCGGACTCTTCCGCTTTTTCTTTTTGAATTTTTAATTCCTTTTCTGTTTTAACATGTTCTTCAATTTCTTTTCTTAATTCAATTGTTTTTTTGAAGACCAGCATACGAAGTGATTTAATCCAGAAATAAATTAAACCGGTGATCAAACTAAGAATTAGAATAATAAATATTCCCCAGGTAATTATTGTTTTCAGTGCAACTGTTTTAGGAGGCGGGGGATTGATCCATTTGTTAAATAGCTGAGCGTACGTTCCGTTTTTCTTAATTACCTGCAGTCCGACATTTATGTTAGTAAGCAGACTATCATTACCCTTTGCAACAACAAATCCATATTCTCTTGGAATCATCGGATAAGCAGTTTCTTTGATATTTGTTAAACCGAGACGGATTATGTTTCTCTCTCCATTTATCTTTTCAACTACAGCGGCGTCGCATTTATTTTCAGATACCATTTTTAATGCGTCGGGCTCGGACTCAACCGGAATAAGATTTATTTCTGGAATATTATGAAGCAGATATTCTTCCGTAAATGAGCCGTCTTCCACAGCCACTCTTTTGTTCATAAGATCAATCATGGAATTAATTTTCTTCGAGCCTTTCTCAATGAAAATTTCATCTTCGGAAAATATTACGGGATCGGAGAAGTCTACCATTTGTTCTCTTTGTTCAGAGTAGAACATAGCCGAAATATCAAAATTACTTCCGTACATAACGGAATCTTTTACTTGATTCCACGGCTTCAAATCAAACTCCAAACTGAAGCCCATTATTTTGCCGATTGCATTCATAACATCGATGTTGAATCCTTCGGGTTTGCCGTTTGCGTCAATAAATTCATAAGGGTATTTATTATAATTCCCCATATAAATTAATTTGTTTTTTACTTGGGGCAGTAAGTTGGAAGAGAAGTTTAATATTAGAAATAATATTAAGAATATTTTTTTGTTGAACAGTTTATATAACATTCAAAATCCCTTTAATTGCCGAATCAAAAATAAATTGATAAAAAAAATATCCGGACTACAATCGTGAATTTGAATATTGCCGCAGTCAACAATTGAGCGGGTCTATTTTCTATCGATATATAATTTACTTTTCAAGATTATAAAAAAAATTTCTAAACAAACGTGATGTAAAGAATAAATGAACTGATTTTCATGATGAATTATTTTTCCCCAATGAAGATTAAGAAGATTGTTTATGAAAATGATAAATATTTAATTGTGGTCGATTATATTTTAGAATTTTTTGTACAAAGATGTTTAAATTAGCATATGCAAGATTCAATGTTTCATATTCCTTATTCTGAAGATTACTTAACGCTTAAAGAAGCAAGCGAGTGGGCTACGGAATATCTGAAACGAAATGTTACTACCTCAAACATATCTTATCTTATAAATTATGGCAAAGTTAAAAAACATGGCGATAACGGAACAATTTTAGTTTCTAAGAAAGAATTGATCAAATATTACGATTCCTATTATGGTAAAAGGGAAAATGATTGGAAGAAAAAATTAGGCGATGATTTAGATTGGCATCTTTCATTTGACTACTTAAAAGAAGTTGATACAACAAAACATGTCCATAGATTGCATCCTTATAAAGGTAAATTCATTCCGCAATTAGTTCAATACTTTTTAGATAATCATACAGATGAATTTAAAAAAGAAATTTACTTCAAACCAGGAGATATTGTTTTAGATCCTTTTTGCGGAAGCGGTACAACTTTGATCCAGGCAAATGAACTTGGAATGCATGCAATTGGAATAGATGTTTCTTCTTTTAATTCTTTAATAAGCAATATAAAAATTAGCAAATATGATTTTCTAAATCTTAATAATACCTTAAAAGAAATTACGAATCAGCTAAGAAGATTTATTATTGATTCAAACACTGTTGAATTTGAAAATGTATTGTTGCAAGAACTGGCATTATTTAACAACAAATATTTTCCTGTTCCGGATTATAAACATTGGCTAAAGGAAAAGAATTTTAAGGAATATGAATATGCTGTTAAAAAGGAAAAAGAATTTCTTCCGATTTTTAACAGCCTGATTAAAAAATATAAAATCGAGCTGCTAAAAGAAGAAGCTGATTCATTTCTTGATAAATGGTATTTAAGTCATGTTAGAATAGAAATCGATTTTATCTTTAACCTTATAAAGAAGATAGAAGATATAAATATTAAAAAAGTAGTAACAATTATATTAAGTAGAACTATTCGTTCGTGCAGAGCTACGACACATTCCGATTTAGCAACATTAGTTGAACCTATAACTAAAACATATTATTGTCATAAGCACGGTAAAATATGCAAACCTCTTTTTTCTATTATGGGTTGGTGGGAAAGATATAGTATAGATACTCTTAAAAGGTTACAGCAATTTGATAAACTTAGAACTAATACATATCAGACTTGTCTTACGGGGGATTCAAGAGAGATTGATATTCAAAAAGAATTAAATACACATAATAGAAATCTTTCCAGATTATTATCTAGTAATAAGATAAAAGGTATATTTTCAAGTCCGCCTTATGTCGGGCTCATTGATTACCATGAGCAGCACGCTTACGCTTATGACTTATTCGGTTTTGAGCGAAGAGATGATTTGGAAATAGGACCTTTAATTAAAGGGAAAGGAAAAGAAGCAAGAGACTCTTATGTTGAAGGAATTTCAAAAGTATTATTGAACGTTAAAAAATATTTAGCTGAAGACTTTAATATTTTCCTTGTAGCTAATGATAAAAATAATCTTTACCCGATTATCGCACAGAATTCCGGATTAAAAATAGTGCAGCAATTCAAACGTCCCGTCTTAAATAGAACTGAAAGAGACAAGGGAGCTTACTCTGAAATAATTTTTAACATGCGAAATTTATAGATTGTATTAAGATAAGTGAAGACAAATAATAACATACATTCTGAGAATTAAAATAGATATTGTTTAATAAAATCAAAAAGAGAATATGATATGGGCGTTTCATCTTCTGAAACAAAGGAAATAATTAAAAATTTAATAACCTCCTTAATGGATAGAGTTCTTGAAAAGGTTCTAGTAAAGGAACCCTTTATTCCAGAAATGCATCATGCACAAAAACCTCTATATGCAGCATTAGTTCCAGATGAAATATTTAAAGGATCGCATTTTGAAAGAAGGTTCGTTACACCGTTTGGTAAAGTATGGGAAAAACTATCTCAAGCAGTTGCAAAAAAATCTTTAGGACATGCTGAAACGTCTTATAGAATTAATGGCTTGGTAAAAGAGAATAGGCTTAAAAGGATAAGTGAAGTATTAAATAATCTTGAACATATTAAACCTGGCCAAAAACGCATTAGGCCAAATTGGCAAGAAGAATTTGAATATATTATTGCTGGTGGTGGTGAATTAATTCCTACTCCAGTTGAGTGTGATTTGTTTGTTCATGATATTAAAAATAATAAAAGATATTCATTTGAATTAAAAGCACCTTTACCAAATAGTGATCAAGCTAAAGTTAGTAAAGAAAAGATTTTCAAACTGTACTGTATGGAACCTATGCAAATTGACGATGCTTATTTTGCTTTACCATATAATCCATATGGAAAAAAAGAAGATTATAAATGGAGTTTTCCCACAAGATGGTTTGATATGAAAAATGATCACGTCGTGTTAATTGGGGATGAGTTCTGGGATAAATTGGGTGGCGTAGGTACCTATCAGGGGCTAATTGAAATAATTAATAGTCTTGGACTAGAATACAGAATTAGAATCTATCGTGAATTTTTAGGAATTGAGCCTCCAAAAGATTTTGATAAAATTAAGTTGTAGATTTATTCTAAATGGCGAAGGCGTTTACGGAGACCTGTGAGACTTCATCGAAAAAATCTGAATTGAATTGCACCCTGAAATCGACGAATACTTCTTGAAATCCAAAAGCCAGATGTGTAAATAATTTCACATTCTCCTAGAAACCTCAAATTTTCTTCATTTATGAACTTTTAACTATCTTAAACCTATTTTTTTGTGACTTCAGACAATTTTCATTTTACTTCGCATCATTTTTAATTTACTCCGGACGATTTTCAAATCGCTTCCCATCACATTCGCTTTGCTTCGCATCATTTTCAATACGCTTCCAACGGTTTTCATTATACTCTGAACGATTTTCATATAGCTTCCAATAACATTCTCTTTACTTCGAATCAATTTCAATTTGCTTCCAACGAATTTCATTTTACTCCGAGCGATTTTCAAATAGCTTCCAATCACATTTACTTTGCTTCCGATCAATTTCATTTATCTTCAAACGATTTTCAATATGCTTCTCATAATATTCAATTATTTCCATGTCATTTTAAAAGCATATCTTATTGCTTTAGGAATACTTCCAATAAGATATTATCAACTTTACAATTCGAATAAAAAACTAAAGACAAATTTTCAATTGATTTTCAAAACATCTATTATTCTTTAAATTGACAATCAGCCGTTTTTTAAATAAGTTTGGCAAACAAAAAATTAGTTTATAACCAATGATTGAACAATATATCCCGGTATTTTTAGTATTAGCTGTTGCAGTAATATTTGCTGTAGCAACAGTGTTTTCATCTGAAATATTCGGTCCGCAAAGACCAACTAATGAAAAGCTTTCTACTTACGAAAGCGGAATGAAACCCATCGGAACAACTAAAGAAAGAATATCGATCAAATATTATTTGGTAGCAATGCTATTCATAATTTTTGATCTTGAAGTAATTTTTGTTTATCCGTGGGCGGTTCAATTCCGAAATATGTTTAAGGAAATCGGCATGCCGGTTTTTATTTCGATGTTAATTTTTTTGGTAGTGTTAGAACTCGGGTATCTTTATGTTTATAAGAAAGGCGGCTTCAGATGGGATTAGAAGCAAAATTAAATGGTGATGGATTTTTTACAACAACAGTTGATGCGCTAGTTGCCTGGTCAAGAAAAAATGCTGTGTGGCCAATGCCAATGGGAATTTCCTGCTGTGCAATTGAAATGATGGCTTCCGGTGATCCTAGGTATGATATCGCGCGTTTTGGATCTGAAGTAATGCGTTTTACTCCGCGCCAATGCGACTTAATGATTGTTGCCGGAACTGTTACTTATAAAATGTCTCACGTAGTTAAGAAAATTTATGATCAAATGCCGGATCCTAAATGGGTAATTGCAATGGGTGCATGTACTTCTTCAGGCGGAATGTATAGATCATATAATGTAGTGCAGGGAATAGATCAATTCTTGCCAGTCGATATATATCTTGCCGGCTGTCCTCCTCGTCCGGATAATCTCTTAAATGCGCTTATTCAGATACAAGAAAAAATTGGAAGAACAAGAGCTAGAGATTTTCAAGATAAACCATTACCAGAACTTACAGTCATTCAAAATAACTAAGAATAAAATATGTCGTTGTCAAAAGAATTAATTGAACAGAAGCTAAGAGAAAAATTTAGCGGTGAAAATATCGTGTTCACCGAATACAGAGATGAGTTGACTATATCCTTCGATAAAAAAGTTGTAGTTGAAGTATGCAGGTTTTTGAAAGATGATGATGAGCTTCAATTTAAATTATGTGAAGATGTTACTGCTATTGATTGGGCACGACGTAAAAATAGATTTACAGTTGTTTATCATATCTATTCTTTAAAAAATAATTTTAGGCTTTCATTAAAAGCGGACGTTGACGAATCCGATTGTTCCATTGATTCTGTTTCTTCAATTTGGAAAACTGCCAATTGGGAAGAACGTGAAGCTTATGATATGTACGGCATAAAATTTAATAATCATCCTGATCTTAGAAGAATGTACATGCCGGAAGAGTTTGAGTATCATCCGCTTCGAAAAGATTTTCCGTTGATGGGAATTCCCGGATCAAATCCGCTTCCAAAGAAATAAAGAGAAATTAT
This sequence comes from Bacteroidota bacterium, assembly GCA_023475265.1. Lineage (GTDB taxonomy): Bacteria > Bacteroidota > Ignavibacteria > Ignavibacteriales > Ignavibacteriaceae > FEN-1297. The sequence goes on from JAMCWE010000052.1 coordinate 34,377, forward strand.
GCAAAAATTAACTAAAGAGGATGTCCATCCAAAAATAGTTCAAGCGCTTTTGCAGGATACAGATATTACTGTTGAAGATGCTCTTGAAAATGAAATGATCCTTAATATGGGCCCGCAGCATCCTGCAACACATGGTGTGCTCAGGCTTTTACTTAGACTTGACGGTGAAACTGTTATAGCGTGTGTTCCGGAGCTTGGTTATCTGCACCGCGGATATGAGAAGATGGCAGAGAACATGACCTATTATGAATTCATTCCTCATACTGACCGTCTTGATTATCTTGCCCCAATGGCTAATAATGTTGCATGGGTTCTTGCGGTAGAAAAACTTGCTGGAATTGAAGCTCCACCAAGAGCACAATACATAAGAATGATGATTACAGAATTAGCAAGAATTGCTTCTCATCTTGTAGCAATCGGCGCATTCGCAATGGACGTTGGAGCTTTAACAGTTTTCTTATGGACACTGCGAGAAAGAGAAAAAATTCTTGATATATGGGATATTCTCTGCGGTGCAAGATTTACAAACAGCTACACCAGAATCGGCGGAGTTGCCAATGATGCTCAACCTGAAGCACTTGCAAAAGTAAAATGGTTTGTTGATCAGTACCTGGAAAATTTAGATGAATGCGAAAGACTTCTTAACACCAATAGAATTTTTATTGAAAGACTTGAAGGTATTGGTGTTGTTACTGCTGAAGATGCAATTGATCTTGGACTTACCGGTCCAAGCTTAAGAGGCAGCGGTGTAGAGTTTGATCTTCGAAGATCAAAACCATATATGTTCTATAATGAAATGGATTTTAAAGTTATTACATATCCGGAAGGAGATTCACTCGCACGTTATTTTGTTCGTGCAGATGAAACCAGAGAAAGTATAAAAATTATCAATCAGATATTAGATAAAATGCCTGCCGGAGAAACTTTATTAAATCAACCAAAAAAAGTTCTTCCTAAGAAAACAGAAATTTATTCGAAGATGGAAGAACTTATTCATGATTTTATGATTGTCAATTTCGGAATTAATCCGCCGGAAGGTGAAATATATAGTGCAGTTGAAAATCCGAAAGGAGAATTAGGATTTTACCTTGTAAGCAAAGGCGAAGGCCGCCCCTGGAAGTGTAAAATCCGTTCGCCCTCGTTTGTAAATTTGCAAGTGGTACCTCATTTGGTAAAAGGACACATGATTTCCGATGTTGTTGCAATAGTCGGAAGCATTGACCCGGTTATGGGTGAGGCAGACAAATAATAATTAAAAATTAAAAATTAGAAATTAAAAATTAGATGGAATTTAAGTTTACAGAAGAAAATATAAAAAAGATTGAAGAAGCGGTAAAAAAATATCCGGTTAAAAAAGCTGCTGTTATGCCGGTTCTTTATATTGCTCAAGAACAGAACGGATGGATTTCTCAGGAAGTAATTAAAGAAGTTGCTTCAATTCTCGAAACAACTTCCGAAGATGTTCTTGGAGTAGTTACATTTTATACAATGTATCATCAAAAACCAGCCGGTAAATATCATCTTCAAGTTTGCACTAATGTTTCATGCATGCTTCGCGGCGCTTATGAAATTTATGATCATGTGAAGGATAAATTGCAAATCAAAAACGGCGATGTTACTAACGATCATTTATTTTCTTTGGAAGAAGTTGAATGCATGGGCTCCTGCGGCACTGCGCCGATGATTGCTGTTAATGAAGACTTCTTCGAAAATCTTGACGTTCAAAAAGTTGATCAAATTCTTGAATCCTTAAACAAGTAAAAATGTAATGGAAAAGATTGTATTACCAGATATAAAAGATCTTCACTTAATTGATATTTATGAGCAGAACGGCGGATACTCCGCAGCTAAAAAAGCATACAGCCAAACTCCGGATGAAATAATTGATCAGGTGAAAAAATCCGGATTACGCGGACGCGGCGGCGCAGCTTTCTATGCCGGATTAAAGTGGAGCTTCATGCCGAAAACTACGGACAAGCCAAAATATCTTTGCATTAACGGCGATGAAAGCGAACCGGGTTCATTTAAGGATAGACAAATATTTGAATTTAATCCTCATCAGTTGATTGAAGGAATTTTAATTACAGCTTATGCTATCCAGGCTAAAATTACTTACGTCTACATCCGCGGTGAATATCATAAATGGATTAAGCTTTTCCAAAAAGCATTGGATGATGCTTATGCCCGTGGTTATGTCGGCGAAAAGATGAAAGAAAAATTCGGTACGGATTTCTTCGTTGATATTTATGTTCACAAAGGTGCAGGCGCTTACATTTGCGGCGAAGAATCCGCTTTAATGAATTCGATTGAAGGCAAGCGCGGATATCCGCGAGTTAAACCGCCTTTTCCCGCACAGAATGGTTTATGGGGGAATCCAACAACGATCAACAATGTTGAAACAATTACAAATGTTCCGCCTATAATAAATAAAGGTTGGGATTGGTTTTCAAAAATCGGCGAGCCGAAACATCCCGGGACACTTCTTTACGGAATAAGCGGGCATGTTAATAAGCCTGGCGTTTATGAATTACCAAGCGGAATGCTGTTGACGGATTTAATTTATAATTATGCCGGCGGTGTTCCGGGAAATAAAAAAATATTGTGCATTATCCCAGGCGGTTCTTCAATGCCTCCATTGCGCGGGGATCAAATTGAAGGCGTCAAGATGGATGCAGAGTCGCTGAAAGCAGTAGGAACATCAATCGGTACTGCCGGAATTATGGTAATGGATGAAGACACTGATCTTGTAAAAGTTTTAACACGTATCGCAAAGTTTTATTATCATGAAAGCTGCGGACAATGCACCCCTTGCCGCGAAGGAACCGGCTGGATGTTAAAAATCTTAAACAGATTAGTTGCGGGAGAAGGTTCAACTCATGATCTCGATCTTTTAATTTCAGTTGCAAGCAACATTGAAGGAAATACAATTTGTGCTTTGGGTGAAGCAGCCGCCTGGCCGGTAAGATATATGGTAACCCGCTTCAGAGATTATTTTGAACAGCGTGTTAAAAAAGAAGTTGCGCTGCCTGTTCCAAACAAAGTGCATTCAATGCGGCATACGGCATTCCCGCTTGCTGAAATAAAAGAATAATTTTACCTAACTATAATAAAAAAACCTCTTGTATCAACAAGAGGTTTTTTAGTTTTAAATATTCACGAAAATTAATTTGAAGCTCCGCGCTTTCCCAATTCATGATCAAGGTAAAACAAACCGTTTTTATTTTCACCGATCAATTTAATTCTATCTAAAATTTTCATAGCAGTTGCTTCTTCTTCAACCTGCTCTGTAACGAACCACTGCAAGAAAATATTTGTTGCATGGTCTTTTTCCTCAGCAGCAAGATCAACCAAATCATAAATTGATTTAGTGATTTTCTGTTCATGTTTTACTGTGTCTTGAAAAACTTCTTCAGCTGAATTCCAGCCAACTTTTGGAGCCTCAATTAGGCTAAGGTTTATCTTTCCTGCTGCCTGAAGTAAATAATTATAAAACTTCATTGCATGGCTGTACTCTTCTTGAGATTGAATTTTCATCCATTTAGCTATACCACTAAAGTTATCTGATTCAAAGTATGCGGACATTGCCAGATATAAGTAGGAAGAATAAAATTCAGCATTCATTTGCTGGTTTAATGACTTTTGCACTTTTTCTTTTAACATGATCTTTCCTTTCTATTTGTTGCGTGTTCATCGGTTTGTTAATGTTAATCTAACAAACCTTTTCCTTTCTCGCAACAGCAAAAAGATTTTAGCAAATATGATTTTTGCTATTGTCTGTTTGCTCATAGTTGTGAAAATAAATTTGAAGTAAATTAATTTCTATTAATTCAAGAATAATATGAAATACAAAAGATGGAATTTTCAAATCAATATAAATTAATGGAAGAATATATTTCAAAACTTCAAAACGAAATTTACTTCGGAATAGAAAATCAAGATGGAGTTAAATTTTTATATAATTATTTACCAAAAGCTGGCTCTCCGCAAGAAGAAATGATCAAATTATATCAACCTAAAGGTTGGATTTTATAAGATTTTCTGAAGATTTGAATTGGCATAAAATAAAATCAATTCCTTTACGCAACAATAAATGAAATTCGTATTTTCAACTTTTTTCTTTCCTTTTTATTCGATCAGTAATTCCATATATTTGCACTTTAAAAATCACAAATCATTTCAAAAAAAAGGATTTATGGTCAACTTAAAAACTCTCAATAGCGAACAGAAGAAAGCTGTAGAATACGTTAATGGCCCGGAAATGATTGTAGCCGGTGCTGGATCTGGCAAAACCAGAGTCCTTACATTCAAAGTTGCATACCTAATCGACATTGGTCATGACCCAAGCAGTTTATTAGCGCTAACTTTTACAAACAAAGCAGCCAACGAAATGAAAGACCGCATTAAAGAATTAGTTGGCAATAAAGCAAGCGGAATATGGATGGGAACTTTCCATTCTATCTTTGCAAAAATTTTAAGGATCGAAGCAAGAAATAGTAATTTCAGAAGTAATTTTTCAATCTATGATACAGAAGATTCTCTTTCTTTAGTTTCTAATATTATTTCGAATTTAGAAATTAATATTGAAGGTGTGACTACTAATTCTGTTAGGCATAAAATAAGCAATTTAAAAAATCACATGATAATGCCTAAGGATTATAGAAAGCATCAAGTCAAATCTTTTATTGATGAAAAGTTTGCCGATATATACGATGAATATCAAAAAAGATTAGCAGAAAATAATGCTATGGATTTTGATGATCTGCTTTTAAAGCCGATTGAGATGTTTGAAACTAATCCTAAAATTCATCAGAAGTATAAAAAGATGTTCAGCTATATTTTGGTTGATGAATTTCAGGATACAAACAAAGCACAGTATGAATTGCTGAAGATGCTTGTTCCGAAGGATGGAAAAATTTGTGTTGTTGGCGACGACGCTCAAAGCATATACAGCTGGCGCGGCGCAAACATTGCAAATATGCTGGACTTTGAAAAAGATTTTCCAAAGCATAAAATATTTAAGCTTGAACAAAATTATCGTTCAACAAAAAATATTTTGGCTGCTGCGGATTCGGTGATTAAGAATAATAAAGATCAGATATTAAAAACATTATGGACAGAGAATAACGACGGTGATCAATTAACATTGATAAAATGTGCCGATGAAAAAGATGAGGCATTCCAGATAGCTAAATACATTAAGCAGGAAATTTCTAAGAAAAAATTATCATTAAAAGATTTTGCCATATTGTATAGAACGAATGCACAATCAAGAGCATTGGAAGATATTTTTAGAAAAGAGAAAATGCCTTATATAATTATAGGCGGAGTTGAGTTTTATAAAAGGAAAGAAGTAAAAGATATAGTTGCTTATCTGAGAGTTATATCAAATCAAAATGATGAAGAGAGCCTTTTGCGAATAATGAATTTTCCGCAAAGAGGAATTGGCAGCACAACGATTAAAAGAATGATTTCATTTGCCCGGAAATTAAATCTATCTTTATTCGATACAATGGCTCGTGTGTTCGAAGTTATAGATATAAAAGAAAGAATTCAGAAAAATGTTAAATCATTTAAAATATTGCTTGATAAATATATCGGCTTGAAAGACAAACTTTCCGTCGGAGAACTTTCCCGTGCATTAGTTGACGAACTTGGAGTTTTAAGAATATTTAAAGAAGAAAATACTCCTGAGTCTATGGGACGCTGGGAAAATATCAACGAACTTCTTTCAGCGTTAAGTGAATTTTCTTCAGCAAATAAAGATGCAAGGCTTGAACAATTCTTGGAAGATGTTTCGCTTATGTCAGATGTTGATTCGTATGAAGAAGAAAAAAATGTGGTTACATTTTTAACTGTTCATGCGGCAAAAGGATTGGAATTCCCGGTTGTGTTTGTTTCAGGCTGCGAAGAAGATATTTTCCCTTTATCAAACAGGTTCAGCACCGATGCAACTGTAGAAGAGGAGAGAAGATTATTTTATGTGGCCGTAACAAGAGCAAAACAAAAAGTATTTATTTCTCATGCTCGTTCGCGTTATAGATTCGGAGAGGTTGCATATCAAAGCAGATCAAGATTCATTGATGAATTAGATCCAAATACATATTCAGAAATAAACGGCGGAATCGGGAGAAAATCTTCTCTGCGAAAATCTAAAAAAGAAATGTATTATGAATATTTTGAAAATGTTGATTACGAAGATTTCGATCAAGAAAATAAATCATTGAGGCCGGGCAGCCGGGTTATGCATGAAAAGTTTGGGCTTGGCAAAGTAACTCAAGTTGTCGGCGCCGGCGATATGCAAAAAGCCACGGTTATTTTTGAAGGCAATAATGTAAAACAATTGATGTTGAAGTTTGCTAAACTTAAAGTACTTTAACGAATAGAAAGTGCGGCAGAAATTTAAAATTCTTATTCAACAAAAATATTTTTAGCTTTTGGATAATTGTTAAAAATATTGAAAAATATAAAATCAAAATATATAAATAAGGAGTTGAGACGATGTCTATTGCACCTAAAAAGTTAGCGATTCTTGTCGGAGGCGGACCGGCGCCTGGTATAAATAGTGTTATTGGTGCAGCAACGATTCGTGCTGTTTTAGAGGGCGTTGAAGTTATCGGCATTAGAGATGGATTTAAATGGATAATGGAAGGGGATATCTCACACGTCAAAGAATTAACAATTGAAAATGTAAGCAGAATTCATTTTAGAGGCGGTTCTTATATCGGAATTGCCAGGAACAATCCTACTAAAGATAAGAAGCATCTTGAAAATACCGTTACTTCCTTACTTCGTCTTAACGTTGATAAGCTTATTACAATCGGCGGTGATGATACGGCTTTCAGCGCATTGAAAGTAAATGAAATGGCTGATGGACGAATCAAAGTCGTTCATGTTCCAAAGACTATTGATAATGACTTAGACTTGCCTCATGGCATTCCAACTTTTGGATTTCAAACTGCCAGGCACATAGGAGTTGAACTAGTAAAAAACTTAATGGTTGATGCTCAAACGACATCACGATGGTATTTTGTAGTTTCTATGGGAAGGAAAGCCGGACATTTGGCTTTGGGAATCGGAAAAGCTACCGGCGCTACATTAACATTAATTCCAGAAGAATTTCCTGGGCCTGACGTAAGACTTGCGCAAATTGTGGATATTCTTGTCGGCGCAATTATAAAACGATTAAGCTATGGCCGGAAAGATGGTGTTGCAATACTCGCCGAAGGATTAGTTGAACATTTAAAACAAGAGGACCTCGAACCGCTTGTAAATGTTGAAAGAGATGCACATGATAATATCAGATTAGCCGAAGTAAATTTTGGCGAAATATTAAAATACAAAGTTCAAGAACGATTAAGAGAATTTGGAATTAAATCAACCATAGTTGCTAAAAATATTGGATATGAATTACGCTGCGCAGATCCAATTCCATTTGATATGGAATATACACGCGATCTTGGATTTGCAGCTGCACAATTTATTTTATCAAACGGAACCGGTGCAATGGTATCGATTCAGAACGGCCGATTTGTTCCAATGTATTTCAATGATATTTTAGATCCGGTTACTAAAAAAACCAGAGTGAGAATGGTTGATCCTTCTTCTGAATCATTTTATATTGCTCGAAGATATATGTTAAGATTGAATCAAGCAGATTTTGATGATCCGCATGAATTAGCAAAATATGCCGCAACATGTGGAATATCTTTAGACGAATTTAGAAAACAATTTTACTATTTAATGGAAAAGGATTTGCTTTATCAAAATTTAAAAGAAGGTAAAATTAAATTAGCGGCAGTTGAAACCAACGAAGCACACAAGCCTTCGGATGGATTAAAAGTGAAAGAAGCAAAAGGCGAGAATGGCAGCATGATGCCATAAGTCAATTAAAAATTACAAATTCAAAATTCATAAGAGACGACTGTGTTCGTCTCTTATGAATTTTTGTCAAATCATCTCATTCCCGAGTTTACTTAAAAAGATTGTTGTATTGTAAATGCAAGGTATCCGCCCTAACGTTTAAATCTGGAAATATCCGTCAAGAATTCTCAAATTACCCACAGAAAGTATTGCAAGACTACCAATTTAGTATTAATCTTTGCGACTTTTGCGTTTTCTCAGCGATCTCTTCGTGAATTGCTTTTCTTTTTTTCACGCACCCGCCCGACCGAACGGTTGTTCGGGCAGGAAGACGCAAAGTCCTACGCCAAGAGATCTAAGAAAAAATTTCTGTTTAAGATGACTTAACAATATAAATTGGAACCTGCTTGCATCTCCTCGACATATAAACCTGCAGGCAATTTTCTACTGATTGAAATTTCGGAAATTACTTTTTAGTCATCCTCAACGAAAAATTATTAATTAACGACACGTGCGAGATAGTATTTGTTAGGTCAAAAATTTGGACGGATAAATAATTGCTATTTAAAAATTTAATATATAATTTTTAATCAAGTGATCATTTTCTTTCTATTTTTCTAAATATCTTACGTAAAAGTAAACTGAATAGTAAAAGCTTTTTCCATTTATCGATACTCTATGCCTTTTATCGTAATCTGTAACTGAATGTAGAATATTGTTTTATAGTTTCAGATTTATTATAGAATTTGTATTGGTTAATCGTGATTTAATTTTTATCATTATTTGCTAAATGACAGTGGATGTTGTTTTGTAAATAATTTTTCATGAAACTTGAAGAGGGACTAAAAAGCGGTGGGCTACAATGAACGTGCAGTTGTACTGTTCGATTTCTAGATAATAAAATCTAAGTATTAGAGGATGAATATCTAAATAATTCTATGCTGCCTATTTTCTAACGATCCAGAATATTCAATCCTTTAAATTAAAAATGAATTTTAATCTCAGCGCATAAGCTGGTGACATTGTTGTCAACTATTTTTTATAATTCTTTAAGTGAGGGAAGTATATGAAAGCTAGGTCACATTATTTTGGTATGCTGATTAGTTGCTCATCTTTTTTAAGAGTGCTAATGAAAAATTGTTTCATTTGTTTTTTTGCTGTACTGTCATGCATACTATTTAGCACAGGAAAAATATGGGGACAAAAAAAAGCACCAGTTGTTTCGCCCGTTTTTGGCAAAAACATAACCAATGATTTTCTAATTAAAAACAAAAATCAAACTATTCAATCGATTACTTCTACTGGGAATGTTTTTATAGATGGAGGTGAGAGGTTAGTCTCGATGCAAAATAATGATGGTGGTTGGGGATGGCCACTAACAGGGACATCTGCTTTTAATACCGTTGGCCCTATTGCAATGGGATTAGCTCAAGCATATCAGCAAACAGGCAACTCTTCATATAGAAGCGCTCTTGTGAATGCAGGAAATTACTTATTGACAAAATCCAATAACTTTTCTCCATCTGATGGCTATCTTGCTGCTCAGTTGGATAAAATATTTGGCGGATCAACATACAAAGATTTTGTATTGGCGAATTTCTATAATAAACTTGCTGCTGGTACTTATAACCGAAATGGAGCGGGCACATTATATACAACTTCATCATATATTCTATTAATTAGAAATAGCAGAACCGGTACATCAGCTAACATGGCTGCATGGGATCTTGGAATGGGTTTGGTAGGAGCTTCAATGTGTGGTGCTTCAACATCCGAATGGATCGCAGGAGTGGAAGCTGAAATAAACGAACTTAATCCAGGTACAACAGACGCAGGAAATTATTATGATGTACTTGGATTGGCAGGTGCGTTATATGGTTTAGCCTATGTTCATGTCGAATTCGATCCTACAGCTGGTGCTCATGCAAGCGCTAATAATCTAAATGACTTGGCAAATATTCTTGCAAGTTATCAAATTAATAATGGCGGATTTGCATGGAATGCAAACTGGGTAAAACAAAATGATGGCGACGAAGCTGTTCAAGAAACTGCATATGCAATTCTTGCACTTAATGAAGTAAATCGTTCTGCTTTTCTAACAAAAATAATTGGGGCTGCTGATTATCTTAAATCAATTCAATTACCAACAGGTGGCTTTGAAGATTATGTAGGTTATGGTGAATATAATGAAGTTACTGGGGAAGCGCTTTGGGGAATTAGTATTGCGTTTCCTCCACCAGTATATAACACTAGCAAGGATGTTTTCTACCCTACTATCCAAGAAGCAATTACAGATGCAAATTTTGGAGATGTTTTATCAATTGCTGCCGGAACCTATAATGAAAATTTAACAATTACTCAGAGTCTAATCCTTCAATCATCGGGTTCAAATCCTAAAATCTCAAGTAATAAAAATAATTCAAATCATCGATCAATCCAGGGTGCCGGTGCTACTACTATTAATGGATCGATAACAATTGCCCATGACGGTGTCACAATAGACGGGTTTACCATTACCAACCCAACTGGTAATGTCGGGATATATGCTAATGCTGTAAATAATATTACTATTCAAAATAATCATCTAGTATATATTGGAAGTGATCATTCAGTAACCAGCGGATCAGCTCAGGCAATAAACATCCATGGATCAACATTAACAAGTATTTCAACATTCAATATAAAAAATAATGAAATTTCTTTTATTGGAAATCTTTCACTCGAACATACTGCTGGGCTAGACGGAAGTGCAAAAGGAATATATATTGGAGACGGATCAACAACTGGTGATATAAATAATATCACAATTGAAAACAACAGCATAAGTTATGTTTATGCATCTATGAATCCTTATGCTTACGGCGGAGCAGGAGCTTATGGAATTTTGGTAAACCATGTATCGCCAAATCTTCGAATTATTAATAATACTATCATTCAGGTTGGAGGATTGTGGGCGCATGGTATTGGACTAGAAGGAAATACGCCTAATGCAGTAGTCCAAGGAAATAATATAAGTTATTTAGGTGATGCTAAATGGCCTTCAGATGCTGCAGCCGTTAATGTTGAAGACAATACTTCTGCTAACACCCTTAATATTCATTTAAATAATTTTTCCAATATTAGAGATAAATATAATGGATCTGGGTTTGGTGTTAAGAATGTTACTGGCATTGCATCAGTAAATGCAGAATATAATTGGTGGAATAGTTCAACTGGTCCTAATCACTCCTCAAATCCTGGGGGAACAGGCGTAAAAGCTTCAGATAATGTTGACTTCACTCCGTGGTTAACAAATCCATGGACCGGCACGGGTTATCCGGAAACAATTATTAGCTGGCCTACGAACAACGCAAAGGTATATACTTCTACACCTGATCTTCATTGGTATTTATCATTTTCTGCAAGTCCAACTTCTTATGATGTGCTTATAAGAAAATCAACTAACCCAGGATATTCAGGTTCTTCGCCAGATTATTTTTCAATTACAGGCTTAAATTCGAATACAACTACAGTTCCTAGCAACTCACTCGTTCCGGGCGAACAATATTATTATAAGGTAATAACACATTATAATAGCAACATGTCATCAACGGGTGATTTTCAAACAGAATCTGGAGAAGAATCATTTACAGTGGATTATACACAGGGCGGCGGAGCTGTTGTCCCTATACCTAGCTGGCCAATAGAAAATGCAACAGTATATTCAAGTTCACCAACTTTGAATTGGTATTTAACTCAAGGAAGTTCAGGTCTTACATACCAGATTCAATATTCAAATACTGTGGATGGGAATGGTGCTTTGAACGGAACAATCACACAACTTCCTGCATCATCTCCATTTACTAGTAATCTGTACTATCAGTTAAATTCATTAACACCAGAGGCGCCATATTATTGGCAAGTACGCTCGACATCTGATAATGGAGGGAACTGGTCTAATTGGTCAACTGTTGCAAGCTTTAATGTTTATAATCAAGTAAGCGGTGCTGTTATAGTACCTGTGCCAAGCTGGCCGGTTGGAGGAAATACAGTTTATTCTGATTCTCCTGTTCTAAACTGGTATTTAAATGGAGGTGGAGAGAACCTTCAATATCAGGTGCAATATTCAACTGATAATACTCAAGTGAATGGTATATTAACCAACGGTCTGAACATTCAGCCATTGACTGCAAATCTTTATGTCCAATTAAGCTCATTAACACCTGGAGCGATTTATTACTGGCAGGTAAGATCAACAAATGATAATGGGGCTGCTACATGGTCGAATTGGTCTAATGTTGAAAGCTTTAAAATAATTGGCGGAGGCGGTGGACAAGCTCTGCCTACGCCTGTTGCATCCTGGCCGACAGGTAGTAATACTGTTTATACAGATAAACCAACTTTTAGCTGGTATCTTAACCAAGCACCTGCTGGCGGTTGTACATATACTTTAGAAATTAAAAATCAGTTAAATGATTTTGACGGAACCGGTGCTAATACAACAAATAGTATTTTAATAACAGGGATAACAGGTAATACCTATACTCTTGGTACGGGTAGTGAGCCTTCATTGACGAGCGGGGCAACATACCATTGGAGAGTAAAAATGGTAAGTGGAGCAATTTCGTCTTTGTGGTCCGAGAATAATAATCTTACCGCAGGTGCTAAGTTTAGTGTTGCAGCCATATCAAGCTCAATAGTTGCACCAACAATTGGTGCACCGGTAAATGTCGCTATTCCTACATCCACACCTTCATTTTCATGGTACTTAACTACCAAGCCGCCTGTAAGCCAAACATACCGTTTAGAATTATCAAAGAATCCGGATATGTCAAATACTATTATGCAATTTGATAATATTGGTTCTTTTACTAAGGAAGTAAACAGCCTAAGTACAGGAACTTATTTCTGGAGAGTTCAGTCTTCAGTTGATGGAAAATATTCAGATTATTCAAAAACTGCTTCATTCGTAATAACAAAAGTTACCGGTATTGAAAACAAGTATAATAATGTTCCTAAAACATTCTCGCTAGCTCAGAATTATCCTAATCCTTTTAATCCAAGTACAATGATCAAATATGAATTGCCAATGTCTTCCTTTGTGACATTAAAGATTTATAACATGCTTGGACAGGAGGTAAAAACCCTAGTTAATGAACAAAGAGAATCCGGATCTTATACTGTAGACTGGAAAGGTGATAATAATAAAGGACAACAATTAGCAAGCGGTGCATATATTTACCGCATTACTGCAGGTTCCTTTGTTAGAACAATGAAGATGGTCTTACTCAAATAATTATTAAAAAATATTCATCGTCTAAAGCCATTTCGAAAAAATCGGAATGGCTTTTTTATTTCTTTGTTTGAAGAAGATTATCATCGTTTATTTCTGTTATTATCTTTAGCCTGTCGGCTTCTTTTTAACTGATTGTCAGTATTCCTTCCACTTGGTAAACTCCTTTTTTCTGAGTCTTCAAATCTAATTTTTAATGACATTTCTATCGAGTCCTTTCTATGACATTTTTACGGAGTTATTACCCAGTGGTAAATATGAAACTGCATTTATTGTAAAGTATTATTCTCTTGTGTATATTATATATAATAATTTCCCATCCCTAAGTAAGTGTTAAGCAAACGGAAATAAAATCAATTTAAAGAAGAACTTTTGCAAAAAATTATTCACATCCGGATTTTTCTATTTGTTTTACATGCTCTCTGCATTGCCGATGAAAAAATAAATTTCGATTTACAAATTATAAGTGAATTGAAAGAAGATTGATTTCATTTTTTTGAATCAGCTAAGTAAACTGATTAATTATAAATTGTTTTATAGCAGATATAACATATTTACTAAGAAAGGAGAGGTTAGCTATGTTAAAAGAATTTAAAGAATTTGCACTCAAGGGAAATGTTTTAGACATGGCAGTCGGTATAATTATAGGCGCTGCGTTCGGAACCATAGTACAATCTCTAGTAAAAGATGTAATAATGCCCCCAATAGGATTGCTTTTAGGAGATGTAGATTTTTCAGAGCTTTTTGTTGTGCTTAAGCAAGGCGCAAAGGCAGCCGGTCCTTATACAACACTTAAGGATGCTGCTTCTGCCGGCGCTGTTACACTAAATTACGGATTGTTCATAAACAGTGTTGTAAGTTTTTTGATTGTAGCGTTTTCAATTTTCTTAGTTGTAAAGGGATTTCAGCAGCTTAGAAAAAAAGAAGTGCCTGTAGCAAAAGAACCGACAACAAAAGATTGCCCGTTTTGTTTATCGCCAATTCCGATTAAAGCAACTAAGTGCGCACATTGTACTTCTAATTTGTCATAAATTTTATTTTATGAAAACAATATTATCTTTTTAACGAAAGCTCTTGTATTTGTTATTTTGTCCTTCGGTAATATTTAAATGATTTTTGTTTATCATAAAATATAAGACGCTTCTTATTTGATATTTTAATTCAGTACATTTAAAATAAACTTGTAGCTTTTAACTATTATTTAATTAAAGGTTAAAATGGGTGCGACACGGAGGAAATCATATAAATCAGAAATCCCGGTATGGATGTTCTGGTTAAATATCCTGGAAGTTTAAACTTCAAGACCAAGAAGGATATTATGTTTTCCTGGTCAGACATTCCTTCCTGAACAAGGATAATTTTCTTTACGATTATATTTTTAGGAATTACAAGGCCACTTCAAGTAGAAGCCAAATCGTAATTATAAAAATTTCCTCCGAAATCAATATTTAATTTATTAGCAAGAAAATAATTTATAGCACCTTTCTTAAACCTTCCGACTAGGATTGCAAAGTCAAGGAAACCGATTTCGGATAAACGATCTAGGAATCCATCGGCATAATAGTGGATAAAGTAATAATTGCATTTTTGAATGCGCACAGAAATCTGATGCATGATTGTCGTCTTACTTAATAATCCACAAATAAGAAGAATTTTTTTAGTCATATATTTCTCAATTACGATGGTAAAAGTAAGATGTGAATATTGAGAGAAAATTATTTGGTGTATTAAGCCTGTCAAAATAACCGGCAGTAAGAAGGTAAAATAATTATATAAGCATGTTATCAGTCAACGCATTAATCATAAAGAAATAATTCTAAATAATATTTTTGCATGTGTTAATAAATATGAAATAATATAAGCACAATTTGGGCATCTTAATGAAAAGGCAAATTAGTTTAATTTTAAAGGTTTTTGTAAATGTCAAAGAATCCCAATCTCTCCGCTAATTCGATAACAGAACTTCTAAATTCTTGTCTTTTATCGATTTTGTATTGACATTTTGTTATTAAATATTAATTTAACTGATGCTTAAAATTATGTTTTATTTTCCAGGTAATTTAAATGAAAAAATTTTTAATAGGTCTGGTAATTTTCCTTAGTATTTTTTTCCTTTTTGGCGGACTTTTTCTTGTTGGTGCCTTTACAAATAATACTAACAATATTTCTGGTAAATATGTAACTGCTCAATCAGAATCCGAATCACTTTCCATGAAACAAATCGACAGTGTAACTTCAAAATATAATTATCCATTCACATCTATAAACGCCGCTGGAATATCTGTATATTCTGTTGGCAAATAAATTTAAAAGATAGAGTTGTCCATCTTTAAAGCGATCCAAAATTAATATTATTTAAAATTACTTTTCCATTAGATTTCGGATTCCATTAATCTTTCATCCTAAACATATATTTTTATGAATAGCAATTTTAGATTGTAGAAATTCATGTTATCAATAAAAAATCACATAAAAAATACATTTACCCTGGCTTTCCCAGTAATGATTGGTCAACTGGGTTATATTATGATGCAGGTTGTTGATAATATGATGGTTGGTGGATTAGGGGATGCACCGTTGGCGGCAGCTTCTCTAGCTAACGGATTGTTCATTTTGATTTTAATTGTGGGAATTGGGATTTCATATGCTGTTACGCCTTTAGTGGCAATTTCTATTGGAGCCGGCCGAAGTGATGATTGCGAAATGCTTTTTAAGCAATCAATAATTGTAAATATAATATCCAGTATTTTATTGTTAGTTATTACATTTTTTTGTTCCAACTTATTTCAGTATTTGAACCAGCCTGTTCAAGTTTATAAGCTTGCTGTTTCTTATTCAAAAATTCTTGGATATTCAATTATTCCAATTATGTTATTTCAAACTTATAAACAATTCATTGAAGGATTGTCAATAACACGGCCTGCAATGGTAATAACTATAATTGCAAATGTTATCAACGCCGCTATAAATTGGATTTTAGTTTATGGACATTATGGATTTCCTAAACTTGAGTTAAATGGTTCAGGGTGGGCAACTTTTACTTCAAGACTATTTATGGCGATTGCAATAATCTGGTATGTAAAAAATTCTAAACATTTTAAGCAGTTCGATGTTTCATTAAAGCTTCAGAAAATTAATTTTCGTGTTATCAAAAGAATTTTAAATCTTGGTTTACCGAGTGCATTCCAATATGTATTTGAGGTTGGAGCTTTCTCTTTTGCAATTGTAATGATCGGCTGGCTTGGCACAAAACAATTAGCTGCTCATCAAATTGCAATTAACCTTGCCTCCATTACTTACATGGCAACTTTGGGAATTTCATCTGCTGGGGCAATTCGAGTCGGCGGAGCGGTTGGCAGACAAGATATTAATGAAGTTAGGAAGGCGGGATTCACTGCAATATTCTTAGGCGCTACCATAATGTTGTTTTGCGGGATAATATTTATTTTGTTTAAGAATTTTTTACCGTCACTCTATATTAAAGATCAAGAAGTAATTACTATTGCTTCTTACCTTCTGATCATTGCTGCTATATTCCAAGTTTTTGACGGCACTCAAGCTGTCGGAATCGGAGTGCTTAGAGGATTAACAGATGTGAAAGGGCCAACAATAATTACATTCATTGCATATTGGATAATTGCTTTGCCTGTCGGTTATATTTTGGGATTCCTTTTTAAACTTAATGTTATTGGTGTTTGGATTGGATTTTTAATTGGACTTATGACCTCCGCAGTTTTGCTTACTTTAAGATTTAATAAAAAGAGTAGAAAATTAATTTCGATTTAAAATAATAAAGGGACGAGAATAATCTCATCCCTTTAAACATTCAACAAAATTTTCTTTACAGATTATCATTAAAATAATTTGTAATCTTGTTGTACATGTGGAATGTATCGATTCCTCTGACTCCATGCTCTTGTCCAGGATAAACAAAATAATCTACCGGTATTCCGAGATCAGCGCATTTTTTAATGAACATTAAATCATGCTGCCAAACAACTGTTCCATCCATCGTTCCATGAATCATTAAAAGCTTTCCTTTTAGATTCTGAACATAATTAAGCAAACATGAATTTTTATATCCTTCAGGATTTTGCTGCGGAGTATCCATATATCTTTCGGTGTACATAACTTCGTAATAACTCCAATCAATTACGGAACCGCCTGCAACAGCAACTTTGAATAAACCCGGTCTTCTTGTCATCAAAGATGTTGTCATAAATCCGCCGAAGCTCCAGCCAAAAACTCCGACTCTTGTTGAGTCAACAAAAGGAAGAGATTTTAAATACTCAGTTCCAAGAGTTTGATCTTCAATTTCTTCAGTTCCTAAACGTCTGAATGTAGTTTGCTCAAAAGCTAGACCGCGATTTGCCGAACCACGGTTATCCAATGTAAAAATAACATAGCCATGTTCAGCCATATAATTTAGCCAAAGTCCGGCGCCGCCAAGCCAGCTATTTGTAATTAACTGAATTCCGGGACCACCATAAACATAAACGAGTGCGCGGTATTTTTTTGTTGAATCAAAATTTGCCGGCAAGATCATTCGGCAGTAAAGGTCAAAACCATCTTTGCTTTTTAGTTTGAAGAATTTTGTCTCTCCCAAATTATAATCTTTCAAAGGATTGTCAGCTTTCAAAATCGTTCTTAACACTTTTCCTTCTTTACCAAGCAGCAATACATCGCTTGGAACTGTTAAGTTATTGTAAGAATCTAAAAAATAATTTCCATTATCATCTTGCGTTACTCTATGCACTCCGGATTCAGATGTAATCCTTGTAATCTTACCGGATTTTATATTTACTTCATAAAAATCACGATCGAGCGGACTTTCTTTTGTTGCTGTGAAAAATACATTTTCTCCTTTCACATCAAATCCGTTTAATTCTGTAACTTCCCAATCACCTTTAGTTAATTGCTTTATCAATTTTCCATTTGTGTTGTATAAATAAAGATGATTCCATCCGTCGCGTCGAGAAATCCAAATAAATTCATCCGGATGATTTTTGACAAAGCTCTCTCCATGAAGCGGCTGAACATATTTTGCATTTGCTTCTTCAAACAAAGTATCAAGCGGATTACCCGTAGCAATATCATATTTTAGATTCTGAACATAATTTTGATCGCGATTTAAAATTCCAATGTAAACGTATTTTTCATTTGGATCCCAAGAAACGCCGGTTAAATAATGATCTTTCGGTTCGCCGGTCTTTAAGAAAATCGTTTTACCGGTTTTAAGATCATAAATACCAAGCGTGACTTCTTCGCTTGTCATTCCAGCCATTGGATATTTTATATTTACAAGCTTTGCCGGATGAAATGAAATATCAACCAATGGATAATCCGTAACCATCGTTTGATCTTTCCGGTAATAAGCGAGATAATTATTATCCGGCGACCAGAAAGTTCCTTTGTCAATTCCAAATTCATTTCGCGCAACGAGCTGACCATTTACAATTCCCTCGTTGGAATCATTTGTAATTTGTTTTTGCTCGTTGTTAACTGCGATGTATAAATTATTTTTAATTGTATAAGCTGCATAGTTCTTATTTGTATAATCCAGGTTCTCTGCGCCAGCGGAAACACTGTTTAGCAGAGTTAATGATTTACTTTCGACGTTAAAGCTCCAAAGCGAATCATTATTCCAAAAACGGAAATTGTTTTTATCAATCCATTCAATTGATGGAAAACTATTCAACTGCTGGTGAGTTGATTCCATGAATTTATCGCTGAGTTCATTAAGAGTTAAAAGAGTTTCTTGCTTATCGGATTTTATTCCTTCCGAAACTAATTTTTCATTGCCTTTTGTATTATCAACAAATGAAAAACTGTTAACTCCGGGACGCCATTGAAGCTGTGCTAATCTTTTGGGGAAAAGGGAATAGGATTTTGTGGTTACTAATTCAATTGTTAAATCTTTCTTCTGCGGGAAAGAAGAAATTACAAATAGAATTAAAAGAACTGGAATGAACTTTAATGTTTTCATAATCACCTCGTAAAATTTTGAGATGAAAATTAGAACAACAGTTTTTTATTTGCAAAGGAGTTTTTGGCAAACTTTGCGTAATTATTTGCGCCTTCCTGCCCGAACAACCGTTCGGTCGGGCGGGTGCGTGGAAGAAAGAATTTCTCACGCAAAGTCCGCAAAGGAAATCGCAAAGAACGCAAAGGTTCATAACTGGATTAATCAATATATTACATGAGGTTGGTAGATTAAATTAATCAGAAATGATTTTTGTAATATACTTCTTTGGTACTTCTTCAAAGTAAAGATTTTTTATGGTTAAGCTTTTGTGCTTGTAATTCCACACTTCACTTTTGCTTTGTTCTTTTTGATTAAATGTAAGTTTGCTGCTTAGTTTTTCTTTTGTGGTCAAAACATAACAAGGTTTTTTGAAGTGCCTGCATATTACAGCCGCCGTATAACTTCCAACCTTGTTGATTATGCTTCCATTCTTTAAAATTGAATCAGCGCCTAAAATAACTGCATCGACTTTTGGTATGTAAAGTGAAATCATAAAATCAGTAATGAATTCAACTTTTATATTTTCTTTTAACAATACTTTAGCAAATATTCTTCCTTCATTTTTAGGACGCGATTCACAAACAATAACTTTTAATTGCTTGTTATCTTTCCTCCATAATTTAAAAACTTCAATAAGGGTTTTACTGTTGGAAATAGCGATGACGGTTTTTATATTCTGAAGAATTGGTTTGGCATTTTTGTAGAGCTGTTGATATTTAGTTTGATGTTCTTTATCAAATGAATTAATAAAATCTTTTAATTCATTTTGATCTTTTATTGAATAAATTTTTTCCAGAGACTTGAGGTAATTATCAATCGATGAAAAGTGTGAGAATTTCTTTTTAGCTAGCTGTATTGTTAATCTGAATTTATCCGGTTCAACAATAATCTTCTTAAAATAATTATTAAGATTAATTAAAATCTCAGAAGAACCGGAAGTTTTATCGTTTAAAATTTTTTGTAATGTGTTCTTATCCATTATTCCAAAATTCCATTACTCCTTTTTTCATCAACCATCTTCCATCTCACATTATACATTTTCCATCTCGCCTTCGTATTATTTCGGCGGATAAGTGTCCATCATTTTTTTAATATTCCTTATCGCCTGCTTAATCCGCTGCTCATTTTCTACCATGGAAATTCTTAAATAACCTTCACCGTATTCTCCGAAAGCAGCGCCGGGTGAAGTTACAACTTCAGCTTTATCAATCAATAATTTAGAAAATTGAATCGATCCCATCGATTTAAATTTTTCCGGGATTGGCGCCCAAACAAACATGCTGGCTTTTGGTTTCTTAACATTCCATCCGATGCTGTTCAATCCATCAACCAGAACTTCTCTGCGGTTGTAATAAACTTGTGCAATTTCTTTAGTGATCGATTGAGGTGAGTCGAGCGCAGCAATTGCTGCAACCTGTATCGGTGTGAAAATTCCATAATCATAAAAACTTTTCAGCTTGGCAAGAGCTTTGCAGATATCAGGATTGCCGACACAAAAACCAACACGCCAGCCAGCCATATTATAACTTTTCGACATTGTAAAAAATTCAACTGCAACATCCTTCGCTCCGGGAACCTGAAGAATGGATGGAACTTTTGTTCCGTCAAAAACAATATCACTGTATGCCATATCGTGAACAACAATCATATCGGTTTTTTTTGCATAGGCAACTATTTCTTTCAAGTAATCCAAATCAACAACAGCAGTAGTTGGGTTTGCAGGAAAATTCAGAATTAGCATTTTGGGTCTTGGCCACATATCGCGGGTGATTAACGAAATATCCGGAACAAAATTATTTTCTTCGCTTAGAGGAATTGAAATAACATTAGCGCCGGCCGAAGTTACGCCGTATATATGAATGGGATAAGTTGGATTTGGGACTAGCACAACATCACCTTCATCAAGAAGCGCAAGACAGAGATGCGACAAGCCTTCCTTGCTTCCTATTGTTGCAACTGCTTCAGTTTCCGGATCGATATCCACATCAAAGTCTCTTTTGTACTTTCTGGAAATTGCTTTTAAGATTGCCGGAATTCCTTTTGATCTTGAATACCTGTGCGTCTTCGGATCGTCAACAGTTTGTTTCAATTTGTCAATTATAAATTTTGGTGTCGCCTGATCGGGATTGCCCATACCAAGATCGATCATATCGATACCTTGCTGCCGCTTCTGAAGTTTGATTGCATTTAGTTCAGCAAAAAGATAAGGTGGAAGCCTGTCAAGTCTTTTGGCAAATTTCATTTTGTTCCTTTTGGTTAATGGGATTTTTCTATAAGCAAAAGTACAAAAAATTTTTATTTGTCGGTTTGCGATGGATGGGAGATGTGGGTATAGGGTATAGGGGTATAAAAGTATAGGGGACATGTTTCTTATTTATACCGTTATTTTTTATACCATTATACCTCTATACCTGTATTCCTAAAAATCTAATAAATAATTTTGCAATCGTTGGATTTCTAAAATATTATTTCTATTTTTTGCCAGCAGCGATTATTTATTATAAAGTTTGTGGGAAAATATAAAGTAATATGCAGCACATAAAAGGATTAGTAGAATTTGAAAAGGGCAGCAAAAGGTTTGGAAAACATATTAAAGTTACTCTCAATTATTCTCCCTCATTATTTAAAATTATTATCAGTTCAATTTATTTGTGATTTTTTCGTTTAGTTCTTTGATTCCTAAATGATTTGTTTTCTTTGATGACTTATGTTATGCAAACGTGATTACTATTTTCTTAATCCCGTCTATCGCAAAACATAATCTCATTCATTTTCGATTTTCAGTTCGATTAAGATTAAAAGAAAGATTAAGATTTTGATGTTCTGCGAATGGCGACTTAAAATGATCAAGAGTGATGTATAATTCCTTTAGTGGAAAACGTAAACTCTTGAGGTAAATAAAAATTCCATAGAGGGAAAAAGAAAATCCCCTAAGTCAAAAAGATTTTACCGTAAGGAAGAAGACAAATCCCGTAAGGAAAAAAGTTTTTGCTAAAGGGAAAAAGAAAATACCCTAAGGCAAAGAAGGTTTGCCTTAAGGAAAAAGAAAAATCATGTAAGGGAAAAAGATTTTGCCAAAGGAAAAAAGAAAAACCCCAAAGGCAAGAAGGTTCTACCTAAAGGAAAAAGGAAAATCCCTTAAGGGGAAAAGATTTTTCCTAAGGGAAAAGTGCGAAAATTGAGCAAAACCGCAAAAAGCGGTGAAATAAATCACAGTTACGTAATAATCTATATTAGAGGAGAGAGAAATGTCTAGAGTAAAATCCGATCTGAAAGGCAAAAGCGTTGATGAAGAAATTCAGACAACAAAAAACCGTCACAGTGTATTAACCGGCAGCGAAGCTAAGGTAGCAGTAGACAGCGCGAAGCTAAGCAGTTATCAAACCGGGACAACCGCATTAGAAGAGAAAGAAAGAGTAGTGGCCGCTTTAAAGGATAAACAAAAGCAGGCACTTGCGGAAAGAGATGCCGCCAGGGAAAATCTTGAGAAGATAGACGCTTCCATTGTGGATGAGATAAACGGCAAAACGGACGACATGAATCTTTTATTAACCACCGGGTTTCCAATTTCATCGGATAAAGGAGTGCCTGATCCGCTTGAACAGGTAACCAATCTTTCGGCGGCAACCGGCGATGAAGCGGGCGAGATTGATATAAACTTTGACCGTGTAAAAACGGCTTCGGGTTATGAATTCCAAATTTCAGCAGATAACCCGGATAGCTGGACGAATGCGGGCGCCACCGGCAAAACTTCTAAATTCACTTATACAGGATTAACATCCGGCAAAAAATACTGGCTGAGAGTGCGTGCATTTAAAGGTGAAGAAAAGGGAGCATGGAGTAACCCGGTATCAACAACTGCGCCGCATTAGAAAAATGGCGGTAGATTGTTTTAGACCGAATATTTGTTCTTAAAAATTAATTTCTCCTATCCTGCCCAGATAGACCATGTGGGTGGAGCTGTTTCTCCATACGGCTTCACCTGCATTTTAATTTTTTGGGAGGGAAGGAGAGGAAGAATTTTTTGAAGAAGGATGTGAGAGCTTAAGAAAAAAATATTTTTTTTCGAATAGAAGGAGTTTAATGCAATATATTGTAAATGCGTCAAATAAATAATTTATAATTAATAGAGGTATGAGATGGCGAATATTTCATCAAAGGTATATGATCGTTTAAGTTCCGGCATTAAAAAATTCCAACCGATTTTAAATAATGCTAAGTCCAGGGACGTAAATGAATCGGATACTGTTATCATTATTACTGATATGCTTTCAGATATTTTTGGATATGATAAATATTCGGAAATTACTTCTGAATTTATTATTCGTTCAACCTATTGTGATTTAGCAATAAAACTCAACAGTAAACTTGCTTTTTTATTAGAAGTCAAAGCAATTGACTTAGAATTAAAAGATAGCTTCGTGAAACAAGCTATTGATTATGCTGCTAACCAAGGTATTGATTTCGTTGTATTAACAAATGGCGTACTTTGGAAAGTATATAAAGTTACATTTACAAAACCTATTGACAAAGAATTAGTCTTTGAATTTGATTTCCTTAGCATGAATTACAAAAATGCTGATGACTTAGAAAAGCTATCTCTTCTTTCAAAAGAAGGATGGTTAAAATCATTTCTTTATGAATATAATTCACAAAAGCAGGCTTTAAGCAAATTCTTTTTAAGTGCACTAATACTAAGTGATTCAATAATTGATGTAATGAGAAGAGAGCTCAGAAAAATATCTCCTGATGTTAAAGTTACATCTGAACAGATTAAAGAAGTTGTATTAAAAGAAGTTTTAAAACGTGAAGTGATTGAAGGTGAAAAAGCTGATGAGGCAAAGAAAAAAATAGTAAAAATATTTAGCAAGATTTCTAAAAATAAAATTAATAAACAAAGTCCAATTGAGTTGGATGATAACAAAGTAGAAATGCAAAACAATACCAATGAGAAGTTAGTAATTTAATACGCTACCAAATATGGTAACGATGTATTCACTTTTTGTATTCGTTTAATTATTGGCATTTGCTTTTTAAATTGTACAAATAGTTAAAAGAAATTGTATAAAAAATGTTATAGGCGAACAATGTCTAAATTAAGTGAAGAAATTCAATCAAATGTTATAAAAATATCAATAACAATGTTGGGAACTGCACTTGTTACAATGGCGGGAACAATTTGGTTTGCCATTCAGAATCCATTGACAAATATATTAAGTGAAAATGTACCCAAATCTATTCTGTTATTATTGCCAATTGTACTGTTGTCGTTACTCTTCATAGCAGTATTATATATCATTTACCTTCACAAAAAAATAAAAAATCCAATTGATGATTATGAGTTTGATGAAAAGATTGGAATTCTCCATAACACCAAAGATAATTTAGCTTATTGCATATCATGTTTGCATAAAGGTATAAAATCACCTTTGAAGGTTCAAGATAATGGATGGCTTTGTTTGAATAAAGATTGCGGAAAATTTTACTCTAATCCTGAATATAAAGAACCTGTATATAAACCTATACATCGAACTGGACGAAATTGGGTCATGGATTGGAATAAGTATTAAATTTCTAGTCTTTCATAGTCCAGTCATGATAGGGAATGAACACCGTCGCTATGGCATTGCAACAGCCGTGGAGAAATAAAATGAAAATAAGAAATAGAATTTGGGAAATACTTGAAAATACAAAGCCTGACGACAAAGTAGGAAGACTTGATGACATATTTCTATTGCCTCTGATTTTGTTAAATGTTATTGCAGTTATTCTTGGTTCTGTTAAGTGGATTGAAAATGACTATAAAGTATTCCTTGATAGTTTTGAGTACTTCTCAGTAATAGTTTTTACGATAGAATATCTTTTACGTGTTTGGTCTTGTGTAACTGATGAAAAATATTCGAGACCAATTCATGGTCGTTTACGTTACTCAATGACTCCTTTGGCTCTGATTGATTTGATAGCTATTCTTCCTTTCTATCTTCCATTTACGGGCTTGGATTTAAGAATTGTTCGTGTTTTTCGTCTAATGAGAATATTCAGAATTGCTAAAGCAGCAAGATATATTTCATCTCTTGCTTTATTAGTAAGAGTATTTAAATCAAAGAAAGAAGAACTAATAATTACTTCATTGGTAATGATAATCTTATTAGTAATTGCATCTGCACTTATGTATTACTTCGAAAATAATGTTCAACCAGAAAAATTTGCGGACATACCTACGACTATGTGGTGGGCAGTTGCAACATTAACTACTGTAGGTTATGGTGATGTGTATCCGATTACAGGTGAAGGGAAAATAATTGCTTCTATTGTATCAATATTAGGTATAGGTTTGTTTGCATTGCCAACAGGAATTTTAGGTGCTGGATTTGTAGAAGAGTTTCAAAAGTCAAAAAAGCAATTAACAAAAAAATATTGTCCTCATTGTGGGAAAGAAATACAAAGTGATTAACGGCAGTTACTATCAAACCAAGACAGAGCAAAGACATTAAGTTAAGCATGACAAAAAATGAAAAGGGAAGTAGCCCCCTCAAACGGCGAGATGCAAAAAGATATTCTCCTCCTATCAACGGCAATGTCATTAAGTTAAGCATGAATCATCTCTACGATATAGGTTTGTACGTCATATAATAATGCCTTTTAGGTTTAGGATTTCTTGGAAATTTTCTATTAGGTCTTACAGGTTCAATATTCCTTAAAAAATGTTTTTGTAATTTCTCAATAATCTTATGAATATTATCCCGTATAAATAACAGTACAACACTATCTTTCATCTTGGCTATGGCTTGAGTCCAGT